>JBBSOB010000337.1:0-4802 GCA_038260205.1 Phormidesmidales cyanobacterium
AAACCAACCGCGCCACGCTAGAGCTAGCAGCCCAGTATCCTGAGCATGTCTGCGGTGTAGACATTGCGGGTGGCGATTCGGTTTACGACATAGAAGCGCTAAAGCGGCTGTATTCTCAAGCTCGCGAGCTAGGGCTAAACACGACCGGACATCTATACGAAACTAAGGACGGCTGCTACCCTGAGCTGCTGCCTTATCTCGATCGCATTGGGCACGGCATTCAAATTCCGCTGAACCATCCTAAGCTGCTAAAGGACGTTGCCGCTAGAGGGCAATGCCTGGAAATTTGTCCGACGACTTACTTTCAAACCGGCACTTTGGACAATATCGGTCAGCTTAAGACCATATTCGACCGCTGTTTTGAGGCGGGCGTGGATATTGCGATTTGTACAGATAATGCGGGTTTGCACAACGTGCGCTTGCCTTTTGAGTATGAGGATTTGCTCACTCAAGATGTGATTGGCTTTGACGAGCTAAGGGCTTGCCAGGCATCGGCGTTTCGTCATGCGTTTGCTTGGCCGCACAAGCAGCAGCCAGCATCACTAATTTCTACCATGCTCAAAGACCGGGGAACAGAGCGAGAAATAGAGCGGGGACGTCAGCCGATTGCCAGATAAGGGCAAGGTTATTTTTCCATGCTTATTTTCATAGGTTGGAGCGGCTCAGGCTTTTTTGATCTTAGGCTTGGGTCGCTTCCTTAAGACTCAGCCCTAAGCTCAGCCTTAAAGCTCAGTAAAGGCTCAGCGACATTGTTTACACTAGAAACACATATTTAGTTCTATTTAGTTTTAGAATTTAGGTAAAGCCTTTCATTCATGAATAAACGTCGTTTTTTGCAGGCCGGTGGCGCTTTTGTCGGTATGGCTGCTCTCTTCCGTCTAGCCACTCAGTCAAAATTAGCAGCCCCCTCGCAATCTCAGGCCGCAGGGTCACTAGATACCGCTTCGCAATCTGAAGTAGCGCTAGTAAAAACCAATCCTTACGAGGTCACTAAATCAGAAGCAAAGTGGCGCGAACAATTATCTCCCGAAGCCTTTGCTGTCCTAAGGAAAGCAGGCACTGAGCGGCCCTATAGCAGCCCACTCGACAAGCTATTTACCGCTGGAACCTATAGCTGTGCGGGCTGTAGCAATCCGGTGTTTTCGTCAGAGACCAAGTTTGATAGCGGCACGGGCTGGCCCAGCTTTTATGCTCCGCTCGACAATGCCGTGGCCACCACCACTGATCGCGCATTTTTTATGACGCGTACTGAAGTGCATTGCGATCGCTGCGGCGGACATTTAGGCCATGTATTTGACGATGGCCCTAAACCAACCGGCAAACGCTACTGCATGAATGGCGTCGCTATGTCGTTTCAAGCGGCTTGACAAAGATCCTACGACGCCATCGACTCGTCCATTCGGCCCAGCACCTTGTCTCGAAAGCTAGCATCCTGACTAGCTAGCCCCAGAATCTGCATATATTCAGGCATCGTTAATCCGCTTGCTTTAATCAAAGCAACGGCTTCAGCCTCAATTGACTGCTGCACCTTGAGGGCTTCGGCGCTAGTTTCAGCGGCAGGGAGTTCTGGCTCTCTATCGCTGAGTAGCTGAAGGATTTTGAGGTAGGCAGCGGCAAACTGATCGACTTTATCCGCCGCAATATCCGCGCTATCGGCTGACGAGCCGGTTAGTGCTTGGGCCGCTTCGATGGCAACAGCAGTAGATGAGGGATTGGCTAAGCTGAGCGCAGGAAAGCTCAATAGGCTAGTCAGGCAGAGAACGGCCGCTAGGACATAGCTGAGGAAGCGATCGCCTTTGCTTTTAAAAGACCAAGGCCAAAAACAGTTAGGTTGTGAGGGTGACGGTTTCATAAACATCATAAATAATAGTGGAGCTAAGATTCGGTTGAAGATGGGTGTTTAGAGTTTAAAGCGATCGCATCTGAGCCGCCATAGAGAAATATTCTGTTAAGACTAGCGGGATTTGCCAACTGTATGACTAGACTAGAGTTACTGACTAAGTATAAATACAGATTAGACGTTCATGTCCTCTAGCCAATCTTCTTCGAGCGACACGCAAGCTGCGATCGATTCAGACCAAAATGAGTCTCAGCAGACTTTGTCTCAGCGTGAGCTGCAAATTGTTGAACTTGTATCGGCTGGACTCACGAATCAAGAAATTTCAGAAGAGCTTGGCATTAGCAAGCGCACGGTCGATAACCATGTGAGCAACGTGCTAAACAAAACCGACACCGGGAACCGAGTTGCGCTGGTTCGGTGGGCCTTGCAGTCGGGCAAAGTTTGTATTGACGAACTCAACTGCTGTCATCTGCCAGAGCGGAATCAGGACGGCTAGATAGGGTAAAGGCTTTTGGTAGCTTGCTAGCGACGCAGATTGTAAGCTAGCCTGATTTCCTCTCTTTCATTGGCATAGACCCTTGCGTTTATGCTCACTCATGTTCAGGTGAATTTTTATGGGTATGCTGCAAGCCATTCGGGGAACCCGCGATATTTTGCCTTCCGAGTCTCCGCTATGGGCAACCATCGAAGGCATTGCCCGGCAAGTGCTGTCGCAGTGGGCCTATCGCGAAATTCGGACGCCTATTTTCGAGCAGACTGAGCTGTTTGCTAGAGGCATTGGAGAGGCCACCGACGCGGTTGGCAAAGAGATGTACAGCTTTGAAGATCGCGGGGGACGCTCGATTGCCTTGCGACCTGAGATTACGGCTGGATTAGTTCGTGCCTTTATTCAAAACAAACTACATGCGCAGGGCGGCGTGCAGCGGCTTTGGCACACCGGGCCAGCCTTTCGCTATGAGCGGCCACAGGCGGGTCGGCAACGGCAGTTTCATCAGCTCGATGTAGAAATTTTGGGGAGCCGAGATCCAAGAGCCGATGTAGAGGTAATTGCGATCGCCACCCAAATTCTCAACCAGCTAGGACTCACTGCTCTCTCGCTAGACCTCAACTCCGTCGGCAGCGGCGAAGATCGCCAAACCTATCGCGACGCCCTAGTCGGCTACTTCACTCCTTTCAAAGATGAACTGGACGCCGACTCACAAGATCGGCTAACGCGCAATCCGCTGCGCATTCTAGACAGCAAAGACAAACGCACTCAAGAAATCGTTGTGGATGCGCCCAGCCTGCTCGACTATCTCAGCGATGATTCGCAAAAACATTTTGACGGCGTTCAACAACTGCTCACCGATTTAGGCATTCCTTTTAACATCAACCCTCGCCTAGTACGCGGCCTAGACTATTACACCCACACCGCCTTTGAAATTCAATCTTCCGACCTGGGCGCACAGGCCACCGTTTGCGGCGGCGGTCGCTACGACGGATTGGTTTCTCAGCTTGGCGGGCCAGATACGCCTGCGATTGGTTTTGGCATGGGCATGGAGCGGCTGATTATTTTGCTAGAGCAAATGGGGACGTTTAGCACTGAGGTAGAGCTTGATATCTACCTCATCTCACGCGGCGAAAAGGCGGAGTTTCAGGCGGTAAAGCTAGCGAATGATCTGCGAAAAGCAGGCTATTCGGTAGAGGTTGATTTAAGCGGCAGCGCCTTTGGCAAACAGTTTAAGCGAGCGGATCGCAGCGGTGCGTTGCTAGGTTTGATTTTGGGAGATGCTGAGGCTGAGGCCAAGCAAGTGCAGCTTAAGTGGCTAGCGTCTGGCGAACAGTCTGAGCTGGCTCAGAGCGAGCTGATAGCACAAACAGAAGAAATTCGGGCGCAGATCGCAGCGCTTCGAAAGGCGGCGGCGGCCTCATAAAAAACGCCAGCTTCTGTGTAAAAAATGGAAGTAGCTATGCTGGAAGTGGCTATGCTGGAAGTAGCTATGCTGGAAGTGGTTCTGTTGGAAGTGGCTAGGTAGAGTGCAACAGGCGTTTGCCAGCGACCTGCCAATTTATCTTGGGCTAAATTTTGTGAGTAATCCATCGATTAACCCGTTGCCCGAACCGGCTGCGGATAGGCCGGTTTCAGATATTGTGATTTTTATTGAACGGGCGCGCGATCGCGGTGCTTCAGACGAATTTGTCGCACAGATGCTGAAGCAGTTTGGCTGGCCTCAGCGAGACGTAGAGCGCGCATTCTTTGAAGTATACGAGCGATTAACGGGCTATCCGATTCCCGCTCCACCGTCTAGTGGCACCGAATCTGCTAAAGATGCCTTTTTGTACCTACTCTCTTTTGCCATGCTAGGCACCTGGGCGCAGGCGCTAGGGCAACTGGCTTTTATTTATATCAATCGAGCTATTCCCGATGCCACCCAAAACTCATACGGCAGCTCTGACTACGACATTGCGTTTGGTCTAGCAAGGCTAATCGTCGCCTACCCGATCTACTTATTCATGATGCGCCTGATTAACCAGGAGCTAAAGCGCTATCGTGAGAAGCACTTTTCGGGCGTGCGCAAGTGGCTTACCTATCTGACGCTACTGATTGTTTCAATTATTGGAGTTTGCACCCTGATTGCCTTTTTAACGTCTTTTCTTAGAGGCGAGCTGACCACTCGATTTGTGGTTAAGGCATTGGTTGTGCTGCTGATAGACGGCGGAATTTTGGTTTATTACCTGAAATGGCTGAAGCGATCGCCCGCAGAATCAAGTGGTCGAACCCCCAGATCCGTGGAGGCCAGCTAATGACTAAAGAATCTTCTCGTCCGGCGGATCGAGTCTTTATTTTTGCTTCACTAGGCGCTGTTATCGCAGTTAGCATCGCTGGCTTTTGGCTACTTGGCTCGCCCGCAAAACAGCGGCTAATTTCATTAGACACCGAGCGAGTGAACGATCTCTCAGCTATTTCTGAGCAGCTTTGGCG
>JBBSOB010000338.1:0-4687 GCA_038260205.1 Phormidesmidales cyanobacterium
GATAATCACATCGACATCTTTCTCTATCCAGATGGCGCGAGCAGCACTCCTCTTGATTGGGAGATTTCGCTGACGGGTGAAGATGTGGTTGACGGCAGCTTTCACGTTTGGATTG
Organism: Phormidesmidales cyanobacterium; assembly: GCA_038260205.1. Lineage (GTDB taxonomy): Bacteria > Cyanobacteriota > Cyanobacteriia > Phormidesmidales > Phormidesmidaceae > Phormidesmis. The sequence goes on from JBBSOB010000338.1 coordinate 116, forward strand.
AGCGGGATTCTTCGCTGCCTCACAGTCAGTCTCGCATTGCTTCGATAGATGCCGTTAGCAGCACGACCACTGGCACCATTTGCAACGGCTTTCGCACCATCGCGGTGGGCGCGTATAACGCTCATGCTACCGACCGGGCGATCGCCCCATTTTCCAGCTGTGGCCCCACTCGCGATGGTCGAACCAAGCCAGATATTGTTGCACCTGGCGTTGCCGTTTTGGCGGCTAGATCGACAGACCATATCAGACAGGTCGAGGCTCCTTTGCTCATGCGTAAATCGGGTACTAGTATGGCCGCGCCTCACGTTGCTGGAACCGTCGCCCTGATGTTTGAAGCTGCTAGCCAACTGCTACCAGTTCAAGTTACCCGTCGCCTGCTGCTCTCACAGGCCACAGTCGCCGATAGTGAAGCGCCAGAGCGGGTGGGCAGCGGCTATTTGGACATAGCGCGAGCGGTGAAAGAGGCGCGATTGAACCACTTGCCAGCCAGTCCTCTCAATCCCATAAAGCTTAAGGAGAATGTCATGAACTCAAATAGTGAAACAGATAATGCAACAGAGCCGAACCAGCTTGATGAGATTGTTTATGGATTTGTTGAGGACGAGCTAAGCGAATCTGCCGATATTGAAGAGACTAAACAGCACAACTTCATTATGGTTTCAGGTGGGCCAGGTCTGTTTGACAATCGCGATGTAGAGCACGACAAGTCTTGGGCGAACTATGTTTCGCCGCCGCTGTTGCTGACTGACACTGCTGCTAAGCAAAAAGCTTTCTCTGATAAAAGGGAAGATATCTGGTGGCTAATTTATAAACCGGCTTATGTGCGGCGCTGGGAAGACGATATTAAACAGAAGCGCACAGCCACCAAAGCCGTTGAGACAGAAGGCTTTTCATCCTATGTCGATCTGCTTGAAAAACGAGCGCAGCAGCGCGGCTGGCACTTAGTTTGGTTTAGCGCTGCCAACGATCTGTGGAAGAAGCTAAAAACCTTTAGCGACCCGATTTCACGGGTGTGGTATTGGGGTCATGCCAGCGGCGGACTTTGGCTGACGCTGGCTCACAGCGATCGCGCTGAAGCGGTCGCCCCTGCGAGCGATGCCATTATAGAGATTGACACTATTAAAGACAACAACAGCCTTAAAGCGCGATTTAAAGCCGCGACCATCTCTAAAAGACATCGCTTTGTCGGCTGCAATAGCGATCGCTTTGCTCAAGCTTGGGCCAAAGCCTTTGGTGTTAGAACTGAAGGTTTTGAAGGTAAGATTGATTTTTCAGATATCCATAAAATTGGCAACGAGCCCAGCCTGGTAGGCTCCGCCAAAGCTAAACGATTTAAGACCGGTGGTACGGCTGAAGCGATCGCTGAAAGTTCACCCGTAGAATCCATTTGGTTGGAAGATTTAAAAGCAGATGGCTCGCCCGATAGCTTGAGCGAAGCTAACGCCGAGCTAGCAGCAGCACTCGAATTGTACGAGGCTGTAGTGACTGAAGCTGAAGCGGCCACTGATACAGACTGTTGCGGTGGCGACTCGGTGGACTTTGATGACTGGGAAACTGAAAGTTTGGATGGGCTAAAGGAAACGATGGCACCCGGTGGGCTATCTGTTTTGGAACGGGCCGAGCAGGCGATCGCGATGAGCCAAAATCAGCTCGATTCAGAAACATGGCTTTCTCATTTAGTCGAGCTAAACGACTTTTCCGAAAGCCAATTAGCTCACACAGAAACACTCTCTCCAGCGGCTATATTCGATGCGTTCAGTCCTTATGGAAACGCGGCGCTGAGAGACTATTATGAACAATTCTTTGAAGTTGTGATTGCGCCAGGGCAACCCGTCTCGCAGACTTTAGAAGCCGGTCAAATTATGCTGCGTCGCGCTTTGGGAGAGGGCCAGTTGGCTCACGCGGCAATGCTGGCTTCGAGCGAGATGGTTTCAGCTCCGGATTTGGCCAGTCGCGGCCTCCAGGCTGAATCTGCTGTACTTGGCAGCTACGTTCAGGTGCTAGAAGCCGGTGCTTTTCCTCACCAGCGATCGCAGCCATTTGCCCGCCGATTGAGCGATCAAACTGGGCGGTTACCGGCGAACCAGATGGTGGTGCGAATTCGACCAGCTGAGGCAGACGCTTTTACAGAATCGGGTGTTGATCGAACAGCAGAGGCAAGCGAACAGACGTTAACGAGCCAAACAACCTCGGAAATACTAGGTGGCCAACTGCCTCTTTTACCGAGAGTAGATCTGATCGCAGCTGGAATTGATGTGCTAGCGGCGGTGCCAGAATTTAGCAGTCGCCAACGCAGCCGGATTGTCTCGCCGCTAATGGATGCCGATCAGCAGGCGGCGGCGCTGGACTGGAACCGGAAAAAGCATCCTCAAGTGTCAGGCGTGGCCTTCGACAACATTGCTTTGGCGCTGTCACGCTATGTAGATTTCGTCAGCGTGGAGCGGGCCATTACGCTTTACAACGCTGCCCATGTTGACGCGCCTATCTTGGTAGAGAAAAGCCGCCCTGACAGCGCTATTTTAGTAGAAGCCATTCACCAGTTTCAGATCAAGTGCTATCTCGATTCAAAAGCGCATGATGGACTCGCGGGTGAGTCCGTACTCGACAATTTGGGGTTAATAGATCGCGTCGGTTTGCAGAGCGTCGATCGACCAAACAAGGCGGTACAAAGTCGTCTCAACGCTGGCGATCGCGCTATCAGCCGCGCTACGGGAGGCAGCTTTACTGCTCGCAACTGGTATAGCCATTTGGTCAATCCTACTTTTTTAGGACAACAGTTTACCAACGGCATTCATCTCCTGATGATTCGCAAGCTGCGGCAGGTAGAACAATCATTTTTGAGTCAATATCCGGATACCACCCCGGTTGAGCTAGGCCAGCGCTTTGGAATTGTCGCCCACGATCGGCATCGAGGGACGCGCCTGAGTAACTCTGGCAATCATAGTTTTGGTCTGGCCTTTGACCTCAAATATATTGGCAACCCCTGGATAGCGGGCAATCCAGATCGACCAACTGGAAATCGCTATTTTGAGCAGACCATGGATCGCGCTGCTCGCCTGCTAACTGGAAAAACTAACTTTTCCTTTACTGCCCGCTACTTGCATGGTCTAGCGCAGCAGCTAGATACAACAGGAATTCATCGCGAACTAAGCTTGCGAGACGCACAGCTGCGATCCTACCTTCAGCTATCGGACGACAGCGCGCAGCTACAGCGTCAGCTAATCGCGCGGCGAGCTGATGATACTCCTGACATTTTTTCTGCGGCTAGCGAATCAATAGAGGAGGCTAAGAAGCGATGGATGGAGCAAATCCGCGCCGACTTGAAGGCCCTGAGTTCTTACTTAAAAGGAGGTAACCTCACGCGCGATCCGCAAAACGGCTTTTTGAACCTGCCGTTAGAGCTGGTCATTGCGCTTCGAGATCGAGCCTGTCTGGCTTGGGGAGCCGTTGACTTTGGCGAGAGGCAAAGTGGCGACGTGATGCATTTTGACTGTCGCACGGCTGGCGCTGGGAAAATTCTCAACAAAGGATACTTCCCCAGAACGCATCCCTGTCTTGCTAAACATTCGCAAGAGAGCATCGAGTCTCCTGCCGTTCGCTCAGCGCCAACAGCGCTCAATCCCGCTCGCTGGTCGCCCATATTGAGCGGTGCTCTTAGCTCGGCAGGTGCCCTGCGCACGGGGAATGCCGTCAAGTTTTTGATTGACGGGCCAGACACCTTTCGAGAGATGGTACGCACTATTCGCACTGCGCAAAATGGGACTCACTACATTTATCTGCTGGGATGGATTTTAGAAGATAGCTTTGAGATGATACCGGGCGATGCGAGCAGTACTTTTCAGAACTTGCTGAGCGCGGCGGCTCGTCGGGGCGTTCAAATTCGAGTCATGCTGTGGGATCAAGTCGGCACTCAAAACAGCGCGGAAGTGCGCCGAATCAACCGGCTGGCGTCCGGGGCCGCTATTTTAGACAACGCAACACCAAGTCCTATTGGCTCATTTGGCTCGCACCACCAAAAAGTGCTGATTGTGAAGTGCGGTGAGGGACTGGTGACGTTCTGCGGCGGTATTGATATCAATAGCGATCGCCTTCGAGCTGCCGGCAGTTCCGGCGGCGGCGGAACGCCTATGCACGACGATCACTGCCGGATTGCTGGCCCCTCTGCCTACGATTTGCTGCAAACCTTTATTCGCCGATGGGATCATCACCCCGACCATACCCGACTAGATCGAACGAAAGGAACGTTGCTAGGTCGCCGCGAAGCTGTTCCCTCGTCAATTTCGTCGCCTGGAGCCGGACGCTCTAGCACGGGTGGCACCTGCGCAGTTGCGATCGCTCGCACCTTCAATCCAGTTACCCGAGGCAGCACCCTCCCCCGAGAGCGCGATATTAAGAACCTGTTAGTCGCGGCTATTCGCAGCGCTCAACGATTCATCTACCTAGAAGATCAGTATTTAATTCATCCGCTAGCCGCCTCAGAGCTGCGAGCAGCCGTGCCTCGCCTCCAGCATGTGACTATCCTAATGACGGCTTCAGAACTTTCAGATTTACCCTGTGTATGGAAGCTACGCC
>JBBSOB010000339.1:0-4685 GCA_038260205.1 Phormidesmidales cyanobacterium
ATTTAATCTTACGCGGTGGCGATCTCAAATCAGCCGGTTGCCGACTAGCTACCCGACTAGTTACCGATAGTTTTTACCGATAGCTCTTACTGATGGTTCCCTGGGTTGCTCTTCCTGGGTTGCTCATTATTATAAGGACGTTTATTTTACAAGGGCATCGCTTAAACTTTCCTGCGCCCGCTGCATTTTAGGGCATGTTTGTGTACTTTACACTAGTAGATATTAGGCGATCGCCTAGTGCAGTTTGAACCATCTGGCCTACGTAATTACCCGATGCATTCCCCAAGCCCCCGACTGAAAGCGCCTTGGAACGCTCTAAGACGCCGTTGCCCACCCCTTGGCCGAGATGGGGAGAGGCTGTTAAATCTAGCTCGAACTCGCTGCGCACTAGCTAATCGCTACCAGATAGCAGATGATAAGACTTAGGATAAGTTCAGTTTATTCCCGTATGCAGTCATCTCTTTAATACGCCAAAGCTATGCAGTCATTCCGTCAGCCAGAAGCCTCTCCTTCTCCCCGACGCCGCGTTCAGTTTCCGGTGGCGAGCGAAGTCATCATTAGCCTTAGCAGCCTGCCACTAGTCTCTTTACTAGCTGCAAGCTATATCGTAGCTGATGGCCTAGTAGAGCTAGGTCAAGCTAGCGACGAATTGTTTAGAGGCGATCGGTTGCCTAGCCTGCCGTTGATGAAATGATCGCTAAAGTTCGGCGATCGCCATTCTTCCGAACATTGGGTGCTAAATATTGAGTGTTAAATATTTGATGCTGAACATTGGGTGCTAAATATTTGATGCTGAATCTTTGCTGCTGAACATTTAGTAATATCTAAATACCTAAATCAAAAGAAAGTGACGCAGCCCTAAAAAAACCTTGTCCATTTCATCTCGGCAATTTCTTTAAGCCGTACCTGAGCGATTTTTGAGTAGTTGCCGCTAGCCGTCTGCCAACGGTAGAGCGATCGCCCCTTTTCGCCCCAAATGTGTCGGCATATTTTCAAATCGCCCCATGGCCTTGCTAAAATCGCCCCGCCCTGTCCCCAAAGCTCCTACAATCATGGCGAGTCAATCCTGCCTGAGTAGCGTCTTATCTGCATGAGTTCGATCCTCCCCTCTAAAAGGTCTTTATTCAAGGAAACCCGTGCCTAAGACTCTCACCAACGCATCCGAATCCACCGTTATCGCTGCCGCTGCTCCTCACGATTGGCTGCTGCGCAACCGACTCAAAAGCGTAGAAGAAACTTGGACAGCCGTTCTCCAAGACGAATGCGGCCCTGATTTGGTAGCGCTTTTGACCCGGCTACGACAGCTTTGCGCCCCAGATGGTCAAGCCAAAGCTGCCGATGCGGCTCCGGTGCTGCAGCTTATTGAAGAGCTAGAACTAGACGATGCCATCAAGATGGCGAGAGCCTTTGCGCTTTACTTTCAGCTCATCAATATTGTCGAGCAGCATTACGAGCAGCGCGGACAGCAACGGCAATACCGGGCCGCTTACGAAGATGCGGCGGTGGCCTCGGCTAGCCTAGAGCATCCGTCGAGTCGGTTGCCTGAGCGCTTCGCTGAAGGACATAGCTTGAACGGGGACAATCCGCTGGGTGAAGCGATCGCCGAAACGAGCAGCCTAGGAGATGCGAGGACAACGGGCAAAGACGTGGGCACCTTTTACTGGCTTTTCCCTACGCTAAAGCGGTTGAACGTGCCGCCCCAAATCATCCAGCGTTTGCTCAATCAGCTAGACGTTCGCCTGGTCTTTACAGCGCACCCAACGGAGATTGTGCGCCACACCATCCGCGATAAGCAGCGGCGGATCTCGGCGATTTTGCGGCAGCTAGATAATGAAGAAGAAGGGGCTAGAGCGCTGGGTTTACTCTCCTCTTGGGAGGCTAAAGATCTGCAAGCGCAGCTCATTGAAGAAATTCGGCTGTGGTGGCGTACCGACGAGCTGCATCAGTTTAAGCCGTCTGTGCTAGACGAAGTGGAATTTACGCTGCATTACTTTGACGTAGTTCTATTCGATACCATTCCTCAGCTCTATCAGCGCATTTGCCGCGCTTTGCAAGCCACCTATCCGCATCTGACGCCGCCAAAGCAAAACTTTTGTCGGTTTGGTTCCTGGGTTGGTAGCGATAGAGATGGCAACCCTTCGGTGACGCCGCAGGTAACCTGGAAAACGGCCAACTACCAACGCAATATGGTAATCGGCAAATATCTGCACTCGGTTCGTAACCTGACCGAGCTGCTGAGCCTATCGCTGCACTGGAGCGAAGTGCTGCCTGACTTGCTCGAATCGCTAGAAGAAGATCAAACTCAGATGCCCGGCATCTATGAGGATCTGGCGATTCGCTATCGACAGGAGCCTTATCGCCTGAAGCTGGCCTATATCGAAGCGCGATTGCTAGAAACTAGGGAGCGCTCCCAGAAGCTCTACAACGGCGATTATTTACAAGAGCAAGAAGTCAATCCTGAAGCGAATGCGGCCATTGGCTGTACCTACAAGTCTGGCGACGATTTTTTGCGCGAGCTGAAGCTGATTCAAAGCAACTTGAAAGAGACTGGCTTAGTTTGTCAGGATTTGGAGGAGCTGATTTGCCAGGTTGAAATTTACGGCTTCAATTTGGCTCAGCTAGACGTGCGGCAAGAGAGCACCAATCACTCTGATGCCATCAACGAAATTGCTGAGTACTTAGGAGTCTTGGATCGGCCCTATAACGATTTGAGCGAGGCCGAAAAAACAGAGTGGCTAACGAATGAGCTAAAAACCCGGCGTCCGCTAATTCCAGGCGAGCTGTCTTTTTCTGAGAAAGCCAATGAAATCATTTCGACCTTTCGCATGGTGCGTAAGCTGCATCAGGAGTTTGGCCCCGGCATCTGTCAGAGCTACATCATTAGTATGAGCCATACGGCTAGCGACCTGTTGGAAGTGGCGCTATTAGCCAAGGAGGCCGGACTTTACGATCCGGCGACGGGCATTAGCGCGATCAAAATTGTGCCGCTGTTTGAAACGGTAGAAGATCTGCGCCGCGCCCCGGATGTGATGCAGCAGCTTTGGGAACTGCCGCTGTATCGAGCGATGCTGCAGGGCGGCTATGAGGCGTTGGCGGCGGCTAAGGTCAAGCCCGAAGAGGCTGAAACGGCGCTGCAAGAAGTGATGCTGGGCTATTCGGATAGCAATAAAGATTCGGGATTTTTGAGCAGTAACTGGGAGATCCATAAGGCGCAGCAGGCTTTGCAGGCGATCGCTGATAACTACACGGTGGCTTTGCGCATTTTCCACGGGCGGGGCGGCTCGGTAGGGCGCGGCGGCGGGCCTGCGTACGAGGCGATTTTGGCTCAGCCGGGTCGCAGCGTGGATGGCCGGATCAAAATTACGGAGCAGGGAGAAGTACTAGCTTCTAAGTACAACCTGCCTGATCTGGCGCTGTATAACCTGGAGACGGTGACGACTGCGGTGATTCAAAGCAGTGTTCTGGGCAGCACGTTTGATCGCATTAAGCCCTGGAATGAGATTATGGAGCGGCTAAGTGTGCGATCGCGCAAGCATTATCGTGCCTTGATTTACGAACAGCCCGATCTGGTTGAATTTTTCCATCAGGTGACGCCGATTCAAGAAATCTCTCAGCTACAGATTAGCTCTCGTCCGGCCCGTCGCAAGGGTAAGCGTAATCTCGATGGGTTGCGGGCGATTCCCTGGGTATTTAGCTGGACGCAGACCCGATTTTTGCTGCCTTCCTGGTATGGCGTAGGCACGGCGCTCAGTGAAATGCTCGCGGAAAATCCTGAGGAGCATCTGACGCTGCTGCGGTCGTTCTATTCCAAATGGCCTTTCTTTAAGATGGTGATTTCTAAAGTGGAGATGACCCTTTCTAAGGTGGATTTGCAGATTGCGCAGCACTACGTGAGCCAGCTTAGCAGCGACGACAAGCGCGAAGATTTTCAAAAAATGTTCGACCAAATTGCCGCTGAGTTTTACCTCACCCGCGAAGTGGTTTTGAAGATTACCAATCATCAGCGGCTGCTAGATGGCGATCCGAGTTTGCAGCGCTCTGTGCAGCTACGAAATGGCACAATTGTACCGCTGAGCTTTTTGCAGGTGGCCTTGCTAAAGCGGCTGAGAGAGTATGGCAATGATGCGGTGACCGGACGAGTGCGATCGCGCTATAGCAAAGGCGAACTGTTACGCGGGGCGCTACTGACGATTAACGGCGTGGCGGCGGGGATGCGCAACACAGGCTAACCATTGTCTCCTCGTGACTTGCCTCGTGACTTTACTGTATCAATCACCTTGTTGGCCTGCGTCCCCGTGGTAGATTGTTACCGGTATTAATCAAGTTAGCGTGGTATGAAATCTAACGGTTTTTGCCCTGCTACTTACCTAAATTGTGAGGAGTCCGAGATGATCACTGATTTTGGCAAGCGATTGACTAGACCGTTGGGAGGTTTAGTGATTGGAGCTACAGCTGGATTGGCGATCGCGCTTTCTTTTCAAGCCCCGGCTGACGCCCAAGCCGCTTACGGCAGCTATGTGGGGATCGGTGGCGGTCTGGGTCTGGGCAACAACAGCGATTTTGCCCTGGTGCTCAACGGCCGATACAACATTCTAGAGCTGCCTATTTCTGTTCGCGGTACGGCCTTTATCGGTGATGGGTCTGCATTTGTGCCAACCGTGTCTTACGACTACCCCATTCATTTC
>JBBSOB010000340.1:0-4663 GCA_038260205.1 Phormidesmidales cyanobacterium
TACCGATCTACATCGGGCTGGCCCAAGCGCTGATAGGCAGCTAATTCTATATAGTTTAATGAATACACATACAAAGAGGTAAATCACATGGCCAAGCCAGCTACCAAGCTCGTCATCGTCACAGAAAAGCTGCTGCTGACAAAAATCGCCAAGATCATCAAAAAAGCCGGAGCGACCGGTTATACAGTGGTGGACGCGGGCGGTGAAGGCAGTCGCAACGTGCGATCATCGGGACAGCTCACCGTCTCCAACACCTCCTCGAATGTAAAAATTGAGGTGCTTACCGATAGTCGGGATATGGCCCTAGAGATTTCGGACGAGATCACATTAAATTACTTCGATGATTATTCAGGCATCGTCTATCTCTGTGAGGCAGAGGTACTGAGTGCAAATAAGTTCTGTGGGCCAGACGGCTGTTAAATCAAGGCAACGCAGACCTTGACACGAGTCTACGCCTTGAGATGTCCTTCGTAGACTCGTTGTGTCATAAGTGCACTGACTATAGTGAGTGCACTAGCCCATACCCATTGACAGGCAGTCAGCACCGTTTAGCCACAAACCGACTGAACTGAGTGCCTGTATCGTCTCCCCACTCCCAGTTAGCAACCAAACCAACCCGCTGAATAGACAGGCCTTTGAACCTTGGGTAGATATCAGTCAGCGCCCGATATAGCACGGGTTCTTTGCCCAAATAGACCGTAAAGTGGAGGCCATCGAACGCGATGCGAAATGTTTGCTGTTGGCCCCACTGCACCCGAGTCCCCACCTTTGTCCAAATGCCGTCGTAAACTTCTTCAAATCCATCTACATGAAAAAACGCGGATATGGCCGCGCCGCCATAGCCGTCATCTAACCACTGGTTAATCGTGATGTAGTTGTCGGCATCTTGCCAGAAAATGAGGCCACCTCTACCTCTCTCTTCCTGATGGCGAGCCGTGCCCGGTGGCAAAATATCGACGGAAACATCTGCAAAAGTGGGGTTTGACCAAGCAACGGTATAGGCAAGACGACCCGGATTAGGGTGCGCTACAGAGGCGTCCACCTTCAGTGCGCCCTCTCCGGTGAGCTGCATTTGCCCGATGCCTAGCGTTCTTTGCCACTGACCGTCACCAACTTCAACCGGACGATGAGACAACTCCCCAGGAGATCCGGTAAAGCTGTCTGTGACAAGAATTTCGGTGCCTGTGGTTTGCCAGGGATGCCCCAGCTTAAACTCCGGGGGAATGGGAATTTCTCTCGGATGGGCTTCTATATGGGCAAAAGCAGGGCCATTACTGCTATCGGGGTAGCCATTTTTATAGAGCAGTCCGATGTGGGCGATACTCCCAAGAGGTGGTTTTGCCAGCGCCGCCAATCGAGTATCCGCAAACCAGCGATCAAATAACAGCTGACCGTTGAGATAAAGACTAAACGACTGGCCGCTGTCTAAAATCTGTACGGCGTTGCGCCCCTCGCGTAGCCCGTAACCTTCTTCCCTCGCAATTTGCGACCAGGTGCCCTCAGTTTGCAGCCTAAGCTGACATTGACCCTCTTCAAAAAATAATCCCCAGGTATTGCGCTCGTCTTGAGTTCGCCATAGCAGAGCGCAGGCAGAGCGCGCATCGTCCGCGTTGACGATGGCGTGGATTGCGCCCGCAGGTGCAGGCATTTCTAATAGGGCTAAGCTATTTTCGGTGCAAGCAACCAGGCCCCGCGCCGTTTTTTCGAGCGAGCCGCGCAGGTTGTGCCAGCGGCCGCCGACTTCTGCGGCCTGATCCGTCAAAGGACTGGGCGTATCTGCAACTAACGTATCTGCGGTTTGAGCGGTTCCATACCAGTTTGAGAGGGCGGGTAGCTGCTTTGTCTGAAAATCGTAAACGCGGGTATCTACGCGAAAACCGACCTGCCCGAGCGCACTCTGAAAAAGTCCTGCGTAGAGCGGTTCAGAGGATGGGGCTGAATGCGGATCGGGCGCATCAATGCCGATTAGCCGCATGTTGGGAAAAGCCGCTAACCCTTTTGCATTAGGAACAGAGGCCGCATAGTAGGCCGCGCCCTGGTCTCGCAGTAAAACAAGATAGTAGGTTTGCACATTCTGCAAGCCTTGAAAGGCTGGGGTCAGCGAGGTTTCTTCGGTGGACGCTTGACGGCTACTATCGCAGCGCGTACACAGCTCGCCATTGTCTGGCCCCAGCGCTCGCACCACGATTGAATGCCCTTCTGCGGTGGGATCAATCGGTACTGCGTGAGGAAACCAGCCCAGGGCCAAGTTTTCCATCAGGTGAGCGTCCTGACCGTCCTTTTTGAACCGGCCGCGATAGTTGCGCGCCCAGCGGTAAAACTGTCGCGCGGTGCCCTGGTGCTGGGTGCTGTTGGCCCTCCGCCATAGCCGATTGCCGATAGAGTTGGCCTGGCTACCGCGCACCCAGCGCCAGATTCTGCTTTTAAAGCTGTCTTCTCGGCTGTTGCCCTCAGAGGTGTTGTGCCCATTCAGCATAAAAATAGCCAACGCGAGTCCGGCTTGCCTTGGGAATGGGCCATAGACAATGCCTGCTCTGGCCCATCCCGGCGTAATCGGTGGCTGAATGCGCAGTGCGCCGTTATCGATAGACATCAGTTTTTCAACATCCACGCCTCGCCGTAAATGGCCGCTGGCAGTTTGGCTACCGACTACGCGCCCTGGCCTACAGTCGTTAGAAAAGTCATCAATGATGGCCGCTGAAGCGGTATCTGATGAGGTTTCTAAAATGGCGTTTGAGTTAGACAGGGGGTTGGTGGAAGATTTCATAGTTCTGAAAGAAGCAGGCTAGAAAATCGCCTTTAGCAATTTCGTCTAGAGTAGACCACTGAGGATTGTCTTCGAGTTTGCTCATTTGTGAGGCATGTTGGTTGAGGGCAGCTCTTTTTTGGGCGATCGCCGGTTCAATATAAACCGCATGCTGAAAGTCTTTGAATAAAGCCGTGCCCAGTCCACTTTTGAAGCTAGCCTTTAGCATTCTCAGCGCGTCTCTTTTGCCGCTACCGGCTGGCCCCATCCAGGGCCAATGCTCCCAGTACCAGATCGGGTAGGCGTAGATTTGAGGCCGTACCGGCAGCCGTTTAATCGCGCCGATGACCGCCTCATAGGTCGCGGCATGGTCGGCAGGTGGCTCTAGGTGGTAAGGCACAAACACCTCGTCTACCGGGTTGGCCTGAAGCAAGGCATAGACCCGCTCGGTTGCAGCGGCGATATGCTGGTCGAGCTGACCGTCGCCAAAACCCAAAAAGGTAATGTCTGTAGACTCAATGCCTAACGTTTTGGCGGCGGCTACCGCTTCTTGCTGTCGCATTTCGGCGAGTTTGGCGGTGTCTATTAGACTCGCATGAGACTGACTTCCATCCGTCATAAAGGCGAGTTTGACGGCTGCGCCCACGGCTTTTTTTTGGACGATTGTGCCGCCGCAGCCCAGCGTTTCATCATCGGGGTGCGGGGCAAACACGATGGCAGACCCGCTGAGATCGGCGATCGCGCGTTCGGCCATGACTTGATTGAGCTGCTGGCGATAGCGCTGCTGTATCCAACTCACAGCACGCTGCCTGTGACAGGCTGGGAAATTGGCTGAGTGACGCTCGCAGACTTGATGGCGGCAATGCCGCAATGCCCTATTCGAGCTGAAGGTGTAGAAGGCTTTTCAGTCGATAGCAACTGGCGATACTGACTGGCTAAGCTTCCGGCGATCGCCTGCCAGGAAAAAGTCTCTATAGCCCGCTCTCTACCGGCTTCGCCCATGCTGACTCGCAGCGGCTGATTCGAGAGCAGTTGCGCCACCGCGTCGGCCAGCGCTGCCGGACGCTCGGGGGGAACAATCAGTCCCGTTTCGCCATGCCGCACAATCTCAGGCATACCGCCAACCGCCGATCCAATCGTCGGAGTGCCCGTGGCCATGGCTTCTACTAGGCTCATGCCAAAAGATTCGCTCACAGAAGGATTAATTAGAATATCGGCCCGCTGATAGTAGTCCTGAAGTTCTAGGTGAGAAATTGGCCCGGTGAAGATGACCTGCCCGGCGATGTCTGAGGGGAGCTGGTTCTTGAGATGCTGTAGATAATTGACCGAGTTGAAGACGGCCAGGTTTTTAACCAGCGGATCCTCATTGTCATAGATAACGAATTCGGGGGAAACCTGCGTTTGGGAGCCAATGATGAAGAGCTGCGCGGCGGGGAACTTAGCGACGATGTCGGGGAAAGCCGCGATTAGCGTGTGCAGTCCTTTTTCGGGCGAGACTCTGCCGACAAACAACAAGTTGGGCGCGGCCTGTAGATTATCTGCTGCTTGCTGTTCGTAGGTATCTGCACATTGATTGATGGCGGGCGGGGCGATCGCCTGCGCTTTAGCAAACTGATAGGTATCGACGCCGTTGTATACGGTCTGGCAGCGGGCGGCGATTTCGGGGAAGCGCGCCTTTATTTTGTTAGTAATGTAATCGCTACAGCTCACGATTAAATCGGCCTGGGCCAGACGGGAGGCGAGCACTTCTCGCTCAAATTGAGAGAGCCATTCGCAGTGCATGTGCAGCACCATCTTAATCTGTGGATTGAAGGCTCGGATGACAGGAATAAACTGAGAGAAGTTGTGAATATGAACAATGTCGCACTGCTGCTGGCGTAAATCGAGAGCGACGCGCAGCGCATACGGCAAATAGTA
>JBBSOB010000341.1:0-4636 GCA_038260205.1 Phormidesmidales cyanobacterium
CTCGGCTGTCGTTTCTTGCGCCGGGGGCGTTTGGCAGTGTGCTGTTTACGGGGCATCGGGGCTGCGGGAAAAGTACGGAGCTGCGGCGGTTGCAGAAGAATTGGCAGCAAGATTACCGGGTTATTTATCTGGAAACAGATATTGAAATAGACATTAATGATGCTGACTATACCGATTTGTATTTGGTGATCATTAAGCAGATTACCGATGATTTGGCGAAGCTGAGACTGCGGTTTGATCAGTCGTTGCTGACTGATTTTGAGGATTGGTTTAAGGAGGTGACGGAAGAGAATGAGGCGTCGGTAGAAAAGTCGGTGAGCCTCTCAACAATGGCTGAAGCGGGCGTTGAGATTCCGTTTCTTTCTAAGCTGCTGGCGAAGCTGTTGGCGCAGATTAAAGGCTCGGAGACGCAAAAGAAAAAGATCCGGGAGACGTTGCAACAGGATATTGGTCGCCTGAAGGTGGATATGAACCGGCTGCTGGTAGATGCCTTTAAAAAGGTGCAGCAGGCGGGCTATGAAAAGGGCTACTTGATTATTTTTGACAATTTGGATCGGATGCCTTTGAAGGTGGGTAATCGGCTTTATTTTGACTATGCGACTCAGTTGCAGGATCTCAATTGCACTGTGATTTACACGGTGCCGATTTCGGTGGTGTATTCCGATAAAAATTTGAGCAATGCCTTTGGCCCGCCCAATGTGGTGCCGATGGTGAATGTTTATCGCTTTGACCCGGCGGCTCTACATCTTGAGTATGATTCGAAAGCGCTGGTGAGGCTAGCGGGCTTAATCACTCGGCGGATGGATCATCAAATACTGTTTACGAATGAGGAGATTATTCTTGAGCTGGTAGCCGCTAGCGGTGGGCATGTGCGCCAGCTTATGCAGATGACGGCGACGGCTTGCCTGATTGCGGCGACTCGTAAGCATAGCCAGGTGCAGGCTGATGATGTGGAATATGCGATTCGCAAAGAGCGCATCAACTTCGAGCGGCTGATTCCTGCGCGGCACTATGCGTTGCTGGCAGAAGTGTGTAAAACGAAGCAGCTTGATCAGAATGAAGAAGGGCAGAAGATGCTCTTTAATACTTCGGTATTAGAATATGAGGGGACGGATCGCTGGAACTATGTGTATCCGGCGGTGAAAGAGATTACGGCCTTTAAAGAAGCATTGGGAAAAACACCGGGTTAGCTAAAGATGGTCACTAATGCCGAAAAACCTCAATTTCCTCAGAGACAGTCCTGGCAAGAACAGTCTCCTCGAACCCAGGCGTTTTTGCAGGCTAATGACGAGAACTTACAAGAGTTGGCTACGTTTGTAGATTTTGCGGGTGAGAAGTTTACGCCTTGTTTTGTATCGGTAAATTTTCGAGACGATCAGGCGACGATTATTGAGGCGCTGCGCCATCATCCAGCCTGTGAAGATGTGCAGTTTGTTGTCATTGAGGTTAGCGATCCGAATCTTCGATTTTTACGAGATGATTTGGTGAAAAGGTTGCCAGAAATTGAGCGAGAACCTGGCAAAAAGCTGGTGTTGTTGCTCACAGGACTAGAAGCTTCTATTGGCATGGTAGGAGATTATCCGCCGATGCTGGTGGATCTTAACTATGTGCGGGATGGATTTAAGACGGCAGTCCCTCATCCAATAGTGATTTTTTTGCCAGATGAGTCACTGAGGCGGCTAGCGGAGTTTGCCCCGGATTTTTGGGCATGGCGCATGGGGGTTGTTCGGTTTGAGAGTGTACCGGATGATGTGAAGTCGAAGGTGTATCAGGTTGTTCAACGGGGCGCTCCGAGCTGGCTTACAACGGAGAAGATGGCTGCTTACCCAGCTCTAGATAACCGCGCTAGACGAGATATGATGCCTCGCTTGCTGATGGAGTACGAGTCGGGAAGCTTATCTCAGGATGAAGACTATAAGGACTTTAAGTCGGAGCTAATGGCAGAGCTGGGCATTAGTCTTTATGACGACAATAGCCTTGAGGTTGCCAAAGATATTTTACGGAAATCACTTGAGTCCGAAAGCTTTGAACAATTAACAATTGCCAGACCAAAAGCTTACTGTTATTTGGGCAGTATTGAGAGACGACAAGAGAATTATGAAAAAGCTTTGAAGTTACTGAATCGATCCATTGACGAATTTGAAAAACTTGAGAAAAGCCAACATCCTGATTTCAAAGAGAGTTTGGCAAAAGCAATTGTAAGTCGTGGCGACACCTATCAATCGGTGAAGCGCTATCCAGAAGCGGTAGCTGACTATACGCGGGCGATTGAACTCGACCCAGAGTACAAAGGGGCGATCGCACTACGTGGCTATACCTATCAATCAATGAAATGCTATCCAGAAGCGGTAGCTGACTATACGCGGGCGATTGAACTCGACCCAGAGTACAAAGGGGTGATCGCAATGCGTGGCTATACCTATCGATTGATGGAACGCTATTCGGAAGCGGTAGCTGACTATACTCGGGTGATTGAACTCGACCCAGAGTACAAAGGGGTGATCGCACAGCGCGGCTACACCTATCGATTGATGGAACGCTATTCAGAAGCGCTGGCTAACTATACGCGGGCGATTGATCTTGACCCTGAGGACAAATGGGCGATCGCCCAGCGTAGCGAAACCTATCGACTGCTGGAACATTACGCAGAAGCGTTAGCTGACTATACTCGGCTGATTGAACTTGACCCAGCGGATAAATGGACAATTGCACAGCGTGGCGAGACCTATCGACTGCTGGAACATTACGCAGAAGCGTTAGCTGACTATACTCGGCTGATTGAACTTGACCCAGCGAATAAATGGACAATTGCACAGCGTGGCTACACCTATCAACTGATGGAATACTATCCAGAAGCGGTGGCTGACTATACTCGCGCAATCGACATTGATCCAGAATACGAATGGGCAATTGCACAGCGTGGCCACACCTATCGACTGATGGAACGTTATTCAGAAGCGGTAGCTGACTACACTCGGGCAATTGAATTTGACCCAGAGCCCAAATGGGAGTTCTTCTTCTTGCGTGGCTATATCTATCAATTGATGGAATGCTATCCAGAAGTGGTGGCCGACTACACTCGGGCGATTGATCTTGACCCAGATAACAAAGTAGTGATCGCATTGCGTGGCTATACCTATCGATTGATGAAATGCTATCCAGAAGCGTTGGCCGGCTACACTCGGGCAACTGACCTCGACCCAGAGTACAAGGAAGTGATCGCACAACGCGGTGAAGTGCGATCGCTCACAGGAGACTACACCCAAGCTCTCCAAGACTTCAATCGTTCTCTCGAATTTGACACTAACAGCGATTGGACTCTCTACTTTCGCTCACTTACCTACAGAGCAATTCACCAAACGGAGAATGCAAAAGCTGACATTGAACAAGCTATTAAACTGGCTCAGCAAGACTACGAAGCCAACCCCCTAGATCATCAAAATATTTTCAATCTAGCGATATATCACCTCACCGCTGGCAATGCTGCCCAAGCCAGATACCTATACCAAAATGCTTTAGCGAAAGAGCCTCCAGTCGAACGCATTAAAGCTGCTATTAGCGACTTAGAAGATCTGCTCACTGTGCTGCCAAACTTCCCACATGCTCAAGACATATGCAGATACCTGGAATCCGCTCTGTCGAGAAAACCCAATCATTCGGCTTAAGCGCTTTGTCGCATAGCCCGTGCTGTCTACGGTAGTCAGGTAACTCAGGAGAACGGCTCATTCAAAAGAGAGAGCCCGCCGCTCTATTTTCTAGCCATAATAGAGCGGCGGTTTACACAATTCTCATGGCACAAACAGCACTGATTACAGGCGCATCCAGCGGGATCGGATTAGAACTTGCAAAAGTCTTTGCTCGCAACCAATACAACCTCATTTTGGTCGCTCGCAGTGAAGCAAAGCTTGAGTCTTTGAAAAGCGAACTGAGCGAGCAGTACGGAATTCAGGCGGTTGTTTTGAGCCATGACCTGACCGACAAAGACGCCCCCGCCCGACTATTTGACCAGGTGCAGCAACAAAATCTCACCGTCGATGTGCTCGTGAACAATGCGGGCTATGGAGACTACGCTGAATTCGTGAACAGCGACTGGGAAAAGCTACAGGGCATGATTTTGCTGAATGTCCTGGCGCTCACCCACATGACCCGGCTGTTTTTGCCAGCGATGGTAGCCCGAGGCAGCGGCAAAATGCTGAACGTATCGTCTACTGCTGCTTTTCAGCCGGGGCCGATGATGGCCGTTTACTTTGCGACTAAAGCTTACGTGCTGTCGTTTAGTGAGGCGATCGCAGCCGAAACCGAAGAAGCAGGCATCGGTGTCACCGTCCTGTGCCCTGGCCCCACACAGTCAGACTTCATCGGCACCGCCAATATGGACAAAATGGCCCTGGCCAATAACATTTCTGAAGAGGCCATTCCCACCGCCGCAGAAGTCGCCGAGTTTGGCTATAGCGCCCTGCAAAAAGGGGAAGTCGTTGCCGTCCACGGCTTCTCTAATAAGCTGATGGCCTTTTCTACCCGGCTCGCGCCCAGAGGACTTATCCGCAAAGGCGTCAAGCAGTTTATGGCCTCCAAGTGAAGAAGCGGGACTTGGCCGTTAGCGGTGGGGCGATCGCACCTCAAAAGAAATAGAATC
>JBBSOB010000342.1:0-4595 GCA_038260205.1 Phormidesmidales cyanobacterium
GCCTTTATCAACCAGCGCCCGAAGCCCCTGGCAATTTATCTCTTTGCAAATGATCGCAAAGTGCAAAAAACCGTTCAAGCTCAAACGTCATCAGGCGGACTGTGTTTTAACGAAACCATCACTCAGTACGCAATTTCTGGGCTGCCCTTTGGCGGGGTAGGAACCAGTGGCATGGGCAAAGCTCATGGGAAAGCCGGGTTCGATGCGTTTTCGCACCACAAGACAGTCATGGGTAAATCTAACTGGCTGGATCTGCCTTTGCGCTACCCCCCTTATAAAAACAAGCTAGGATTTTTAGAGAAACTTTTGTAGCCTCCAAAATTCTACATAAACTCTGAGAATGCAGCCATGCGCACAACAATTCAAACGGCTCTAAAAGAATGGTCGGTGGCTGTAGAGGCCTTAAGCAAAGGCGAAACCATTGTGCTACTAAGAAAAGGCGGCATCAAAGAGCGTAAAGGGCGGTTTGTGGCGCAGGCAGCGCGAGCCGTTTTATTTCCCACCTTCGAGCATCAGAAACCGAACTTATTGAAGCCTCACTATCAAAGTCTGGTGATGCCAGTTAGCCCCGGCTGGCATCCTCCCACCATTGAGCTAAAAGCCTGGGCCGAAATTTCTGATATCTTTTTGACAACCGATGAGGAAAAAGTAGCGGCCCTGGCTGATTTTCATATTTGGCAACCGCAGCTCGCGCAAGAAAGGCTGAAATGGAAGCCCCAACAGCCACTGTATGTAATGGCTTTGAGAGTGTATTTGCTTGCAAAACCCGTGATTATTCCCTGGACAGAAAGCTATCGGGGCTGCCGCTCTTGGGTTGATCTGGACGAGGCGCTAGTCGTTGAAAAAGCGCTGCCGGCGATCGCCAATGCGGACTACAAAGCTGAGGTCGCTAAAATAGCAGCCCTGCTGAGCTAAGACAAACGGCTACGCGCAGCTAAACTTAGGGCGATGTTTTTTGGTGGGCGATCGCGCTTCTCTCAAGGCTCACTCTACTGTTGGCACCTTCAATCAAGATCCGCTCAGCAGAACCCAATTCAGCAGAACCCAATTCAGCAGGATTTGGCTCAGCCAATTCCAGCGCCGCTTCGACGGGCTTCGGAATGCGCGGAGCCACAATAGTAACGGTGGTGCCTTTTCCTTCCCCCTCGCTATAAATCGCAATATCGCCCTGCATTAGCCGCATAAAGTTTTGAGAGATAGCCAATCCTAGCCCTGTCCCTTCATAAGGGCGCGTATGCGAACCATCGATCATCACAAATGGCTTAAACAGTTTTTTCAGATTTTCAGGCGCAATGCCAATGCCCGTGTCTGTAACGACGATTTTCACCCAGGCACCCGATGATATAAAGATTTCTGTGGCTTGAGCCGAGGTATCTTGAGCGCTATTAGAGCCATAGCCTACGGGGCTGTAGACATTGCCAAAGGGGATTGCCATATCGCTCTCGTCTGTGGTCACACGGATAGTAACCGCACCCTGGTCGGTAAACTTGATGGCATTCGAAAGAACATTGATCAGCACCTGCTTAAAGCGAGAGTGATCGACCGGAATCATCATCGGTGTCGATAATTCGGGGCGAACTAGCTGCACCCCTTTTTGCTGGAACGGCAACTGCTGCATATCTAGCACATCTGTCAAAACATGACGCAAATCGACCGGCTTAATATCGATATCGAGCGTACCGGCCTCAATTTTGGCAATGTTTAAAATATCTTCAATGACAGCCAGCAAATGCAGCGCCGCATGATCTGCCTGCTGTAAAAAGTCTGCTTCCTCTGCCTTGCTATCGCACAATCCGTCGCGAACCACCCGAATAGAGCCGATGATGCCGTTCAGCGGTGTTCTTAATTCATGTGAGGTATTGGCCAAAAACTCGTTCTTTAGCTGGTTGGCGACCTGCGCATCTTGCCACGCCTGGCGTAGCTCTGCGGCGTTCTCACCTAACCGCCTGAGCATCCGCTCGATCACGGTGCCCAGATAGTCTAGCTCCCAAATGTGAGAGGTATGCGGCGCTGGCCTCACGTCGGTTAGATCATCTACATCCTGGGTGTAGCGAATTAGCCGTTCGACCGGGAGTGAGAGCGATCGCGCGACATAAATCGCCAACAAAGAACTCGCCATTAAAAGGCCAATGGTCAGCACGAGCAGCACCTGGCGGATATCGTTAAGACCATACAGCGCCTGATCGATGGGGGTAACCGCGAGCACCGTCCAGACCCGATTCTGCTTGGGACTTGCAGGCACTTCAAAGCCGCTGTAGCCCGCTAGCCACTGGCTGCTGATGTTTGGAATAAACCCAGATATCTGAGTAAAGTCGTCTTTATTAGCCTTTACGCTATTAACGGCGTCGCTGAGCTTTTCGGCATCTGGCAAATCCTTGATGTCCTTGCCCACCTGCGTCTTATCAGGATGCGTCACCACAATATTGTTGGCGTCAATCACCACCGTTTCGCCGACCAAAGACTGCGCGCCAGTATCTTGTAGCTGGTATAGCCACACCTCCATAGCCAGCGTGTAAATGAGCTGACCGCTTTGGTTATAAAGCGGACTGGCCACCACAAACTTGATCAAGGCTCGCTCTGACTCGGGACTGTTAATCGGTCGGCTACTGGGCGAACTCGATAGCTCACGCTGTCGTTCTGAAATGGCCTCGGGCGGTGAGCCAGATAAGGGAGGTTCGCTAGCGGGCTGGTTTGCTCCTGGCGAGAATACGTAAAAGTCGGCTTTTTCTACGCTGCCACTTTGTAGCCAGGGCACCTGCTTGACACTAGGGACAAGCGATCGGCGATCGCAGGTATTAACTGCCGGTGTTTTTGCTCTAGGAGCCAGCAGCTCCATGCATTTAATCGTATAGGGCGTGTCTTCCTCAAACTGAAAAAGCATCGCCTTGATCGTCTCGGCATTGCCTGATTGAAAGGCGGTGGTTTGTGCCAGTAAGTCCATGTCGGCTTCAACCGAACGAATGTTGGTTTCAAGTTCTTCTGCCTTGCGAATGGCGCTACTCGTTAGGTTTTGCCGAGCCGTGGTCAGCAGACTGGTTCTGGCTTTACGCAGCGCAACGGCCTGCCCAATGAGCAGTATTGGGACACTAAAGGCCAATATTTTGAGGAGTAAATTGCGCCTGAAGGTGCGCGGGCGTTTTGCCATAACCGTGAAAATGGCTGAAAGAAAAGAGTATGGACAGGCGAAGTCTCAGTCTAAAAAGCTAGAAGGCAGCGCAGCAGGCTGATAAATCCGGCTGGGCCAACGGGCGATCGCCCAAAAGCATTTTCTACTAGCAGATGCGCTAGCGTTAAACCTGAGAAAATTTACGCGATTAGCTTTTCTAAGTCTATCCGCCGAGTTCGCAATAGCTCGCAAAGCCGCCCAAAGTTAGCCCTGACTTTAACAAACATAAAGAATTAGGTATGGTTACAACCAAGCTTGATGAGTGAGTCAAACAGTGAGTCCATCCTGCTTTGCTCAAAATAGACCCCAAGATAAAATTTCCGTATGGTTTCCGCCGCTCTACCCCAACCGCCTATTGCCTCCAGCCAAATCAATCGGCCTTACGTAACGGTGGTTTTGGCCATGAGTGCGGATGGCAAAATTGCGGATGCCAGACAAAGCGCAGCTAGATTTCCCTCCGCAGCAGACAAGTCGCATTTGGAGCGCCAGATAGCTAGCACCGATGCAACCTTGTTTGGGGCAAGTACACTGCGGGCCTATCACACGACACTGCCAGTAAGCAACCCAGATTTGATTGAATATAGGCGATCGCAAGGTAAGCCCGACCAGCCCGTTCAGATTGTCTGCTCCGCCTCTGGCCAACTCGACAGTCGCTGGCACTTTTTTCAGCAGCCGATTCCGCGCCGACTGATCACTACGCTAGAAGGCTTACAGCATTGGCAAACCCATCAAGAATCCCAGTCTGATCAGGTTCAAGACCGATCTCAAACCGTCGAGCCAAAATTCTTTGAGCATGTCCTCATTACCGAGCGTCCATTTGACTGGCACAAGGTTATGCAAAACCTACATGCTGGCACCTCAGCTCTATCAGCAACCACTAGCCGTCGCCCCATCAAGCAGCTTTTGGTGATGGGTGGCGGCGAGCTGGTGGCCTCGCTGCTAGCAGATGGGCTAGTCGATGAGCTATATCTCACGATCTGCCCGCTGCTAATTGGCGGCAAGACGGCACCGACGCCGGTAGGTGGATTGGGCTTTACGCTGCCAAGGACGCCGCAGTTGAAACTAGAGTCAGCCAAAATTAAAAACGACGAAGTGTTTTTACACTACACAGTCAATGCAACCCGTGCTGTGCCGCCCCTCGTCCATAGTGAAGCCGTCGAGCCTTAAGCCTTAAGTCTTAAAGAGAAATTTAAACAACAAAAAGCCCCCCAGTCACTAGGACTAGAGGGCTTTCTATGAGAGTTATCTCATCAAGAAGTAATCGTCAGACAACTACATCTTGGTATTAACTAGGCAGCGATGGAAGGCGCAGTCAAAGCGACAGGTGCAGCTTCGCCAGCAGCCAAGTCCAGCGGGAAGTTGTGAGCGTTGCGCTCGTGCATTACTTCCATTCCCAAGTTAGCTCGGTTCAATACATCCGCCCATGAAC
>JBBSOB010000343.1:0-4593 GCA_038260205.1 Phormidesmidales cyanobacterium
CGGAAACTCGTCCGAGCCGCTGCCAGAGGTCTTGCCTGATGCGGATCAAAAGACAGATACCTATCTAGATCCTGAAACTGGCGAACCCTACGAATACCGTCGATTGAGCGATAAAACCTATGAGCTTTGCGCGACCTTCTCGTTCGAGTCTCAGTCTGAAGAGTCTGATATGAATTGGCAGCAGGGCACCAACTGGAGACATCCGGCCGGTCGGCATTGCTATAAGTTCGATGCGGCTAGGGATATGCCCTCTAGCCCAATTCAATAGAGCGGCGCGCGCTGGCTGTGTCCAATCAGCCAGATGGATCGTTTTTTGATCTGCTGGATCTGCTAGATCTACCGGATTTACTGATCTTCTAAGTAGAGCAAAAATCCTAATAGCTCTTCATCCGTTAGCAGCTGGCGCGATCGCTTTCCATAAGTTTTCTCCAAATATTCCCGGCCCTGTACGCTTGTCCAGCCCAACCGCGCCAGCTCCACATCGGTCTGCGCAATCACGTCTGAAAGGTCTACGGGATTGGGGCTAGTGCTGAAGTTTTCTAGCGCAATCGTCGCGGCAGAAGGCTGATTGGGTTCTTCTGACATTGCGTCTAAAGGAGGGCCGCTGTCGTCTGAAGGATCTAGTTCCGCATCGGGTGGCTCTAGGGTGACCGCAGCTTCTTCGGACTCGTCAATACTGACCAAACTGACTAATTCAGGCGTTGCAGTTGGGATTGGCTCTGCTGTAAGAGGCGCAGGGTCTGATTTAGTTTTTTGATGTTCGTTGGTTTCGGGTACGGCTAGCGGGGCGACGGGAGGCTGGGAATCGGTCTGAATAATCAGAAGGGCGATCGCGCGATCGCGGGCCTTATCTTCAGCAATTTGCACATCGACACTAGCCGCTAAGCCTGTCGCTAAAGGAAGGCCCCCATTACTGACGACGGCGCGAACAATATACTGTCCGTCATGTACAGAAACTAAGTCGGCGCTTAAGCAGCCTTCTGGATATTGAGCGCGGAATTTTTCTAAGGAAGAGGTCACAGAATGTTCATCTTGGAAGGTATCTGATCGAACGGGTTATTGAGTGGATTATCGAACGGACGAGTTGCCTCTCTATTGATAGGGGCAAACCGCTGACTTTACGATCTATTCTAAAGAGGGTTGGGCATGGATGTCCGCCTCTGCTCAAAAAAGACATTTGGCCACCGTATGCTAGATCGCTTGCTCGACATGTCCCCTACGCTGGGGGGAGATACACTACTGCTGTTACCAGTGCTCATTATGCTAGAGCTGGTACTTTCGGCAGATAATGCCATTGCGCTGGCGGCGATCGCCCAAGGACTCAAAACCGAAGAACTTCAAAAAAAAGCGCTCGATGTTGGCCTAATTGCCGCATTCGTTCTGCGAGTTGCGCTCATATTAG
Source organism: Phormidesmidales cyanobacterium (assembly GCA_038260205.1). Classification (GTDB taxonomy): domain Bacteria; phylum Cyanobacteriota; class Cyanobacteriia; order Phormidesmidales; family Phormidesmidaceae; genus Phormidesmis. Next base: position 1,403 of record JBBSOB010000343.1, read on the forward strand.
CAGCGGGCTGGGTGCTCAAATACTGGCAGTTTGAAGTCGCAGGTGCGGCCTATCTGCTCTGGCTGGTTTATCAGCACTTCACCGGCAAGTCGGACGATGAAGACGATTCGAGTGCGCCCCGATTCAACACCGTATGGCAAGCCGTGCCAACGATTGCGCTGACAGACTTGGCCTTTTCTTTAGATAGTGTGACAACGGCGATCGCACTTTCCAAAGAGATCTTCATTGTTCTGCTAGGCGGCACTATCGGCATCATCGCGCTGCGCTTCATGGCGGGTCTGTTCATCCGCTGGCTAGAAATTTACGTATATCTAGAAGATGCAGGCTTTGTCACAGTTGCCTTTGTCGGGCTTCGTCTACTTGTTCGAGTCATTAATCCGGAGTGGGTGCCGCCCGAGTGGATTATGCTCACGCTCATTTTTAGCCTGTTTGCCTGGGGCTTTTCAAAAAAAGTTGAGGAAGAAGCGGTATTGGATTCAAGCGCTAGCTTAGAAATCGAAGAAGGAGCGGCTGATCCCTTGTTAACGACGAGTGAAGAAAAACAGCCCGAAACTATATAGTTCCGGCAGCCAAATAGTCTCAGCCGCCAAATAGTTCTAGCAGCCAACTTTCAGCTAGCGAGATTTTTTGGCAGACTGACGGCAGCGATCGCACTCTCCGCAAGCCGTCTTTTCAGCTTCATCGACAAACCCAAATTCTTCAAGCAAAACCTGCCACCGGCACCGCCGAGTAAACAAATATCGCTTCATCACACTCGCCCCGGACTCCACTTTGTCCGGCCTAATCTGACGGCCATTCTCTAGCTGATAAGTAAACGGGTCGAGCCAACGTAGCTGCCCGTTTCGATGCAGCAGCGCCAAAGCCTGAGCGCCATCTTTGAACTGACGCTGCACCTCATCCACATGTCCTTGTTTTGGTATCTGCTGCGATAGCCGCGCCGCCGATCGCTCTAGCTCTTTCGCCTTCTGCGCAAAAAACTGCCATCGCTGCTTATCTTCAGGCGCTAGCAGCCCAGTCGGTTCGCTGACTAAAGACAGCGCCGTCGCTGGCTTACCGTCTCGTCCGGCCCGGCCCACTTCCTGCACATACTCAGAAATCAGGCTGGGCACTTCATAATGCGCCACAAACCTGCAGTCCGATTTATTGATGCCCATGCCAAACGCAGATGTACACACCACAAACTGACAGTCGCCGCCAATCCACTGAGCTTCTATGCGCCGCCTGCGGGATGCGCCTAGTCCGCCGTGATAAGCCTGTACAGAATAGCCCTGCTGCGCAAACCACTGTGCCAGCGATTCGGTGCCTCGGCGGGTGCGGGCATAGATGAGTCCCGACTGCTGGCCATGGCTTTGCACAAACTTGAGCAGGGCGCGTTTTCGTCCCTTCGGCGTCCATACCGTTTTAACCGTGAGATGGAGATTGCTGCGGTAAGGATTGAGCAGAACGAGCTGTGGGTGATTGAGATGCAGGACGGTCTTAAGCGTTTGTTGAGTGGCTGGGTCGGCAGTGGCCGTAAAAGCGGCGATCGCCATTTTTGTCCCCTCAGGCTTATGCTTTAGCAAACTTGCTCGTACCGCACCTAGCCGCCGGTAAGCAGGCCGAAACGTATCGCCCCATTGAGTTAGGCAATGAGCCTCGTCTAGGACTAATGCATTAATTTTGAGTCGAGGCTCGCACAGCGCCTCCCAGACAGACTTACTCAGCAGTGTTTCTGGTGAGAGATAAAGCAGGCGAAGTTGGTTTTGCTGGAGCAGTCGCATCACCTGCCACCGCGAAGACTTATCTAACTCACTGTGCAGCGCCGCTGCCGGAAGCCGTTTTTCCTTTAGCTCCTGCACCTGGTTTTCCATCAGCGCTACCAGCGGCGACACCACTAAAGTAAGGCCCGTTTGCATCAAAGCCGGAAGCTGAAAACATACCGACTTGCCGCCTCCTGTCGGCATCACAGTCAAGATGTCCTTTCCACTCAAAATGGCCTGGGCAATCTCTCCCTGCGGATAGCGAAAATCGTCGTAGCCCCAAACTTGCTGAAAGGCTTTTCTCAAATGGTCTAAGGGATCGATAGGAGCCTCAAAAGATCGATCCATTGCCCTGTTCATCCAGTTCCCTGCCTTTGCTACTGCTGTTTATTTAGCTTGCCCAATTATTTAATTCAGCGCTGTTGCGTGATTCTTTGCGAGGTCGGCAGTGGCTATGAGCGATCGCTACTGCATCCGATCAAGGGTGCGGTACTGAATGGCCTCGGCCACATGGTGAGTTTGAATGTCGGGCGAATCTCCTAAATCGGCGATGGTGCGAGCCACCTTGAGAATACGATCGGTCGCCCGCGCCGAAAGTCCTAGCTTGCGGACAGCGCCTTCAATCAATCGCCGAGTCGCTTCATCAAAAGCGCACCACTGACGAATGTGACGGCTCTCCATATCGGCATTGCACTGCAAGGCGGGTTCTTCTGCAAATCTGACCTGCGCGTGGTGACGAGCGGCCTCTACTCGAGTTCTGACGGCGGCTGAATCTTCACCTTCTGGCTGCCGCGTTACTTCTTCAGGCTTAAGCCGACCCACCACCACTTGCAGATCAATGCGATCCATCAGTGGGCCAGACAGTTTGGCCCAGTACTGCTCTCGATGGCGAGGGCTACAGGTGCAGGGCTGTACGGTGTCGCCAAAGTAGCCGCAGGGACAGGGGTTGGTGCTGGAGACCAGAGTGAACTGAGCCGGAAATTCTACCGATTGCCGGGTTCTGGTAATGGTGACTTTGCCATCTTCTAAAGGCTGACGGAGAAATTCGAGAACGCTGCGCTTAAATTCGGTAAGCTCGTCTAAAAAGAGGACGCCTCGGTGAGCCAGCGAGATTTCGCCGGGTTTGGGGTAGCTGCCGCCGCCGACTAAGGAAGGGCCAGAGGCAGAGTGGTGCGGAGTGCGAAAAGGTCTTTGGTTGACTAGGCTACCTTTTTCTTTGAGTAAGCCAGCGACAGAGTGGATTTGAGTGACTTCCAGGGCTTCGGAGAAAGTTAGCGGTGGCAAAATGCCGGGTAGCCTTTGGGCGAGCATCGTTTTGCCGCTTCCTGGTGGGCCAATCAAAATGATATTGTGGCCTCCGGCTGCGGCAATTTCGAGGGCGCGGCGAGCTTGTACCTGGCCTTTGATGTCTTGCAAGTCCAGGTGGGTTTTGGGCGATCGCAATAATTCTTC
>JBBSOB010000344.1:0-4552 GCA_038260205.1 Phormidesmidales cyanobacterium
GGGCCGGGTGGCGGCAGCGCCGAAAAGCCGGTGGGGCTAGTGTATATCGGCATTGCGTCTAAAGCGGGTGCGCGGGCCGAGCGGTTTTTGTTTGGCGAAGACTGGACACGCGATCGCATTCGCGAGAGAAGCGCGTTGAGTGCGCTGAATTCAATTCGGCTAGCGCTAATGGATCCTCTAACAGATACCTAAGGGTTACGCAGGCACTGTTCGGCGGCGGCGAAAGTGCTGTCATACCTATTCTTTAGATAGCTGCCTCTCTTTCTTCGGACGTACTTCGGACGTACTATAGACCTGTAAAAAGAGCTAAAACCATTAAATTCTCATGCGAGTTTGCCTAATTCACACAGTTGATTGGCTATCATAGATTACATAAGCGGAACCCGTCTTTAGAGAAAAAACGATTTCTTGGCTCCCGTTTATGTCTCCAGTAGCCATAGCATGCGCTGTTTACTGCGAAAATTGACAAGAATATGAGAGGGAGCGATCTAGCTCATGGACTACATTGATAAGGCTCTAGAAAAGCTCGGTGAATGGATTGACAAGGTGATGGACGCTTTGTTTGGTCCGCAGGCACAGCCTGAACCGATTCCGATTCCGGTAGACGATCGCAATCGTGGTCGCCGGTGAATCGATGATTAGTGGATTGAGTCTTTGCTGAGTATTTTGGTACTGAACGGCCCCAACTTAAATATGTTGGGTAAGCGAGAACCAGCTATATATGGCTCTCAGACGCTTCAGGATATCAATAGTGCATTAGAAAAGACAGCGGCGTCTTTAGAGATTTCGCTGACTTTTTTTCAGTCAAATCATGAAGGCGCCCTGGTAGACAAGATTCAAGCTGCGCTGGGTCTTCATCAGGGTATTTTGATTAATCCGGGGGCCTATACGCACACGAGTGTTGCGATTCGAGATGCGATCGCCGCCGTTGCTCTCCCGACGGTAGAAGTTCACTTAAGCAACATTCATCAGCGAGAAGCTTTCAGGCAGCATTCGTATATTGCGCCAGTTGCGGTCGGTCAAATTAGTGGCTTTGGGGCAGATAGCTATCGTTTAGGGCTAGAAGGCTTGGCCAAACATCTGCGCCGCGAATAGCGCTATAGTTTCCTTACCTCTTTTACCGCGATATTTTTACCGCGATATTTGTCATTATGGTTGCTGCGATTTCTGCTGATGCGACGGTGGCCAAGCCGATAGTGAAGTTTTTGAAAGAGCCGACTTCGCAGGCTTGGGTGGAGCAGGCGATCGCCAATATGGACACAATTTTGCTAGACCATGCGCAGTGCGAACGCAAAGCCGCGGGTACGGCGATTCAGATGATGTCGCGCTATCCGTCGAGCGATCGGTTGGTGCGGGAGCTGACGGCGATCGCGCAAGAGGAACTTAGCCATTACGAACAGGTCAATCAATGGCTAGATCAGCGCGGCGTTCCACTCCAGCCGGTGACGCCGCCGCCGTACGGGGCCGGGTTAAAAAAGTGTGTGCGCCATAATGAGCCGGAGCGGATGCTGGATTTACTGCTGGTATCGGCATTGATTGAGGCCCGCAGCCACGAGCGCCTAGGATTACTCGGTCAGCATTGCCCAGATCCTCCGCTCGCCAAATTTTATCGGTCGTTGATGGCGTCGGAGGCTCGGCACTACGGAAGCTATTGGGTGCTTGCAACGACTTATTTTGACGTGGACTTGGTGAACGAACGACTCGCTGAGATTGCTGAGTGCGAAAGTGAGATTTTGAGGACGCTGCATCCTGAGCCTCGAGTGCATAGTTAGAGAATGCGTCAGTCTTTTAAGGAATTTTTGATCCGCGATTGGGCGGCGGGCGATCGCGATGCAGCCGCTAACGTGGTCAAAACTGTGCTGGCTGAATATGGTTTGAGCTGGGAAGCGGGCGATAGTGGAGGGAGCGATCGCGACGCGGTAGAGGTAGAAACGTATTACTGGCAAACAGGCGGCGAGTTTTGGATCGTAGAGCAAGCCAGTCAGGTGGTGGGAACGGGCGGCTACTTGCCGATTGAGCGGGGCGAGAATGCGGTTGAAATTCGTAAAATGTATTTGCTGCCTGCGGCTCGAGGGCAGGGGCTAGGTCGATATTTGCTCGGCGAATTAGAACGGGCCGCCGCCGCAAAAGGCTTTGGCGAAGTGTGGATAGAAACGGCGAGCGTCCTAGCTGAAGCGGTCAAGCTGTACGAACGCAATGGGTATGTGCCCAAAAGCGGCGTAGAGACGGAGCGCTGCGATAAAGTTTATCGCAAGTCAATTTTGGCAAATCCGTGAGAATAGCCGCAGTATGGCCGCGAATTTAATTAATGCCTCCCCGACTAAAAATCTTTTTGTAGAGATGCTGACGCGAAACATTCCTGACTGTTTGCCATTGACGATTGGAGAAGCTTGCTTTGAAGAGGTTTTGAGTCAGGCTCAAGATCGGCAGTAAAAGGCCTAACGTTAAGAGATGCGGGCATTGAGAGTGCCTGGGTAGTCGCTTGATAGAATGTGTCATCCGAACGGTGAGTCGGTGAGTCTTTCTATCGCCTGTTTGCCAACGTGAGTGCCGATATTTGTAAGCCTGTGAACAGTTCTAGACCTATCGTTGTCGATCTTTTTGCGGGGGCGGGTGGACTTAGCTTTGGGTTTGAGCAGGCAGGGTTTGATGTGGTCGCTGCGGTTGAAGTCGATCCGGTTCACGCCTGCGTTCACAAATTCAATTTTCCGCAGTGCGCCGTTATTCCGCGATCGGTACGAGAGATTAGCGGTCGCGACATTAGAAAAGCTGCTGGATTAGAGGCGATGACGCCGATTGACGTAGTCGTTGGCGGTGCGCCCTGCCAGGGGTTTTCGATTATTGGCAGCAGAGCGTTAGATGATCCTAGAAATTCTTTAGTGAGAGAGTTTATCCGGCTAGTGCAAGAGCTACAGCCGTCGCATTTTTTATTTGAGAATGTGAAAGGGCTAACGATGGGGAAACACCGTGGCTTTTTGACCGAAATAATTGAGGAATTTGGGCGGGTGGGCTACTCGGTATTGCATCCCTGGCGGGTGTTGAATGCCAAGGACTACGGTGTTCCGCAGAGTCGAGAACGATTGTTTTTGATGGGGGCGAGGCGTTCTGATGAGTTGCCTCGTTATCCTGAGCCATGGCGATCGCCCATCACCTGCCTAGATGCCTTAGATGATTTGCCCGATGCCGAACGGTTCGAGCAGCTATTGTTTTGCGATGAAGTGCCTTCTGACTATCTCAAAAAGGCCAGTGGCTACTCGGCACTGATGCGTTGTAGTAGTGCTGAGAGCTGGCGATATGGCTATCGGCGCAGATGGAATGATAATCGACTTACCAGCAGTCGGCGCACGCTGCATACGGCCATTTCGCGCAGCCGCTTCGCCCGCACAGAACCCGGCACAAAAGAGCCGATATCTCGCTTTTTTCGCCTCTCGCCTCACGGCATTTCTAATACGCTAAGGGCCGGAACTGATTCTGCCAGAGGCTCGTTTACGAGTCCAAGGCCGATTCATTATCGGTATGCGCGCTGCGTTACGGTGCGGGAGATGGCTCGCCTGCATGGGTTTCCAGATTGGTTTCGCTTTCAAGAGACGAAATGGCACGGGGCTAGGCAAATTGGTAATTCGGTGCCGCCGCCTTTGGCCTGTGCGATCGCCGGTGAAATCATGAAAATGCTGCCGGTTCAGCCGACTCGTCCGGCCAAATCTATTCGCTTAGGCAGTAAGTCTTTACTGAAAATGAATATGATGGCTGCGGCAAAGTACTGGGGAATTAAATGCCCCATCGAACAACGAAATCGGCAGAGCGGTAAGAAGAAGCGATCGCAAATTGAGGTAGAAGCGCTTTGGCCTCGGTGAGCATTCACAGGGTTTGTGAGAGGGCTTGAAAAATCGGACTGACTTCAGCGTCCTGCAGGTTTTCAGGCTTACTCCAGGTAAAGGGGGCCTGCTTTGCCGCTGACATCCAAAGTAATTTTTTAGCTCGGGTCATAGCGACGTAGAGCAGTCGATACTCTTCGGCCTTTTTAAGATTACTCGCCTGCTGCCAAGCGGTTTCGATGTTGGGAATCGGCTCTGGCCTGTAGTTTTGGGCGTAGGTGGCGTGGGTGTAGGCGCGAAGCTGAGCGCGGGCAACTTCATCTAGCGAGAAATTGCCCAAAAACCGCATTTGTAGAGGCACCCAGGCTTCTCCCGGTAGGTTGCGTTTATGCAGAAAAGGCAGGCAGACAATATCCCAGTCGAGTCCTTTGGCTTTGTGCATGGTCATGATGGTGAGCTGACCAGAGCGAGTGTACTGAGACTCTGTGTCCTCAGCTTCTACGGCGCGAAATCGCTCGGTGCCTAGTAGTTCTTGGAGGGCAAACAGCATCGCGGAAAGAGTGCTGTCTTCCAAGGTTTGTTGGGCGATTCGGGCGGCGAGCTTGTCGGCGGTGGCAAGTTCGCTTTGGTCGTAGCCCAAGGTGAGGCCAAGGAAGGGAATAAGGTGGTAGGCCGGGAGTTCTAGACGGGCGCGAAGCAGGGCGGCGCAGTATCGGCGAGCTTGCTGGGCGGGCGGA
>JBBSOB010000345.1:0-4534 GCA_038260205.1 Phormidesmidales cyanobacterium
CTAGCTGATAAGAAGCAAAGACGGTGATCGACTTATGTTGCCGACGGCCCTGGTCATTGAGCAGGCGTATGTTCTTGGAGCGAGCTGCCTGGAAGTACTGGTGTTCGACGCTCTCTGACTGCTCCATTAGCTCAGCAATAGCAGCCTGCTCGGCGCTATCGTCAGCCACTGAGCGGAATCGAAACGTCAGCCGCTGCCGGTCATGCAGCCCTTTAAGCGACTGTTCAACGCGCTTGAGGATGGTTTCGGCCTCACCTGGGTAGAGCAAAGGATGAACGCCACGCACCGCAAAGGCAAAGACAACAGAATATTCCCAGAGCTGCGTCAGACGGTTACGACGGCGGTTTAAGTAGCAGCCAATGTCTTCACCCTCTACCTTCAAGCGACAGAAGGCGAGGAGATCGCACTCGTCTTCAAACCGCCTTAGTCTGTAGACCTGCGATCTCTTTCCTTTTCCAGAGATAGATGATTTTGCGCTCAATCTTGCAATCATAAGTCCCCTTCAAGAATGCGGGTGACGGGTTTGTTATGCAATCCTTTTAACAATTGCGCGACCCGCTTGAGGATCGGCTCTGCTACGTCCAGGTAGAGGGAAGGGTGAATCCCATGTACCTCGAAATCAAAAACGATAGAATACTCCCAGCGCCGGGTTAGATGATTGCGATGGCGTTTTAGATAGCAGCCGATATCTTCGGCCTGCACCTTTAGGCGGTGTTGGGCAGGCAAAGCGTAGGTATCTGCTTCAAAAATGGATGGCTCAGTAGGAGTGAGTGACTCAGCAAGCATTAATCTTTGTCCAGAACGCTGTGAACTGAATAGCGGCCCTTCACCCAGTTGGGCGGTGGTAGCAGTGAATAGATGAAGCGAACAGGGTCTTGACCAACGACAAATAGCCAGGTCAAGGAGAGAAACATGCCCATCATCAGCACCGCGCCCATCCCTAGCCCTAAGAACAGCGTCAGCGCAAGACTCGTGCCAAAGGCGACAAGCAGCACACAAAGCAGTGGGATAGGAAGAAATAAGAAGCCAGGGAACCGACCGATGGCGCGGTTGACGACCAGATAGAGGTTCGACTGCTGCATGAGTTATGGTTATGCAGAAAATAGCAATTTATCGGAGAATTCTAGGACGCCGATTAAGACGGCCATGCCGAAGAACAGCACAAGACCGCCGACTAAAACCATTATGTTTTGCATGGCTCCACCAGCAATTGTAGCGATGCCACCTACGGCTGCGAGCGCCCACATGGCAAAGGTGATAGTGTCAATTAGGCTGGTCGATTCTTCTTCGCCAATATACGTGCCGATGCCGCTACTAGCCGCGCCCTTAGCGCCGTCAAAGAGCGCATAGGCAGGTTGACCGTGTGAAATGAGTGAGATGCCGACGACAGCGGCGATCCCCCAGAACAAAACGTGCCAGCCGCCCGCAGAAGTGGCAAGTCTATCAAGCAATTGATCCGTCCTATGCCTGCTAAAGAGAGAGGCAGCTGTAATGCCGCCGATGAGAGACAGCAGCAGTATTGGCAACCCTCCAACCAGACCGATTGCGACGATTGCACTGGGTAGAAGCAGAGGTTTTGAACGGGAACGCAATCTTTTAATCTTTTGAGATGTCCGTAAAAAAGAATTCATCGTGGTGTCAATCTATACGAGACGTTTTAGCAATTGTGTATAGATTGCCTAGAAATTTCAAGACGTTGGCGAACGTAGAAACGAACAACTTTTCTTGATTAAGGATAAAACCGTTGAATGCGAATTACCAGCGAGCAATGCCTAAGCCCACGTTTTACAGTAGTTTCAAGGTTTTTATTGCCAGCCAGTAGAGCGATAAAAAAATAATTGCTAAGAATTGTATCCGGCAGTTATAGCAGCATTCTTTGACATCGCGCGAGATCGATTTTGCAGAGAAAAACAATTCTGAGTGAAAAGAATAAATCCTGAGTAATTTACATTTTTATACATCAGAGATCGTTATCTGAATGATTAAACTCAGACTCTCTCTTTTGGCGATCTCACCTCTTTTAACTGCGATCTCTAGAAGAGAGAGTCCGTTCTGCCCTAGATCTTCATCTATGACTGGCCTTGGGCTATGTTAATAACGAACCATTACTGATGAACGACAATGAGCGTCTCTGGCAAGTTAGAAGCAACCATAAAAATCAGTGAACTTCCGAATTCGGAACTCGTCGAGAACGGCTGGCATCACTTCACGATTGACTGTGATGGCAGGCAGGTTTCTGTGACGGTGAAACCAAAGATGTGGAAAAAACTTACGACTGCCGCTGAACAATATGCTGATTGGGTTGCCGCCGTGACTGGGCGTATCGGTGAACTAACGCCTGAGGGATTTGCGCTAGAAAACCCTAGCATTCAAGCCTTTGAACGTAAGCCTAAAGCGGTTAAGCCCTTGGAATAACATCATTTTTGTTTTCTTTGCATACGAGACATCATCTCGGCATAAGGCAAGTTTGGTGTGCCAAACCATCATCGACTACCTGATCTAGCGCGGCGTAATGAGCCCTAAACTACGGTGCTAACTGCTATTTATCGGATATCCCCAACAACGTTTGATGACGTGTCTGTTGGTGCGCATGACAATGCCATTGTGTTGATCGTTCACTTTTCTCAACGAGACGGCAGGTGTCTGATACGGTGCCGGTTAGCTATCAGGCATCCCCGGACAGTTGCCACTGCAAATTAAGGTCACCCAGCGAGAGAGTCTTAATTACCTAAGCACTCTTGGGTTGTCTGCTAAAAATCTTCTGACATTTTTCTAGATAGCCGATAAGATATTCGGAGACTAAAAAAAGGTACTATGCAGTTAATAACTCTCTTTTTCTGCTATCTTTTGTTGTAACACCTTTCCTGATCTTGTCTGCCAGTGCATTGAGAAGTTCGGCAGTTTCTGCTTCGTCGAGACGTTCTACTAGAGCTGACAAAGTTGGTTTCTTTTCGGCTACTACGTGAAACCCTCGACGCTCAATCAATTTTTCCATCATGAAACCCAAAGCTTCATCGTCTAGTGCCTCTATTAGCTGGTCTAGCCCATCAGTTTTAATGGCTCCCCCACTGAGAAACCGAGATAGCCGACTATGTGTTATGCGAGCAGACTCCACCAAGTCTGTTCCCGTTAATTCAAACTCATTCATAGTGGCTTTGAGAGCTTCGCTGAGTTTCATATCCGAAAAACGTCTGGATATTATTTTCGCTTTTACTATACAATACACCTGCACCAGATTTGTGTGAGGAGCGTGATATCGAAGTAATCCCTTTATAAACAGTCGAAAACCCCAATCGCGCCAACGACTGAGGCTTTCTAATTTATCGAGATAGGTGGGACTCTAATTGCTTTGGTCGGCGGTTTTTGAGTGACCCTTTGTGCTGTCAACATATTAGCAGCTATTAGCCTATAGTTGCAAAGATTGCGATCGCAATTTTTAGATATGTAGATTACAGCGGCCTATCTCCCTCATTCACTTCATTGAGAGATAGCACCATGATTGCCGTACGTAATGACGACTTACTGCCGTCAGACCCATTGGCTCAGCGTCTTAGCCGCATCTTCCTAAAGAACCGCTGGGACTTCATCTACGCGCCAGTGCCAGCCTCAGAACAACCGGCTCAAAAGGAGCTGGAGTGGCAGACAGAGCACCTAAAGCCAGAGTGGAAGACGGAAAGACGCTACCCGATGAAAAGCCGGGTGCTGTACCACCGCTGGGCTGACCCGAGCGAAATACTAGGCGTCAGATTTGACTACACGACCGAATACGGCCTGCTGGATATCGACGTAGAGAGCCCGGACCACCCGAATCAAAACCCAGCTGCGATCGCCGAAATCCAAATAGCACTAGAGACCAGTGGCATTACCCGGACAGTATTGGTGCGCTCAAGCTGGAGCGATGGCCTACATCTATATTTCCCGCTGAACGGAGCCGTCAATACGTTCAACCTGGCGGTCGCGGTCAAGTTCTGCCTGCAAACCCAAGGCTATGAAGTAAAAGAGGGTCAGCTAGAGATATTTCCGAACGATAAAAGCTATGGCGTAGTCACCAAAATTCTGTACAAGGGGCACCGCCTGCCGCTCCAGCCAGAGAGCGGCTCATGGCTATTGGATGATGACCTACAAGCGGTAAGCAATCAGCTCAGCGACCTGTTCGAGGTATGGGATATCGCCGCTATTGGTCAGGACATGGGTGAACTAAGTAGCGCCCTGCTGATCGCGCGACAAAATCGGCTAACCAAGCCCCGCCGCCGCCTGAACAATATAGAGGCATGGCGACAAGACTTAGAAATCCTAATCGCGGAGGGATGGACAGCCCCGCATCAAACCAATCATCTGCTGAAGCAGATTGGCTGCTATGGGGTGGTGTTCAAAGAGCTAAGCGGCGATGCGCTGGTCAAATACATTCGCGAAACGGCGACAACGGCCCCTGGCTATGGCCAATGGTGCGGCCACCAGCATCAGATAGAAGTGAGATCGCGTAGCTGGGCAAAAGCGGTAGAGAAGTATTACTGGCCGCTAGGCACCCATGCCA
>JBBSOB010000346.1:0-4526 GCA_038260205.1 Phormidesmidales cyanobacterium
CGATATCAATATCTTCTTCATTTGTGCGCCAATTGCTAGTGATCAGGCTAATCATAATCACAAAGTTCTTGAGCTTCTCGTTATGAATAGTCGTGTTTACGTTGAACACAGCCTTTAGACCAGACTGACCGTTTGGCATATCCGGTACATTGTCCAAGTTGTCAAAGCAAATAACGATTGGCTGAGTAGAATCGGCAAGCCAGCCTAAGTTTGTTAGCATTTTTTGGGCCGCATCTTCAGAATCAATCGAATGCCTGACCCGTATTAATTTCAGATCTTCGTCGTCGAGATCTTCACCGCGAAGCCAATCAGTAGCAACTATCTGTGTCGCAGGATCTAAGAGCGCATAAAGAGCACTAAAGAAATCCTTTCCCCGATATGCGGTCGGATAACTCGCTCTCATGTCGCGAATAAATACGCCGCGCTCACCTAGCAAGCGCTGAGCTAGACCTTCTCGCTGAAGGATATCCAAACCCTTGAGCCATCGCAATAGCTGAGATTCTGTCTGACCTTCTGGTACAGCGATCAGGCTATCTACCGTCTGCCTCAGCACATGCCTCCAAATAAACTGACTATCTGGCCAAGGCCCAACGTAAGCAAAGCAAGCCCGGTCGTTGAGACGCCGTTTCACCCTCCCTAACAAATGGCTCTTGCCCGATCCAGAGTCGCCTAGCAGCAGCATCGTTCGGGTTCTATGATCGCGCAGCACATCTGTTAAGGTTTGCTCAACGCTATCCACAACATGCTCGTGAATAGAAGATACTTCTTGAGACTGATCCTGTTTTTCCCTCCAGAAATTGCCTGGTTTAAAAGTCGTTGGGTCAAACGGATTCAGATTTTTACGGATTAATTGTTCTAGAGATGCCACGCTCAAACTCTTCTTGTAGATTAGGAAACTAGATTTGACTCGATGGAATCAATCTAAATAATATTAATGAAGAACAAGTAGTTGCCTTTTTCTTGTCGGATGCCATCGGCAAGTTGTTCGTCGCTGTACTTGCCTTGATTGTGTATGCTGCTTAGCTCAATCTGGTTCTGGCGCTGAAGACTATATAAGATGCTGTCCAATTCTTCTCTAGTCAATGGCGGCTGTAGCCTGTCCCTTAAATGAAAGATAGGTAAATAGTTCTCAGTACCTAGCATTTGATTCAATTGCCCGATTTGCTGCAGAACCTCTTGGCCATCTGGCTTTGTTTGCACCCCAATCGGCATCGAACTATTTGACTGACTACTGGGTTGGCTGAGTGGCTGCTGTCCGCGAGGTTGGCTAGTCGGTAGCTTTTGCCCCGAAGACTGACCCAAATTGTCACGCAAAAACCTTACGTAGTGCCCCAGCATGGTTGCGGTTGCGACGGCTGAATTGCCCTTCGGCTCGTACTCTTCTAGTAAAAACTGTTTGCCTTGAGCGCTCAGCCAAACTTCCTTGAACGTGTTTTTAGAAATTTTGAGCAGTCCTCGATCAGCCAAACTTTTAATTAGACTTTGACGATCGCTCACAGGCACTTTTTTATCCAACTTACCGGGCGTCATTGCACCTTTGCAGGCTTTCAAAAGCTTCAACTCATCTGGCGTTACTGGCAAACTCGTCGTATCCAAAGACAGCAGCGTTTTACCCGGCGGCGCGATCGCAAACCTAGCCACTTCACTCACGTACTCCACCAATCCTTGCGCACCCAAAGACTCACAAATGCGATCGCGCTCAGCCGCAGAAGTTTTGCTACTCGGACTTAAATCCGTAACCCTGCCACGATAGTCATCGCATCCCAGCAGCTTCAGCAAAAATTTCAGCTCAATCGTCTTTATACTTGCCATGCGTTGTGCTGCACCCTTAGTCGTCATAAATTACTCAACAGTTTAGTAAAACTTGATGAGTTCAATCGCTATTCTGACCTTTTATTTTCTAGATTACGTACAGCTTATGTATGGATTATTTAAAGGTTTCAAAAAATGACTTTGTACCGGAGTTTAGCGATCGCCCGCTGAAACATTTCGCTCCCAAAAGCAGCCGTCTGCATAGCCTTGAATCGTCGGATGCTGATCGGCGATCGCCAACCGCTTCTCAGCCAAACAGCAGTACAGTTTCTCCTGCTCAATCCCTACATATCGCCGCCCTAGCTTCTTCGCCACCACCGAAGTCGTCCCCGAACCCAAAAACGGATCGAACACCACATCGCCCGCATGAGAACTCGCCAAAATCATCTTCGCAATTAGCTTCTCCGGCTTTTGGGTCGGATGATCTGTATTTTCTGGCATCGACCAAAACGGCACCGAGATATCTGTCCACAAGTTAGACGGATGGGTGGCTCTGAACTTTCCCTGTTCGGTCTCTTGCCAGTCTTTAGGTTTGCCAGCGCGATCGCGATAAGGCGCACGCACTCGCCGCTGAAGCTTCACCGCATCCACATTAAAGGTATAGTCGTTGCCCACCGTGCCAAACCAAATATCCTCAGAGGCATTCTTCCAGTTGCGCTTGGCCCCACGCCCTTTTTCCCGCTCCCAGGTAATGCGATTGCGCACCTGAAAATGCTGAGAGAACACCTCGTAAATAGCATTCGAGGACTGCCAATCGCAGCACATATATATAGAGGCAGTGGGCTTTAGCAGACGAGGAATTTGCGCTAGCCACGAGCTGAGCCAGTTTTGGTATGACTGGGGCGATCGCGCCTTAAACACCGCCCCGTTAAAATCCTTTCGCAAGTTATAAGGCGGATCGACAATCAGCAAATCTACAAACCCATTAGGCAAATAGGGCAACGCCGCCAGCAAATCCTGATGAATAGTGCGATCCAAAATGCCCGCGACTGCCTGCGCCTTAGTTAACGCTAGCAACCGAGCCGAATACGCCATCATCTCCGCTGCACTTATGGTCAAAGTGCGGTTATTGGGCGATCGCTCTTTCGATGTACTGTGCCCTGGCAAAAGCTCCCAAAGCCCCCGATTGCAGATCGCTCATTAGCTTATCAGAACGCCTCACGACCTCAGAAAAATCGGTGCAGACAGCTCTCATGAGCAATTGGAACCGCACCCTTTAGAATAGGAAGATATCCCTTTGTCTATCACCCGCTCAGTTTTATGTTTGAAGCCCTCTCAGAACAGTTTGAATCCGCCTGGAAAAAGCTACGCGGCCAGGACAAAATTTCGGAGGCAAACATTACCGAAGCGCTCAGGGAAGTGCGCCGAGCGCTGCTAGAAGCCGACGCCAACCTGGATGTTGTCAAAGGCTTTGTCGCCGACGTTAAAGAAAAAGCCCAGGGCGCAGATGTCGTTTCCGGCGTCCGGCCCGACCAGCAGTTCATCAAGATCGTCTATGACGAGCTAGTGGAAACGATGGGTGAAACCAACGTCCCCTTAGCAAACTCCGAGAACAAACCGACCGTTGTCCTGATGGCAGGTTTGCAAGGTACAGGTAAAACCACCGCGACCGCCAAACTAGCACTGCATTTACGCAAGCAAGATCGCAGCACCTTGCTCGTCGCCACAGACGTTTATCGCCCAGCCGCCATCGATCAGCTGCTGACGCTGGGTAAGCAAATTAACGTCCCCGTCTTTGAAATCGGCGCAGATGCGAACCCGGTCGAAATTGCGCGGCAGGGGTTGGCCCAAGCGAAAGCAGACGGCATCGACACCGTGATTATTGACACGGCGGGCCGACTGCAAATTGATACCGACATGATGGCCGAGCTGGCCCAAATTAAAGCCGTTACCCAGCCGGATGAAGTGCTGCTAGTCGTCGATGCGATGACCGGCCAAGAAGCCGCTACGCTGACGCGGACGTTTCACGATGAAATTGGCATTACCGGCGCAATTTTAACCAAAATGGACGGCGACTCGCGCGGGGGGGCGGCCCTCTCGGTGCGGCGAATCTCTGGACAGCCGATCAAGTTTATTGGGGTAGGCGAAAAAGTAGAAGCTTTACAGCCCTTCTATCCCGACCGCATGGCCTCGCGCATTTTGGGCATGGGCGACGTACTGACGCTGGTCGAAAAAGCGCAGGAAGAAGTTGACATTGCCGATGCCGAGAAGCTTCAGGCCAAGATCATGTCGGCCCAGTTCGACTTTAATGATTTTTTGAAGCAAACCAAGCTGATGAAGAACATGGGTTCGCTCGGCGGAATTATGAAAATGATTCCGGGCATGGGCAACAAGCTGTCTTCGGAGCAGCTTCAGCAAGGGGAACAGCAGCTAAAGCGCTGTGAGGCCATGATTAAGTCGATGACGATGGAGGAGCGGGAGAATCCGGAGGTGCTGGCCGGATCGCCTAGCCGTCGGCGTCGGGTGGCTAAGGGTGCAGGCTATGCAGAGAAAGACATTAGCAAGCTGGTGACCGATTTTCAGCGGATGCGCGGACTGATGCAGCAAATGGGTCAGGGCAATATGGGTTTGCCTGGATTTGACGGCGGCTTTCCGGGTATGGGTGGCGGCATGGGCGGTGGCATGGGTGGCGGACAAGGGGCCTTTGGTGGGCAAACTAGACCTGGCTGGCGCGGTGCAGGCGGCGGCAAGAAAAAGAAAAAAATCAAAAAGAA
>JBBSOB010000347.1:0-4498 GCA_038260205.1 Phormidesmidales cyanobacterium
ATACAATCGCCGATGGTGGCAGTGGACTGAGAGCCGGGCAGAAAGCTGCCATGCCAGAAACACCCTGCCATGGCGATGTTTTCCATATCCAGCAACAGTTTGAGCAGGTGGCCAATGGACTGGCTCGCCAGGCGCAAGGCGCAACGACTCATCGCATCAAGCTAGAGCAGACGATTGCTAAGGCGCTGCTAACGAACAGCATGACGCGGCAGCTGACCATTCAACAGGTGCAAGCCAACCGCCGGGAAGCCGGACTGGTTGCCCGTGCCCAAGATGTCAAAACGCTGTTGCAGTGGTTTTCACACGATGTGATGGCATTAGCTGGCCCGGACTTAGCAGTGCGTCAGGAACTCTTTGACTTCATCGAGGCAGAACTCCAACAGCGGGCAGGCAAGCAATATCCGACGATTCGCAAGCTGAGGAAGGCCTTGCACAACCAGCGCGATCAGCTGCTGGCCTTTGCCGGTGTCCTGGATCAAAAGTTAGATGTCATCGCCCAGCGCTTTGAGCTGCCGCTACAGGCCGTACGGGATGTCTGTTTGCTGCATCGAAAGCCCAACACCTCGAATGCCTATTGGGAACGCTGGAACCAGCTATACAGTCAGATGTCAACCAAGTTTTACGACGTGATGGAGGCCGTCAACGAAGCCCTCAAAGAAACCCCGAGGGCCAGTTCGATGGTCGAAAACCTGAACTCTCGCTTGCGCAATTACTTCTTTCTGCGCCGGAGCCTCGGGGATTCCTACCTCAGTTTGCTGCAATATTTCCTTAACCACAGGCGTTTCAGCCGCTCTCGGATGCCGGAACGGGTGGGCAAAAGTCCTAAGCAATTGCTGACTGGACAGCCTCACCCACATTGGCTAGAAATCCTTGGTTTCGAGCGCTTCCAAAGGGCATAGGAAGTGATCAGATCAGTAGGTGAAGCCATCGTTGATGATGGCCTAATTTGCGCTGCGAGTGTTACCTAAAAGTGGCCATTTGTGAACCGCGCCCTCATAGGGGGTGATCATTAAAGGTGTCTGACGACAAGCTTTCACCCTATACGATTCTATGTGAATGCTATGTGATCGCTTCCAGCGGGCTTCACCATCGCGGCGAAAGTGTAGCCCACCGATGAACCACGCCGAAACTACTTATCCCAAAGGGGTCAAGCTCTCTGCTGATGAATTGAAACCCTTCTCTGAACAATGGCTGCGTTCTGAAACCCTGCCTAAATGGAATGTGACGATTGTGCCTATCTAATCGGTATCTTATTCATTTGCGGCTCCCTAATTGTATTTATTGCCATTAGACTACTAATAGCTAGGAGCACTTTCCCAGTTGCAAAGAAACGTCAATTCAAACTTAAAGATGTCGGATTTTGCTAAAAAGCTGTTGGTTTATCTGGGGATATCAATGGCTTTCTTCAGAAAGCCAGCAGCTACATTCGCAACCTGCCAATTCCGAAGAGTCTTGATAAATTTATCTAGAGGATTGAAATCAGCAATATAATCACCGATGCGCCAGCCAATAGGCTCTAAATGCTTTCCAGATAACTCTTGGATGGGAGCGGATTTTGTTTGAAGGTACTCATACAGCCACAGCACGTCGCTCACGCCCACATCGCTGTTAGTAAGGCTACCCGCTACTGTATCTTGATCAAACGAGATCATTGCTGTCATATTGAACAGTTCACTTTGACGAATGAGATCTAGCGTCTGCTGGCGATTAGGACGGACGCCGATATGTAGCCGATTGAACAATTCAACGATGAACCGAATAGGAATGGCACTTTCTAGGTCGCTAATGTCAGGCGCGAGCAAGACTGAGCCTTGATTCCAGATACCTGGGCTACTGCGGTAAGTACTTATCAGGGCTTCTGGGAGAACTGCTTCAACAGAATCGTCGCGGCCACTGAGGAGTTCTAATAAAGCAATGTACTTGCACCCTAAGCTATGGCCAAGCCAGTGATAGCTTGAGACCTTCCTATATAGGAAGGTCTCATAGCCTAAGCGGTCTGCCATATCTGGCAAAATCTGCCGTAGCCGATGTTGCTCTTCTAGTAGGCTGTAGGCAATTTGCCAATGAGACAGCGAAAACCGAAACGGTAGAGCTACCAAGGTATAGCCCTCTCGATATAGCTCTTTGAGCAGGTGTCGATAGAATAGAGTGGGAAAGGTGCCAAAAAATGCACCACCAATAAACTGGATAATGCCTTTTGGTTCCGGATGTAAGGCCACCCAGCTAAAAGAAACAGGATAAAATTTGGGCTGTGTCATGATCTGTATGCTCTTCCCTCTAAATGCAGTGAAATGGAAGTTACCGCAATGGCAACAGTTTCTATAAATTCAGCGCAGCCTCTTTCAAAACAAGCTTCATGCCGATGGAAATATCCGGCATCAAGAGAACGCTGTTGAGGTTCTGCATATTTTTGTTGGGCAATTAAGCCCTTATATAGCCAATGAAGTTGCCCTCAGCAGGGTGGAGGGTGCCCTACTGAGGATAATTTCGAGGAGACTGAAACCCCATACGCTTCTTCAGCAGCATGTGAAGTTATTGGACAGTGGTGCTAGGCAATTACGGTAGGGTAATTAAGCTTCCTCCGTTGGGTGTCGGTAAACTATAGGCTTGCTGATCAAAGTCAGGCTCCGCAGCTCCTAAGTCATTGGGCACAAACGTTCCTCGCACCTGAGGAGAAACCAAAATATTTGCCGTAGGGTTCGGCGAGAAATTTGATAGAAAGACTTCTACATATCCCCGCACTTCATATTTGGCAACGTCAAGGCTAGCCGAATTAGGGGCTGACTTAGAGATATCAGGTTGAAGTACAACGAGCGCGGTTTTTCCGGCGGAGAGTGTAATATTTACGCTAGGTTTACCGGTGGTATCGTTAGGGGAAAGTTCTCCAAACATATTGCCTGATCCGGTATCCGTGATAACGAAAGTCTCATCGGCTTTCAACTCTGTCGTGGGTGTAAACTGAAGAGACAAAACAATGTCATCAGCACCAGGCGCATCCAGGTTAGCAATCGTTAGAAAATATGCCTGTATGACTCGGCGCGAGACATTGGTATTAAATGGTTTAGGTGCAATCGGCTGCACCAGCAGTTCAAAGGTCGAAATCTGCATAGTTAAGGACTCCTAGCTAATTTAGTTTCAGAAATAAACTCAATCCTCTTTGTGAATTAGGCAGCTATAGAGGGACTGCCGCAAAGAGAATCACTGGTTTGCACAAATACCAGCTAAACAGTGTTGATAGATGTGTAACCGGGTGAACAAAAAAAGTACGGGATTCTCTAAACCTAAAAAAAACTAAGGACTCAATGTCAGGCTGAATCCCTTTGTCTGTCGATAGCTCTTCTTAGTAGTACAAACATCCCGCGCAAAATTTCGTTTACCCTATGTAACCTCCATTCATATTAGAAAAAGGTCTACTTCTCTGAAGTACCCAAAAGGGTAATTTTGCTCCTGCGTCAACAGGGCGTGGCTCAAAGCCGGGTAACACTTTTGATCAGTCGATAAAGCTTCAAAGCACTGTCAAATATGGCCTGAAGGAATCTGACCACGACTTAGAGTGTTACCCTGACGAGCACGATTTTGAACCACCCCGGTTTAATGAGATCGCCAAACCACACCGGCTCACTCTCCGGCTTCAGAATCTCACTTCTACTGCGTAGTTTTGGGTTTGGCCGTAATTATCTACGAGCCGTCTAGCCCCAGCCTTCTCAGCTGCTTCAAAGCTTCGGCCTTCAGAATGGGGTCGTCAGAAGCGGCCCAGGCATAGAGCTGAGCAATCCTGTCGGCCTGAACGCCATTCTGCTGCGATTGCTGCCCATCATCGCCATCAGCTTGGTGTCGTGCCCGCTGCGCCGCCTGATTCTCGCGGTTGGCCTGCAACATCTGCTGAATATCGAGGATGAGCTGACGAGGCGGTGGTGCGAATGCCTCATTGGACAGCAGGTAGTCGGCAGTGTGGTCGCGTAAATTACGCCCCTCCCTCTCAGCGCCCCCATTTTCTGAGGCCGAAAGTGAACTAGAACCGCTGTTGGATAAAGGGTTACAGTCATCACCTACTAATAAGCTTGAGCCGTAGGGTGTAGGAGATGCGCCCCCAGCGCTATTGCCTACGACCCCGGCAGCAGAAGTAGGGGGGTCCGGGGGTTTTTCCACAGGCTCTGTCAGATTCAGGGGATGCCATAAATCCTGATGCCGATAGAGAGTGCTGCCCGAAATGCCAGCGGCACAGAGCGCATCGAAACGAGCTGTGATGCCCTCGGGCCACTGATTGTCACGGAAGAGATCGAGCGCAGCTGCCCGAATGCGATCGCGTGCCAGCTCCTGCTGCCGCTGATTCCAGGTCAGGGCAGTGCTGGTAGTCGTCGGCTTGTCATTGCCATAGTGAAAGTAGTGACTGCTCTCAATACACTGCGCCCAATCGCGAGCCCTATCCTCAATATCGCGCTGGTGGCCGCAGAAGTCGGTATACCCTGGCAACGCCCTGGCGATGCGAACAATGTCC
>JBBSOB010000348.1:0-4487 GCA_038260205.1 Phormidesmidales cyanobacterium
GGCCTATTCAGCAGCGATTCGGCTTCTACAGGCAGGTCGTTTAAGCGCCCCAATAGCGTGGATTCCTGAATCTTGGCGACTTTGATATCTTCAGAGCGGACATCGGAATTACAGACAATCCGAACGTCATCGATGCTATCGATATATTCTCCGGCAATCTCAAACAGCGATGAGGTGAAGTATCCAGCGATGCGGTGATAGCGTTTAGCCTGCTTCAGGTACTTGGTAAGTACCGTTTGATCTAGGCGTTCGGTTCTAGAGGAAAAGCGCTGAATAGGGGATGGGTTCATACTTCATCATCCTCGCCATCATCCTGGGCCTCTAAGCCTTCGTTCAAGATTTGCTTGCCCATCGCTGTGGAGATGAGCTTTAGTAGCGCCTGTTTTCGCTCGTCGTAGAAGCTATCGAAGTTGTCTTTACGTAACTGCTCTGGAGGAATGCAGTGGCTGACAAGAATTTTGTCCATCTCCGCGCTATCGAGCTGGACTTGAGTGTGATCTTGGAGTTTTTGAAGATAGGCTGAGGGCGCTGATCCCCCGATCATGCGATTGGCTTTGTAGGAAATAGGGGTTTTATTAACGATAGTGTCGTAGCGTCGTCTAGGAATGCCCTCGTTTTCACACCAAGCACGAGGAAAGATGTGGTGAATGTCGAGGGCAATTTCCTGTGCGTCCAGCTCCTTGATACTGGCTTTCCAAAAGAAATCTGCGGCCCCTTCGCGCAGAACCAAAACGTTGATGCCTTTGTAAGCCGCGCTTAACCTTGTGGTCAGCCGATCTAGGCGTTCTGGCTGGAAAGAGGCATCTCCCACCGTGCGAGGAGTATGGGTATCATCTTTTATCCAAAGGAGCAGCTCTTCGAGATCGTTGGCAATGCGGGTTTCAACGGCTCCACCATAGAGTTCGCCTAAGATGCCACACCAAAACCACTGGGCGAGTTTGTCGTAAATGCGGGGCTCTAGCCAGCGTTCTTGTAGTTGTGTCATGACCGCTGCAAGGGGCACAATTTGCGTACGATAGGGCAGTTCACGAACGGCGTAAAAGGATTGCTTTTTGAGAAACTTGGCAGCGAGTCGAAAGCCGCTTTCTACTTTATCGGCCCATTGTTTGTACGCTGATAGCGGCAGCTCTAGAACTGAGTTACGTTTAGCGCTTACTGGCGTGACTTGTTTCCCCTGCTTGCCGGAAGCCAGATCAATGCGGCGTTTCTCTAGCGTATGTAGTAGAGTGATGGCCTGGAGAAAGTCTGTGGATTCTACTTGGGTAAGGAGAAGCTCTTCAGCAAGACGCGACTGACGAGATTCAACGGAGCGATCTTTGCTGCCGTACCAGTCATCTCGCAGGTTGTAGCCATCGGCTGCATAGCTGGCAGTGATCAGTTCAAAGACGGATAACTTAACACCGCCTGTGTTTACTTTCTCAAAGACTAGGCATACTGCCTCCTTGGAGGTTTCTTTCCTAAGCTTGATGATAGGAAGCTCATAGTTACGAAAGGCACTCAGCACTTGCTTACGGAAGCTCATGTAGGTGCTAAAGCTCTCCGCCGCAAAATCTTGTAGGCTTTCTTCCCACTCGTCAGAATTGAGAATCTGATTACACGGAAAGTAGAGCTGCTGGCATTCTAGTTCTCGTGAAGAGAGATCAAGATCAATCTGGCGGCCAAAATCTGACTTTGCCTGCCGACTCTCATCCACTGCTATGAGAGCGTCTTCAAGACGTTCTGGCCCTTCGAGCGCCGTTGGAATGTGGAAATAGTAATGGCGCTTGATGGCTTTGCCCTTATCGGTGCGCGTCTTCACTGGCTCATCTAAAGCAAGCACTTGAGTCAGGGTTGTTAGGCGCTGCTGACCATCAAGAATGAGTTGTTCGGCTTCTGGAAAGGTTGATCGCGAGGTCACATTTTCGATAGGCCGTACCTGAAACTTCACCTCTCCACCCGTTTCTAGCAGCATGACTGCACCGACCGGAAACGAACGGCCAATGCTCACTAGCAAGCTCTGGATGTGGCTATCATCCCAAACCCAGCCCCGTTGAAAGTCTGGGAGCTGAATCTTGCCCGCTACGATATCTGTCAGAATTTTGGGTAGCTGGAGCTTGGTGCTGTCGAAAGTGGTCATGGGGTTTTGTATAAAAAATAACGATGGATTTGGAGCGGAATAGCAGCATCTGGAACGCTACTCTTTAAATTCCCTCGTTGCGGATGCGATCGCCCACAATTTCAGCTTTTTGGGCTTCTTCAGGACGGCGATCGCGCCACATATCAGCCAGGTAGTGAGCCATTGCCATCAAATGGCTGCGCTTCTGAAAGTAGGTGGCATCTAGGCTAGAGCGAATTTGACCTAGTACGACCTTGGGCTCTTTATCGTTCAGCAGTTCCTGAATGGCCATCAGCAGTTCGCTGAGGAGGGTGCCGCCCAGATCGCCGCTGGTCAGCTCGCGGGGTTTGAATTCTTTTGCACCTTTTAGCCTTGCTTTGTTGGCTTCTAGGGAGGCCATGAGTGGCTGGTAGGCGACATTAAAGGCTTTAGAGAAGTTCTGGTAGTTATCGAGCTTGGCGGCTCCGGTCTTCTCGATGGCGACCATGCGCAGATAAAAGCGCTCGACGCCGGTTATTTCGCTCCAGGTGTCTGGGTTGAGTTCTTTGAGGCGTTCGGGAATGAGCAGGTTGTTGGCGATTTCGGAGGCGTATTCTACGATGTCGTCTACGACGGTGGTGTCGCCTTTTTGTCGGGGTTGCAGGGCGAGGCTGGTCATGTCGCGGCCATCGACTTCGGTGTATTGGGTGAGCACTTTTAGGGCGGCGGCGTAGCCTGCCATTTGTAGGTCGGAGTCGTTGAAGACTGATTCGCCGTGGGTCTGAGCGTCGTCGTTCAGGTTCATCATGGCTTCGATTTGGGCGGTGACTTCTTTGCGGATTTTGGGAAGCAATCTTTGCTTAAAGGTGGATGCTGTGGCGAGTCGTTTACGAAGCAACAAAGTGACGGTGCCCTGGACGTAGCCGCCTTGTTTGAGTTCGGAGGTGGTTTCGGTGGCGATGTACCAGGCGCTGACGACTTGGAGGCCAGCGGCCCAAAAGATGGAGACCATATCAGCCCAGACACCCGTGTCTTGGTGGGTGAACATGACGCATTGCAGGCCGTTGTCGGGCATGTGGTGGGTCATGGCGCGGTAGGCATCGACCATGCCGTGGCGGAAGGCTTCACCGTCGCCTTTAATAGCTAAGGCGCGGCGGGAATCCCAAGTCCATTGATCGAAGGGGGCAGGGGGATTTTTGCGGAGCCAAGCGATGAAGAATTCTGTTATTTCTTCATAGTTAACAGCATCTGCATAGGGAGGATCAGTGATAAACAAGTCACTGGCACTCTTTATCTCTGTCGATGGAACAGCAAATACATCCTCATGTCCTTCAAATGATTGAACAAACCTAGTGAAGTTAGCAAGTGTTTGCAAAATATGACAGACTGAGCGACTGCTGTAGCTATAAGTCGTGTTTAAAGCTTGGTTGTAAAAAACATGAGCGGTATATTCTCCTGAGCCTGGATGACCAGCATTCCAAGTACATAGACGGGCCGCATTATCGAGAACAGAACAAAGCGCTAAACCGCAGACTACTGACTCAACGCCTTTGAATTTAATCCCATAATGAAGATATTTTGCAATAGCAAAAATGCTTCTAGGACTAAATAAATGGTGCCAGTACTGCCAACCTCGTTCGCGAGATAGTCGTGTCGTCTCGGCTCCCGGTTCGATGGCCATGTCAGGTACGAAGCCTTTCTCCTGCCAGACAGTCAGGTTTTCCTCGACAATGTGCTCCACCTTTCTCTCTCGCTCCAAATCGGCTTCGGTGATAGAAGCGAAATATATCTCTTGCCGAGGTTCTTCTATTGTTTCTTTAGTAACCCACTGAATACAGTAAAGCCGCTCATTAAAAATATCATTTGAGCGCGATTTAAAGTCGCTCAATGCCCATAATCGTAAACGATTTCGAGTCTCTCCGTCTTCGGTGCGAAAGTCGCCACGAATTGTCTTGATAGGTGTGCGATACACTTTTTCCTCAAGTTCATATATTAGGTTTCCACCCTGAAGAGTTCCTTTGGCTGCCGTTTTCATTTCAGCCTTGCTAGCACCTAAAACAATTTCAATATCAAAGCGCTTGTGCTCAAAATTAGGAACTAATTTGCCACAGACATTGCGAGTTTTAGAGACTATCCAATTCGGTGCCATTGGCACCATCCACCCCGTCTCCGGACACCGCGTTTCCAAACAATACAAAAACGCCTTCGCCCTATCCCCTCGCTCATTGTGCTCAATTCCTAGCTCAGTAATCTCTCGATCCACCGCTTCCGCAACTTCTCTCTGAGCCTTCTCAATTTCCTCTCTCTTTTCCGCGCTTGCCCCAATAATATTCAGCGCCCCCCAGGTCAGCATACAAGCCACCGGATTCAAATCAGAGGCATACACATCACACCCCAACCGCGCCGCCTCAAA
>JBBSOB010000349.1:0-4453 GCA_038260205.1 Phormidesmidales cyanobacterium
ATCGGGAATTAGCCACAGAGATCAAGCGATTCGCCGCTGGCCTGCAGGCTCTAAACGTACAGCCCGGCGAAAAAATCGCTATCTTCTCAGAAAATCGGCCCCGATGGCTCGTCGCCGACCAGGGCATTATGACCGCAGGCGCAATTGATGCCGTACGCGGCGCAAATGCTGAAAAAAGCGAGCTGCTATACATTTTGCAGCACAGCGACAGCATTGGCCTAGTCGTGCAAGATCTCTCCACGCTGAGCAAGCTAGCGGATAGTCTGGCCGATAGTCTGACCGATAAAAACCTCCGCTTCATCATTTTGCTCACAGATGAAGCCACCGACACCACCGCAGACTTAGGCGGTGCTAAACTGCTGAACTTCTCGGACGTCATCGGGTTAGGGGGTGAGCTAACGCCAGTCGAGTTTGCCAGAGAAAACACCGCCACCCTTATGTACACCTCCGGCACCTCTGGCGCGCCCAAGGGCGTCATGCTAAGCCAGGCAAACTTGCTGTCTCAAATCGCTGGAGCCAGTAGTGTAGTCAGCGTTGGCCCCGGCAAAAAGGTGATGAGTATTTTGCCCATCTGGCACTGCTATGAGCGCTCATTTGAGTACTTCACGCTATCTCAGGGCTGCACCCAAATTTACACCAACATTCGCTACGTCAAAAAGGATCTTAAAGCGCATTCGCCGCAGTACATGGTGGCCGTACCCCGGCTCTGGGAGTCCATTTACGAAGGCGTCCAGAAACAGTTTCGCGAGCAGCCAGAAGGCAAACAAAAGCTGGTTCAGTTTTTTATCTCGCAGAGCTTGCAATACGTCAAAGCAAAGCGAACCCTATCCGGCCTGAATCTAGATCAGCTCACCAGCTCGAGCGCGGATAAGCTAATTGCGGCCCTAAAGCTCATTTACCTATGGCCTCTTCACCGCCTGGGCGACGCCATCGTTTATGCCAAAGTTCGCGAGGCGCTAGGTGACCAAGTCGATTATTTGGTCAGCGGCGGCGGCTCCATTGCCGATTATCTAGAAGACTTCTATGAGCTAGCTGGCATCGAAATTTTGGGCGGCTATGGCCTGACCGAAACCTCCCCGATCACGCACGTCCGCCGACCCTGGCGAAACCTGCGCGGAGCCGACGGTCAGGCAGTACCCGGCGCAGAAGAAGTTATTGTCGATTTAGAAAAGCGTCAGCCAGTGCCCATCGGCACACCGGGACTCGTTCTCTTGCGCGGCCCGCAGATTATGCAGGGCTACTACAAAGATCCTGAAGCCACCCGAAAAGCAATTGATTCAGACGGCTGGTTCGACTCTGGCGATTTGGGGCAAGTCACTCAATGGGGCGATCTAATTATTACGGGTCGAGCCAAAGATACCATTGTGCTTACCAACGGTGAAAATATTGAGCCAACGCCTATTGAGAATGCTTGCTTGCGCAGTCCGTATATCGATCAAATTATGCTCGTAGGCCAAGATCAAAAGGCGTTAGGGGCGCTGATTGTTCCTAGCATGGAGGCGTTGGAGAAGTGGGCGGCGGCCAAGGGCATTACCCCAGACTTAAAAAGCGATGCGGTGCAAACTCTGTATAGGCAGGAGCTAAAGCGCGAGGTGGCGAATCGGCCGGGCTATCGAGCCGACGACCGGATTGCGGCTTTTGCCCTGGTCGCAGAGCCGTTTACGGTAGAGAATGGGCTGCTGACGCAGACGATGAAGGTGAAGAAAAATCAGGTGGGCGATCGCTATCGCGACCTTATAGACGGCCTTTTCTCCTAGCAAATTCTCCTCGTAAACTATTCAAAAATCTGTAAAACAACGCGGCAGGTTGTCCAGTTGGCAAAGAGATATCGGGAAAAATATGGAGAAAAGTTGATATATCGGGAATACTAGTAGTATCCGAAGTCTGTCCCATAAGTGGGCTAGATCATCACTTTGCGCTGTTTGATCAGCTATTTGCCTGCTAAGTTAGGGCGTTAAGTATTGCCCAGCTAGTCGTTGAGCATTAGTCTGATTCAATGGTTTTTGATTGAAGTCGTTTAATATTTTTCACTATGGATGTTTCCCAGTCTCAACTGCTGCTAAAGCGTGTCGTCAACATCAAAGCCGTGGTCACTCCGCTGTGGAAAGAGGAAGCTCAAAAACAGCTACAGAGCCAGCTCAATCAAATTGACGGACGTTTGCAGCAGCTCGAAATGCAGAGCCAGCGCATCCTTGCCGAGATGCAAAATCAAGGAGCTACGCCTGATGTCGCCGTCAATCAACAAATTAGCAGCGTCCAAAGCAAGCTCAATCAGGACAAAAGCCAATTGCTTCAGCAAAAAAATCAGCTTCTGCAACAGCTCCAGCAGGTGCAGACCTTAGAGCAAGACACAGAAGTCAGCCAGGGCCAGATTGACGGCTTTTTCCGCGTTGCGATAGGCGACCACATGATTAAGAAAATGCAGGTGGAAATTTTGCTGCGCGATGGCATAGTCGAAGACATTCGCGGCGAACTGTAGGTAGGGCTGGGTTTCGACTCCGCTCAGCTCTTGGGTTAATTAATGCCGGGCCTTGAGCGTAACCAAAATGCGGGTAACGACTGCCGGGCCTTGAGCGGAGTCGAAATATCCCACCGAGCGTCCATCACAAGATACAATTAGGCGTCCTTAGAGTGAACCTCTCTCCATGATCCGCGAAGTTTTCATGCCTGCGCTCAGCTCCACCATGACCGAGGGAAAAATTGTCTCTTGGGCAAAATCTCCCGGAGACAAGGTGGAAAAGGGGGATACCGTCGTCATCGTCGAGTCTGACAAAGCCGACATGGATGTGGAATCCTTTTACGAAGGCACCCTCGCCACCGTCATTGTGGACGCAGGCGAAATGGCCCAGGTCAATCAGGTGATTGCTTTTTTGGCAGAAACGCCCGAAGAAATTGAAGAAGCCAAGCAAAAGGCGGCGGCGTTATCTAATGGCGGCAATGACGGCAGTGCGGCTGGCGAAAGTGGCGACACTGCGGCGACTCCAGCAGCGGCAGCTACCTCTCAGACGATCGCTACAGGCGCAGCCCAAGGACTACCTGCAGGCGGATCAGCCGCTCCTGCCGCCTTGCACGAAGGTGGATCGAATAGTGCGATCGCACCTACTGGAACCCAAAATGGAGCGAGCGGCGGATCTGGTCGGGTCATCGTTTCGCCTCGGGCGCGGAAACTGGCAAAATCACTGAAAGTAGACCTGAGCGGACTCCAAGGATCGGGGCCGCACGGTCGGATTGTGGCCCAAGACGTAGAGCAAGCAGCGGGTAAAACGTCCAGCAGCCAGTCTCAGGGTCAATCCCAGGGCCAGCTTCAGGGCCAGTCGGCAACGGCTCCAGTCGTACCCGGTGCGTCCACAGCGTCTGTTCCCAAAGTCGTTCCGGCCACGCCAACTCCCACAGCGGCTCCCGGCGAGCTAGTCGCGTTTAATTCGCTTCAGCAGGCTGTTGTTCGCAATATGGATGCGAGCCTATCGGTGCCTGTATTCCGCGTGGGCTATACCATTACGACCAACGAGCTAGATAAGCTGTATCAGCAGATTAAGCCCAAAGGCGTCACCATGACGGCGCTGCTGGCTAAGGCCGTAGCCGTCACGCTGAAGAAGCATCCCGTTGTGAATGCGAGCTATGCGGCTTCGGGCATTCAGTACAGCAGCAGTATTAATATCGCGGTGGCTGTAGCCATGCCAGACGGCGGATTGATTACGCCTGTGCTGCAAGGGGCCGACCAGATGGATATTTATTCGCTGTCGCGCGCTTGGAAAGATTTAGTCGCTAGATCGCGCAGTAAGCAGCTCGCTCCTGACGAGTACAGCACGGGCACCTTTACCCTGTCGAACTTAGGCATGTTTGGCGTAGATAGCTTTGATGCTATTTTGCCACCGGGTCAGGGGTCGATTTTGGCGATTGGCGGCTCTCGCCCTCAGGTGGTGGCAACGCCCGATGGTCTGATGGGCATTAAGTCTCAGATGCGGGTGAACATGACCAGCGATCACCGGATTATTTATGGTGCGGATGGCGCAGCGTTTTTGA
The DNA here is from genome assembly GCA_038260205.1 of Phormidesmidales cyanobacterium. GTDB lineage: Bacteria > Cyanobacteriota > Cyanobacteriia > Phormidesmidales > Phormidesmidaceae > Phormidesmis. The sequence continues at coordinate 4,024 of JBBSOB010000349.1, forward strand.
AGGATTTGTGCGACTTGATTGAGAACAATGCGCAGTCTTTGACGCTGTAGGCGATCGCTCCTAGTCTCATCTGGTCTTCATCGAGTCCTTATCCAGCGGCACTAAGCGCCCCTACTTTTTGCTGCTGGATCTGAGGCTTTACGCCCGCCATTTCTAAGATCTCAGGGATTAAATCTTCTCTGCGCACCGCCATCATATGTACGCCCTGGCAGAGCTGCCTTGCCGCCTGCACCTGCTCAGCGGCAATTTTCATCCCTTCGCGCAGCGGCTCGTCCGCAACTTCCAACCGGTCAATAATGTGCTGAGGAATATCTACGCCCGGAACGCAGCGGTTGATAAAGGCGGCGTTTTTAGCAGATTTGAGCAAGAAAATTCCGGCTAGGATGGGGCGATCGCATCCCACCGCAATTTGATCCATAAACTTCTCTAG
>JBBSOB010000350.1:0-4433 GCA_038260205.1 Phormidesmidales cyanobacterium
CTAAGGTAATCCGGCACATAGTGGCGCATATCTTGCATCAGCAGCGTGGGTGGAATGCCCGCTCCTCCAATCGGCAGCGGATCGGCAAAGAGGGCGCCATAGCCAAACTGAGACTGATCGATCGACACCTGATGCGCCTGCGCGTTATAAGAAACGATGCCAAAAAAGGGCGCGCCGCGAAAGAAAACAGATTCTACGTAGGGTATGGCCGTATCAGATAAAAACGTTATCCCCACCGACTCCGGAATAATGTCGTAAACCGTACCGCGTATTTTAACGCTGTAGGTAATAGGCCGAGTGGCATTATCAACTAGCCCTTGCTTAATAAATTCAACCACTTGCGAAATTGCGTCGATTTTGCCAGCGTTATACGCCTCGGCCAACTGTTGAAAAATATCGCTCATCACGCGCCAGAACTGACCTAGCCCAGAGTAATAAGCGAGCTGCCGCACCTGCTCAATCAGGTAGTCGGGAAAAAGTCGTCTCAGCGTCAGCAGGAGAGGGTTAAATCGAATTTTAGCCTGTATGGCTGGGGCGCAGCAGGCCCAAAACGCCTCTGAATCTAAATAGGTATCTAGGCCGCCGCCGCCGTGCCACATCATAGTCCGCATGATGTATTCGGCATATTCGTAATTAATGCGATCGTGCCAAAGATGCTTGACGATGCGCTCAGGGGTGACCTCACCGTTGAAGTATTTGAAGATAGGGAACAGCACCAAAAACTGACTCTCGGCAATATAAACCAAGTTCTTGGCATAGGCATCGAGCACTACGCCATAGGCATCTAGGACGCCCACGACCTCTTTGAGATTCTCTGCATTGTTGGGTAGCAGGGTGCCGCCGCTGAGCAAACGGTTAATATACTCGGCGGGCGAGTATATGGGGGCAGGCTGGAGCTGCATAGCGACGGAGGGTTGGGTCATCATAGCTGAGCGCTGGCTTGAGGTAGCCAGACTAAATAAAAACGAGGCGAAATAAAGACGAGGCGAATCAGGACGAGATGAATAAAGGCAGATTACGAGGCTAGCTGAACTGAGGGCGCAACTGGTAGCGCGATCGCCGGATCAACAATAGAGGCGGTTTCGAGTGGATGCATCGTTGAAACGCGGGCCGTGAGAGCGGTGGGAAGGAATGCGGTGGTGGTGACTTCTGTCCATCGGGTCATCCATTCGGGCTGAAGACCAAGGGCAAAAATAAGCAATACCAGGACTAAAGCTGGAATGCGATCGCGCCATTTAACCCCCGAAATCAGCGTATCTACCGTCTCACCAAACTTGGGAGGCGAAACGCTCAGCCGCCCGAAGAACACCCGGTTAATCATTAGCAGAAAGTATACCGCTGTTAACCCCGAGCCGACCATACAGAACAGCGTCTGCGGCGCATAGCGCTCAAAACTCCCACGAAACACAATGAATTCCGAAATGAAGCCCACCATGCCCGGAATACCGGCACTGGCCATTGCCCCCAACACCATCAGCGAGCCAATAAAGGGCAGACCCCGCTCAGGCGCAAGCAGTCCTCTTAAAATGGTGAGATCGCGAGTGCCGGTCTTTTTATAGACTACGCCCACCAGCAAAAACATCAGCGCTGAGATCAAACCGTGGCTAATCATTTGCAACACCGCACCCAGCATACTGAGCGGGGTGGCCGCCGCCGCCGCTAGCAAAATGTAGCCCATGTGCCCCACGGAACTGTAGGCCACCATCTTTTTCATGTCGGTTTGGGCGATCGCAGCCAAAGACCCGTACAGCACGCTCAAAACTGCCCACCAAGCTAGCCAAGGCGAAAGATCCAGCCAGGTCGTCGGAAACAGCTCCACGCAAAATCTTAAAATGCCATAAGTACCCAGCTTTAGCAGTACGCCTGCCAGCAGCACCGAAACCGGCGTAGAAGCCTCAACATGGGCATCCGACAGCCAGGTGTGGAAAGGCACCAGCGGACTTTTGATGCCAAAGCCAACTAGCAATGCGCCCATCAGCACCGTCTGCTGGGCCAACGTTAAGCCCTGCGCCAAGGCCGGATTATAATCGAAGCTGCCCGAACCTGACAAAAACACCAGACCAAGAAAAGCACCCAGTATCAAAATTCCAGAGAACGCTGTGTAAATCAGAAACTTTGTGGCCGCATATCCGCGCCGTGCGCCGCCCCAAATAGCAATCAGCAAGTACAGCGGAATCAGCTCTAGCTCGTAGAACAGAAAAAACAGCAGCAAGTTTTGAGCGGTAAACGCGCCGGTAACCGCCGCCGAAATGAGCAGCAACAGCGGATAGTAAAGTCGGGGCCGTTTGATATTAGCGCTGATATAAACCGAGACGAAGCTTAAGACGCTGTTAATCACAACCAGCGGGAGGGCAATGCCATCAACGGCCAGCCCATAGCTTAGCCCTAGCGACTCAATCCAATCAAACCGCTCAACAAACTGAAAGCCCGGATTGGCAATATCGAACTGAGTCATCAGATAGAGCGAACCAACTACGCTTGCGCTCATCGTGATGAGTGCGCCTAGTCGAGCTTTGTTCGTATCTAATTCAGTGGGCCAAAGGCTAATTATCAAAGCGCCTAATAGCGGAATGATGAGGAGTACGCTCAGTATCAAGATCTTTTCCCTACCATATTTTCCAAGTTGTCATGGCAATCAGCAGCCCTACGCCCACCACAATGGTGAGGATGTAGTTTTGCGATCGCCCCGATGCACTGTATTTCAACCCTTCTCCACTCAGCAGAGATGCCGCCCCGACTAAATTCACGGCCCCGTCAACCACGTAGCGGTCTGTCCAGTTGCTGACCGCAGACAGCACAGCTACTAGTCGCACCACCGTCGCCTCGTAGAGTTTCCCGGTATAAAAGTCGTTGCCTAGCAAGTCTTGTAGACGGCGGAGCGGAGCTAGACTAGAGCGCGACCAGGCCCGGTTTAAGGGCAAATAGAACCCTAGGCCCACGCCCAAAATCCCTGAGCCAACCAGCAGGACCACCGCCAATAGATCGAAATATTCAGTCGGTGGCAGCATGGAGAGTCGCCACATCATCACGGGCACTAGCAGCACAATAATTGAGAGCGACACCATCGGCACAGCCATTAGCCAGCCGACTTCCGGCGTCCGCCGCGTTTTCATTTGCGGCTCGCCCAAAAACACTAGCCGGAAGATCCGAACTAAGTTCAGCGCCGTGAGAAAGTTAACCAGCAAAAAGACGCCCACCAAAAGCGGATGCTCGTCCCATAAAAACTCAATGCCCAGACAGAACGACCAAAAGCAGCCGAACGGCAGCAGGCCCACTAGCCCTAGTGCGCCCGTAAGAAAGGCAATCGTCGTAGCTGGCATCCGCGACCAAATTCCGCCTAGCTCCGTCAGGTCTTGATTGTTCGTTGAGTAAACTACCGCACCCACACTCATAAACATCAGCGCCTTGGCCACCGCATGCGTAAAGAGCAACATCAGCGCTACCCCTGGCCATGTAGTGCCAACGGCAATAAATACCAAGCCGATATAGGCGCTCGTAGAGTAAGAAAACGCTCGCTTCAGGTCGATTTGCGCTAAGGCCACAAAAGAGCCGCCAATCGCCGTCGTCACGCCAATGGCAATGAGCGTATTTAGCGCAATCGGGGAAAGGACGATTACGGGCTGAAGTTTAATTAGGACGTAAGCGCCACAGGTAACCACCACAGAGTTACGCAAAATAGAGGCCGGGCTAGGGCCTTCCATCGCTTCGTCTAGCCAGAGATGGAGCGGAAACTGAGCGCATTTTCCCGTAGGGCCAGCAATCAGCGCCAGGCCGGTTAGCGTTGCTGCTAGCGGCGTAATCTCAGCGCCTTTTACCCAGATGGCTAAATCGTCATAATTCAGCGACCCGGCATAGGTGCTCAGGGCGACTAGCCCCATAAATAACAAAACATCGCCGACCCGCTTGGTCAAAAAGGCATCTCTAGCAGCGGTCACGACCAGCGGCTGAGCATACCAAAAGCCCACCAGAAGATAGGTAGAAACCGTCAACATCTCTAACAAAAAATAGCTAGAGAATAAAGAGCTGCTGAGGATTACGCCACTGATTGCGCCTTCAAAAAAGCCCATTAGCGCAAAAAACCGGGCCAGCGCCCAGTCTTTTTCCAAATAGCCCATCCCAAAAACTTGAGCCAGCAGGCTCAGTCCTGCCGTTAGCTCTAAAAAAATCAGATTGACTGCCGATAAATCTAAAGAAGCCGACAGCCTCAAGTCGGCCACCTGTAGCCACTCAAAGCTCACCACCTGAGTGCCACTGTGCCAAACGGCTTGCAAAAGGAGCAGCCCATGCAAGGACGCCAGCGCCGTCATAAAGACGTTGATGTACATCGCTGGCCGAGGCCCTGTCCTGCGGATTAATCGAGTTGCCCAAGGCAGCGCTAGCAGCGCACCTGCTAGGCCGTACATCGGAATTAACCAACTCCACTGAATGAGAAA
>JBBSOB010000351.1:0-4405 GCA_038260205.1 Phormidesmidales cyanobacterium
AGATTGTCGTGGTTGCGTTTAGTAGATGCAAAAGAGCGTGATGCTGTCTTCTGAGCGAGGGCAAGTGCTGTCTGGAGACAAGTGAGGGAGGAAGTAGAGCGTCCAACCTTCTAGCTGCTCGGCAATTGAGGGCAAAATGTCTTCTTCTGAAATTACTCTCTCTAGCGCTGGGAGCGTTTCGAGGCTGTAAGTTTCGACGGATGGTACAGAAATCTCGTTTTTTGGTTCTGGTAGTTCGGTCATGAGATCAGCCGCTTCCTGAGCGTATGCGGCAGACTGTAGGCAGAGCAGGCTAGCTACGATAGACACTGTATTGAAAAAACGTTGCATAGTGGTTACCTTATTCTTAGAGAGTGGATCAACAAGTTAAAAAATCTCTTGTTTGATGTGCTTTTAGAATAGGATGATGCTGCCTTGGCTTCAGTAGAGGTTTATGACAAGTGTCGAGACAAAAAATGTCAGGCTATTTGCAGAAACCGGAAGCTATCCTGCACTTTTTTATACGTCACCGCTATGTGAAATAATCGCGGCATTAGGAAAGCCGGTGATCTTGTGACCATCGGCTTTTGGAAAGGACTGCTCGTATTTTTCTGAGAGACATTAGACGCTCTGGTTAAATCCAATGATGGTGAGCGCAAAAACAATGCCAGCACTTATCCAATAAGGCAGAGGGCTGAACTGAGACGCGATCGCCATTTTCCTCAGCAGCCGTTCCCAATAGCCTGCACACATGGGCCATACAGCTAGAACGATTGCGATCGCTAACCACACTGGCGCTACTGTCTTTAATCCCCAAGCCCAATTTTCTGCCAGGTTAAGGTCGCCAAGCGAAATTGCAAATCCGCTTAAGACTATCAGCCGCAACAGATATGTCAACGGATAGATCAGCAACAATATGGCCAAAGCTACCTCTGTTTGCTTGTGCGCCAGAAACCATCGCCGCAGCGAGTCGGGCGGGTGAGAAACGCGAGAGAGTAGCCATTGCCGCCAGTGAACCGGAGGTGATAGCTGAGAAATGGCTTTGAGAGTATCGGGACGCGATCGCTGCGCCGCCGCCTGGTCAGCATTAAATTCAGCGCACCACAGCCCAGCCAGCGGCATCATAAACAGGCTCAGCGTCCAAAACAGCAGACTCAGCGTAGTCGCAAATGCCCCGAATAAAAGAAATAAGGCCTGGCCAAAGACATGAGGAATAAGGCTGGGCAGCATCGATAGCCAGCTAATACCTGCTTGGGAAAGCAGGTTCAAATCTTGCCAAAAGTTGATTAAAAGGCTGATAGCAGCAACCGCATAAGGAACCACAAAAAGCCACAAATAGAGTAAGATCCACCTTTCTACCACAGCTCTAAACGGACTGCCTGCGACGACGACAAAAGCATCTCCTTGGCGGTGGTGAGCCAGTTCGTGAACCAGCATGGCTTCCGCCATTGGCTGATCGGCCCGCCATAGCTTAACCAGTGGAGCAAAGATGGCAATGCCCGTCTGGCGAAAGCTGAGGGGATAGACAAAGGCATACTGACCGGCGCGCACCAAATTGACTTTTACCTGTAGCGTTGGATCGTGCTGCTGTAAAAAGCTGATGATGTCAGCGATCGCACCCCCTGTGGCAGAAGACGGCTTCAGCTCATATTTTTTCTCTAAAAAGTTTGCTCTTGCCTGCGGAAAAGCGAGAGCCACTACGCCGCAGAACAGCGCTAGTAGTGGAATAATCTCCAAAAAGGCATTGATGCCCAGCACCCACTGGCCGAAGCCTGCTGCACCAGTAGATGCACCGCTATAGGCCACAGTCTCCCAAGACTGCTTCAGACGGGCAAAAGAGTTGGGCAAGGTTAGAAGGTAAGTGACTAGCCATAGCCATAACCAAGGTGGGAGAAGGGCACTACTCTTTGCAGAAATTTCCATTATTCAGCTCCGTATAAACAGTTTACAAATTCAACACTGCTCTGAGGCTCTTCGAGTAGCGCATAAACGACGCGCAAGGTAATCACATCAGCTTGGTCACCTGGCAAACCGGCTTCTCTTAGCTCGCGGCTGAGAATATCAATTGTCTGCTTGAGGTCAGGGTAAGACTGAGCGCCAGGCAGGGCTATTGGCTGGGCTTTAGATTGGATGGCTTTTCGCAGTGCGATCGCATCTTTAACCACAGAAATCGCGTTGTTCAAATCATCTGAAGTCAGTAAGGACAGCAGCCACCTGCCCGCAGCGGTAATCCCCTTAAATACCCAGGGCAGCACCAACAGCGCTTCACCCGCGCCAAAAGCACCTGCCACACCGCCATCAGCCGTTTTGTAAAGCGCCTGCCGGGTTTTACCACCTTGAATGTAGGCACGTGCAAGATCGGGCGCTAGGTCAATCTCGTCTGGCACGGCGGCTTCTGCTAGTCTGAGCGCCCACTGATCAACAACAGTCATTACATTAGCTCCTTAGCTCGACTTTATCCAATTGGCGTAAATAGGAAAGCAGCAGGGAAAATGGATTTGTCATAACCCGCCTGCTGCGAAATGGAAATACTAGATGCGTTACAGCGCTTCGCGCCTGTGTTCTCAAAGCAAGTGTGGGGAACCGCGCTGTGGCTGATGATAGGAGCCATTCTAGCACCTGGTAAACGAACGGTCAGTGCCGTATTGAGGGCGTTAGGCATCAGCGAAGACCCGCAGTTTCAGACCTACCACCGGGTGCTCAATCGCGCTGTGTGGTCTAGCCTAGCGGCGAGCCGTATTTTGTTGCAGTGGCTAATGGATGTATTCGCACCCACTGGTCCACTGGTGATGGGCATTGACGACACGATTGAGCGGCGGTGGGGAAAGCGGATTGCTGCCCGAGGCATCTATCGAGACCCGGTGCGCTCTAGCGATAGTCACTTTGTCAAAACCAGTGGACTGCGCTGGTTGAGCTTGATGTTGCTCGTACCCATACCTTGGGCCAAGCGGACTTGGGCATTGCCCTTTCTGACGGTACTGGCTCCTTCAAAGCGCTATGCTCAAAGCCGTCAAAAGCGGCATAAACGACTGACTGACTGGGCGAGGCAGATGCTTCGGCAAGTCCGACGATGGCTACCCTCCAGGGCAATTGTGTTAGTGGCTGATAGCAGCTTTGCGGCCTTTGACCTGCTGTCATCGCTCGCTCAGATGCCTCAGCCGGTTCATGTTGTGACGCGATTACGGTTAGATGCTCAGCTCTATCGACCAGCCCCGCCCCGCAAACCAGGTCAAATGGGCAGACCTCGCAAGGTGGGCAACCGGCTACCCGGACTCAAACCACTGATAGAAAACCCTTATACGCCTTGGCAAAAGCGGGTGCTTTCAAACTGGTACGGCAAAGGCAACTACGAGCTGCAAATTGCCTCTGCTACGGCGGTCTGGTACAAGAGCGGAATGCCACCTGTACCCATTCGCTGGGTACTCATTCGAGACCCGAACCGGCAATTTGAAACCCAGGCGCTCCTCTGTACAGACTTAACGGCGACTGCCGAGCAGATCTTGCAATGGTTTCGCTGGCGCTGGCAAGTCGAGGTGACTTTCCAGGAAGTGCGGGCTCATCTCGGCGTTGAAACCCAAAGGCAGTGGTCGCATTTGGCCATCGCTCGGACCACACCTGTACTCATGGCTTTATTTTCTATCGTCACGCTGCTGGCACATCAGCAACAAAAGCGTCACGCTTTCGAGCTGCCAGTTACAGCTTGGTATCGTAAGCAACTGCCGACCTTTGCAGATGCGCTTGCCCTGGTCAGACAACAACTTTGGCAGATTAGGACTTTTCAGTCCTCGCCCGCCGATGCCGATATGGTTAAAGTCCCTCGAACCTTGTTCAACGCTTGGTCTGACTTACTTTGCTATGCCGCTTGATGGATAAAGTCGAGCTTAGGCTAAACGGTAAAGTCAAATGAGGAATCCAAGATTTGAGATAGCGGCAACTGGAACGTCTCTGCTGCCTGTAGGCGTTCGGTCTGTGAGCGTTCGGCCTGCAAACTTACTGCCTGATATGAAAGCTCTTTAGAAGTCATCTCTACAACGGTCATTCCTGTATCAATAGAGATCTCAGAGAAATTATTGACAGCTGTAGAGAAAGATGTTGGAGAAAACCAGTCGGACTGGCCGCTAACAGGTTTATACGTGGGCTGATTCGCTATTGATGTCTCTAATACAACACTCTCGGTTAGCTGCTGCGTATAAGCCGACGCTGACTCAGCCAGCGGTTCTATAGCTGCACTTGTCATCGCCATGCTAAACGGATTGCTTGTTCGAGAGAGTGCCATTGCCCGCCGCACAGCCGCATCCGCATTAATAAAGCCTGCGCCTGTCGTATAGTCGTAGCCCTGCCGTCCCAAATCATAGGCCGTCTCCTGCATAATCTGGTTTACTTGATTAGCTGAAAACCGAGGATCGATACTCCATACCAAAGAAGC
>JBBSOB010000352.1:0-4389 GCA_038260205.1 Phormidesmidales cyanobacterium
GCCCGCGTGCTCGATCACAAAGAAGCGATTATCTCTCACCTGAGCTGGGTTTCTCTGTTCCTCGGTTTCCACACCTTGGGCATCTACGTTCATAACGACGTAGTAGTTGCCTTCGGTACGCCCGAGAAGCAAATCCTAGTGGAGCCTGTGTTTGCACAGTTTGTGCAGGCGGCTTCGGGTAAAGCGCTCTATGGCTTTGATACGCTACTTTCTAACCCTGATAGTATTGCAACTACGGCGTGGCCTAATCACGGTGCCATCTGGCTGCCGGGTTGGTTTGACGCAGTTAATAGCGGTACTAACTCCTTGTTCTTGGCGATTGGGCCTGGTGACTTCCTAGTTCACCACGCGATCGCGCTTGGTCTACACACCACCACTTTGATCTTGGTCAAAGGTGCGTTGGATGGTCGTGGCTCCAAGCTCATGCCGGACAAGAAGGACTTTGGCTTCAGCTTTCCTTGCGACGGCCCTGGTCGTGGCGGTACTTGCGACATTTCTGCATGGGATTCGTTCTACCTGGCGATGTTCTGGATGCTCAATACCATTGGTTGGGTCACCTTCTACTGGCATTGGAAACATCTGTCCATCTGGAGCGGTAACGTTGCTCAGTTCAATGAGAACTCAAACTATCTCATGGGCTGGCTGCGCGACTACCTCTGGTTGAACTCTTCTCAGCTAATTAACGGTTACAACCCCTACGGGATGAATAACCTGGCGGTTTGGGCTTGGATGTTCCTCTTTGGACACCTGGTCTGGGCTACTGGATTCATGTTCCTCATCTCTTGGCGTGGTTACTGGCAAGAACTCATTGAGACCATTGTTTGGGCACATGAGCGGACGCCTTTGGCTAACCTAGTTCGCTGGAAGGATAAGCCGGTGGCAATGTCCATCGTTCAAGGTCGTTTGATTGGTTTAGCTCACTTTACGGTGGGGTATATCCTGACTTACGCAGCCTTCCTGATAGCGTCTACATCTAGTCGATTCGGTTAGCCGAGCCACTTGATGTAGTTAGCTAGATGAATTAATGAAGCCTCTCAGCATTGCTGGGGGGCTTTGTTTTTAGTAGCTATAAAATGAGAGTGGGTGAGCGAAGTTTTTGAAGTTCTCTGATGAGGGGATGATTGCCCGGTGGCCGATGAAAGTTTTTGAGTGAGAAAAATAAGGGGTCTGGATTAATGATTGCTAGTAGAACTCGCGGGACTTATCTCACACCGGAGAAATACTTGGAGCTTGAGCGCGACAGTAAGATCAAGCATGAGTATATACAAGGACAGGCCGTTGCGATGGCAGGCGCAACTAGAGCGCACGGCGTTATCGTAAATAATTTGACGGCACTGTTTGTGACTCATTTGCGTGGGTCTGAATGCATATCGCATTCTGGAGATGTGAAAGTGCGTATGCCTGAGATCGGAATGTTCTATTATCCTGACCAATCTGTAACCTGCAAAGAAGAGAAGGGCAGTGCGGGAAGGGACTTTATTTTGCATCCCAAATTAATTGTCGAAGTTCTTTCTAAGTCAACGGCAGAGTTTGACCGGAATGCGAAGTTTGAAGACTATAAAACGATTCCAGAGTTTGAGGAGTATGTGCTAGTCCATCAACAGAAAGTTTTGGTGGAAAGGTTTTTTAAGCAATCTAATAGCTTTTGGGCCACTCGGAAGTATGAGGTGGGCGATCGCGTTGAATTTGCGAGTATTGGTCTATCTTGTCCGATTGAGTACTTGTATGAAAACGTTGAAAATCTCTGACGATACAACTAACCAGATATGAGCCAGATGCGGCTAATACAGAATGCATTCACTGACACCTCGTTGTCGGTAATATGTGTTTAAGCCTAGTGAAAGAGCCTACTATTCTATAATTTGAGTAACTTACTCCTCTGCCGTATTGTTATGCCGAAACGCGATCCTGCTGTGCTCAAACAAGTCACTGTTAACTTACCTTTTGGTATTGGTGGGGCTTCTTGGGAAGCTGACCCAACTGAGCGGAATGCTGCCTGGGAGCTGTATATAGAGCTAGTGACGCGGGTGGCGGTGCAGAGTTTGCATCCGCAGGAAGGGTTGGTGCGCGAGGCGATAAATTCGCTGTACAGCTTGTTTGGCTCTACGCGAGAAATTTTGCGGAAGGCGGGGCCGAATGTGGGGGCGTCGCATGATTCGGTTGGGGGAATTGCGATCGCAGTCCTAAACAATGGTTTGCGTCCTTTTTTATCTAAATGGCATCCGCTATTGCTGGAATGGGAAGAGCAGAAGGCTAATGGGGTGAGTCCGCAGGCGCATGAGAAGGCTTGGGATAAGGAGATGATTGCGCGGGGCGAGCTGGATGCTTTGCGGCGTGACTTGGAGAAGTATTCTGAGGCATTGGGTGCGATCGCAGGCGTAGCGAATTAATTAAAGGAGGGCAAGCCGTGAAACCGCATTACAGTATGGTCATTCAATGGTCTTCTGAAAATGACTGTTATGTCGTTTATATGCCTGACCTTGAGGCTCATTTTATGCAGCCTTGCACCGATGGCGAAACGTATGAGGAAGCGGCTAGTCAGGGTAGAGATGTCATTGAATCTATGATCTATTGGCTTCAAGAGGATGGCGTACCGCTTCCTGCGCCTAAAGTGTTTTCAATAGATAGCTCGCTAGCAGAGAGTAAAGTGGCTTAGTTTATGAAGAACCGTTCCAATCCTATCTCATTTGAACGGCAAGCAGAGGTTGATGCTCTAGTGACTTTACCGGGCGATCAGATTCAGACAGACGATGCTCCTGAAGTGCAAGATTGGAGCAATGCTAAGCGAGGTTTTTTTTACCGTCCGTCAAGCAGCAGATAACGCTTTGTCTCGATGCTGATCTTGATTGAATGGTTCAAGACACGTCATGCTCAAGATGGGAGCTATCAGACGAGTATTAATCGTGCTCTACGCAAATTATATTTCCTAGCAAACAGCCTAAGTGGAGTCGTTAATGACGAGTCAGAAATTCGACGTTTTCTTGTGTCACAACAGTGAGGATAAGGCTGCTGTCATTGACTTAGCGGAAAGGTTGCAGCAGCAGCGGATTAAACCCTGGCTGGATCAATGGGAGCTGCGGCCTGGGTCGGATTGGCAGGATGATTTGGAGCGGCAAATAGAACAGATTGCGACGGTAGCTGTGTTTGTGGGTAGCAAGGGGTTGGGGCCGTGGCAAGCGCTGGAGGTGAAGGCGTTTTTGCGGGAGTTTGTGGAGCGGGGGTGTCCGGTGATACCTGTGTTGTTGCCAGACGCGCCGGATGCGCCGGAACTGCCGACGTTTTTGAAGGGGAAGACTTGGGTAGATTTTCGGCGGGAGGTGCCGGAACCGTTTGGGATGTTGACGTGGGGGATTACGGGGGAAAAGCCGGAAGCGTTGGGTGGGAAGGTTATGGCTGCGGCTGTTGTGGAGCCGATTGTGACGGCTAGGGTAATAGAAACCGCAGAGAGTTTTGAAGATCGATATCTGGCTTGTCAGGCTTCGGATGTTCAGGCGTTGCGGTCGGAGGGGGCGGTGCAGCATGTGGGTATTTTTGTGCCGTTGTTGAGAGATGTGTTTGTGCCGTTGGCACTGGATTTGAGTGCTAGCTCGCCTGGGTTTGGGCGGATGGCTAAGGGATTGTCGGACAAGGAACTGTCGGATGAGCGGCTGTTGGCTGAGGATATGGAAGAAATGCCGCGCAGTTGCAGCATTTGGGATTTTTTGGCGAAGGCGGAGCGTGAGACGACTTTTCGGCAGTTGGCGGTTTTGGCTTGGGGAGGCTATGGCAAAACGACGCTGCTGAAGCATATTGCCTATCGGATGGGGACGAAGCAGCCGGAGAAAGATGTGCCGCAGATGGTGCCTTTTTTGCTGGTGTTGCGCAAGCACCGAGAGTTGTTAGCGCAGGAGAATCCGCCGAGTTTACCAGCGCTAATCAGTGAATATCATGTGCCAAAGTTAGCGGGTGCCAACGATTTAGCGGTTCCGGCTGACTGGGCGAAAGATATGCTGAGAAGCGGCAGAGCCTTGGTGATGTTCGATGGCTTTGATGAGGTGGCGAAGGCGCAGCGGCCCGCCATTGCAAAATGGCTAAATGAACAGATGCAGCAGTATGGCGAGTCGGTGTTTGCGGTGACTTCTCGGCCTAAAGCCTATCAAGAACAAGATGCGGCTGACCGGCTGGGGCTGGCTTCTTCGCTGTGGGTGAAGGATTTTGACCGGGAACAGCGACAAGACTTTGTGACGAGGTGGTATGAGTGTCAGGAACGGTATGCGAATGCGGGGCGAGACACGCCAGATGTGAAGAAGCGGGCGGCTGAATTTTCACAAGATTTGCTGGCGCAAATTGAAGCGCAGCCAGCGATCAAGGCACTGGCAAAAAATCCGCTGTTGCTGAATATGATTGTGA
>JBBSOB010000353.1:0-4378 GCA_038260205.1 Phormidesmidales cyanobacterium
AACCCATTGACGACCCCAATCTGGCGTTCATTCGCGGCCATGTCTCAGACGAAACGCTCAAGCGGGCCAACTTGAGCCAGGCAAAAACCGTCATTATTTTGGGTAACGATCGGCTAGATGCCTCTATTCGAGATGCCACGGCGGTTCTATCGACGCTGACCGTAGAAAGCCTCAATCCAGACGCCTACACCATTGTAGAACTGATCGATCAAGCTCATGCGGTTACCTGCTATCGCGCTCAGGCGAATGAAGTGATCATCATCAGCGATCTGAGTAGTATGCTCATTTCTCAGGCGGCGCTCAACCACGGCATTTCTAAGGTGATTTCGGAATTGCTGAGCGTACAGGTGGGCAATCAGCTATACAAGCTGCCGCTTCCTCCCACGCAGGCCGGACGACCCTTTATAGATGTTTTTATGTATATGAAACAGACTTCCGAAAGTATTGTCGTTGCCTTGCAAAAGGGCGCAGAGGGCGAAGTCATTTCTAATCCAGAGAATGGGCAAATTGTATCAGCCAGCGATTACCTGATTGTTATTGCAAATTCCGCCCCTTAAAAGACCCTTAAAGAACCCTCAATATTCTTGTATTCTTAGCTTTTTTATCCTCATCTTTTGTCTTCTTAGCTTTTTTATCCTTACCTAGCAGGTCATGACTTCAAACAATTCTGAACAACAGTCCCGGCAAGCACGCTTTATCCAGATGCAGCCTATTCAAAGAAACCAGGTACGGCAACGATTGGCGATCGCAGCCGTTGTGGCCCTACTCGTCTCTAGCTGCAATTCAAACAGTCCGCCCCCCAAGGCTAACCTGCCTCAGCAAAAGACAAACGCCGTTACCGCCCAAAACGCCAACGATAAAATTCCGGCGGTGTTTTATAAAACGACTCAAGAATGCGAAACCGATACAAAAAAGCAGCAATCCGAGTACAAAGTTCTTAACACCGCTTTTACAGAGGGAAAGCTAACCACTAAACCCACCCCGCCCCCGATCAAACCAGAAGACTGCGAACCGCAAATGCTAGCCGCGCAGCAGGAATACCAGAAACATGCGCCGACCTATGCTTCTCTCGCCGACTGCCGAGCAGAAGGGCTAGAGTGCCAACCCTCCCCCAATGCTCAAAACACAGGCTACTATCAGCCTCGGTTTGGCGGCTCCTATTTTCATCCCTTTGGCGGTGTTCCTAGCTTCATTTTTCTCAACTACGGTGGCTCTCAGCGTCGGCTGTATCAGCCCAGCACGGTCTATCAAAGCGCCACGCCCGGACAGGTGGTTACGCCCAACGGCCAGGTGGTCACCAATCGTAAAACAGGCGTCGTTACCGCTCCTCGATATACCGCTGCCCCAGCCCCTGCACGACCTCCCGGCACCGCGGCTAGAGGCACTATCAAAGGCCGAGGGAGTCAGGGCTTTGGCTCTACCTACAAAGGAACGGGCAGCGGCGGCAAATAACAGCGGCGGTCAATAAAAACAACATCTAAAACTATGATACCTATCAAGATTATTCGTCGGCCTCACTGGCAGCGTCATATTCGTGAGAACGCTTATCAGGCAGATGTGCTCAGCGATGCCCAACAAAAATACTGGGTGGAATCGCTCCCTCAGCCTTTTGCCATTCAGTTGGATACTCGTGAAGAAACTGCGATCGCCGATGCCACCGAAAGCCTTTGGGAAATGTGCGTTGAGTTTTTAGACTGGTTCTTCACCGATCAAACTGCGGGCGATGTTGATCGACGATTGGCAAAGTTAAAAATCCCGGCGGCTTACTGGCAGGCGATTAAAAATAGCTGGGATCGAGAAGAGCCGGTTGAAGATTTGTCCTTGTGCAGCCGCTTTGACCTTGCGGTGACAGAAGACGGGGACATTAAGCTGCTCGAAATTAACGGTGAAACTCCGCTGCTAGGTGCTGAAACTATCTATCAGTGGAACTGGTATGCAGACTACATGCGCAATCATCAAAATAGCGCCACACCGCTGCCTAGCAATGCCACTCAGTTTAATGATTATTGGGATAAAGTTGCCGGGCAGTGGCGCAGAATTAATGAAGACTACAATCTCAAAAAAACGGGCATCTCTTTTCTAGTCGATGAGAATCTAGAAGAAGATTTGGAAATGGCGATGCAGCTTATTCAGATTTTGCACGATGAGGTAGATGCGAGCATTTATACGCAAATTGTCTATTTAAGAGAACTTTTAGACGATCAGGGCGACACCATTCAGCGCGGCCTTGGCATAGATGAAGACGGCTACTTTGTGGATCATGTAAACGAACGTATTTCCATACTTTGGAAAATGTACGACTGGTCTGATCTTGAAAACGATATGGCCCAAAGCGGCTCTACAGAGGTATTTGCCAAACGGCTAGCCGTTGGCGATGTGAAAGTGATTGAACCGCTGTGGAAACAGGTGCTTTCTAATAAAGGTGCAATGGCTTTGATGTGGCAGCAGTTCAAATCGTCGTCCTATCGTCAGTATCTATTAGCCACGTACTTTGAAACCGATATTTCTGTAGAGTCTACAGAGCTGGTTGTGGGAATGCATGTGAGAAAGCCTTTGCTGGGTATGGAAGGCGTGGCGACCTCGATTGAAACGGGGGTGGGTGAGCTGGAGAAGCGAGATAGTTTTGGCTATGGCGAGGAAGGGTTTATTGTTCAAGAATATGTGGAGCTGGCGCAGGCGTTTGGCTATCACTATATGCTGGGTAGCTGGGTGGTTGATGGCGAGGCGGCGGGCGTGATTATTCGAGGGGATACTTCTCGGGTGACGGGACGCCATTGCCTGATTATTCCGCACATTATTTCTGACGATGGGCTTTATATTCCAGATTGACGACAGAGGATTTGATTGATGATGGTCTATAAAAAAGTGGGTAGCGCCAAGATAAGCCAGAATGACTGGGATTTGGAGCGGGCGATCGCTAAAAATCATGTTGTTCCCCAACGGTACTTTGACGAGGCCCCGCCGGGTGTGGTCAAAAACTTTCGAGATCTTTTGAGCCGAGACGTTTTTTCTGAGGGAGATTCACAGGCGCTCTACGACTATATAATGACTCGAAAAGCCGAGATGTCTGATGACTTTTTGGCCATGCTAGCGCTGTGGCTTCAGGATGAACTCAAGCACTATGAGGGACTGCGCCGCACTTATCACAGCATTTCTGGGGTGAGCTATGAGACGATGACTGGCCATTTTTTAGCGCGCGTTCACGATATTGAGCCGATTAAAATGCTGCTAGCGGACGAATTTACTATGCTAGTGGCCATCACCTTCGATGAGATGGGATCGGTTTACTCTTATCGGCGCGATTTACGAGAGTATTATTGTCATTTTGGCCCCGAGATTCAGACCATTGGACGCCATTTAGTAAAAGATGAGGGGATGCATTTTAACAATGCCGCTGAGCTGTTGTTGAGCCATCACGCCCATCGCCTTCAGGAAGTTCGACCTTTGCTAGAGAATATTTCTAAGCTAGAGAAAACGCTGAAGAGATATTATAAGACTTTCTTTTTAGACCATGCTCAAGAGCAGCATCGGTTTCCACCTCATTTTAATCAGATGGTTATTCAGGTGATATTGGCTCGGTTGGGGTTAGGCGATCGCCCCAATCCCAAAGTGCTAAAAGACTTATGGCAATGGACGCCCCAAGGACACACGTTGGTTCCTGTTTGTCTTGCTACAACCGCTGCTAAAGAATCTGTGCTTAAATAACGTACAGGCAGGCGATTGATCGCCCGCACAAAAGCGGCATTTGAGGATTGGGTACGGAGGCTACCTGCGATCGCTAGTATTTTCATCTGGCTTGCTTCTAATTGCTCAGTGGATATTTCAAAGATATGCTCTTTAGCCAACAGAATTATAGTCATCTGGCGGGCGGAAACGAAGCAGTGGCTTCTGGCTGGGAAAAAAGTTGCTAGTACTCTTAATCAACCTTCTAAAAGTGAGCAAAAAGAAACTCTCAACTGTGCTCGCTTTTTTATCAAAAGATTTAGGAAGTTGAGGAAAACCAGGTTTTCTATTCATCTATGCAGAATCATCGGCTGCCTGCTGAATAGGTAGAAGCCAAGTGTAAGCGGCTTGAGTAGTCGGATGCTCGGAGCCTAGCGTTGAGACGTAGATTTCCAAGGCTTGTTGAATATAGGACAGTGCCTGTTGGGGCCGCTGTGTTCGGTAGTAGAGTGCTGCAAGATTGAACAAGCTTCCGGCGGTGGAGGGATGGCGATCGCCCAGTTCCGCTTTCTTGATTTCGAGCGCTTCGATATACAACGGTTCCGCTTCTTCATAACGGCCCTGGGACTCGTACAGCAGCGCCAGGTTATTTAGGCTGGTGGCGGTGGAGGGATGGCGATCGCCCAGTTCCGCTTTCTTGATTTCGAGCGCTTCG
>JBBSOB010000354.1:0-4371 GCA_038260205.1 Phormidesmidales cyanobacterium
GCGGCAAAACAGCTCGCAGCGCCGCGCCGTCACGTAAGTGCAGATGCCAATCGTCGGGCCTGGTTAGGGTGAGTTTTTGCATCTCCCCATCATAAAACGAATAGATGTGCTATCCACTTTGCGGTGCGGGCTCGCCAGGAAGGTTTGGGTGTAGTCTGGGCGGATTGTAGCCAGGGGCGAGCGTCGCAGGCGGCTTTGGCTTCTCTGCCAATGTTGATGGACTCTTCGTTAGGTGAGGGCTGAGAACACCTTCAGTCCCGCCCGACATGATATAGACAATTTGCTGAGCCGCACTCACCCCGATTTTTTCGCCCAGGTAGGCTTTTAATGTCTGAGTGGCAAATCCTCTGGTGAAGTCGTTGACACAGACATTGCCTTCGGTCTTGCCCAAAATGGCAATGATATGGGCCGGATCAACCGCTCCCGATTGCAGCAGTGCGTCTAGTCCAGAGACATCATCGGGGCTACTTTGAGGAATTTTGTAGAGATTGACATTCATGGGGAGGTTGAAGCGGGCGATCGCTAGCAGAAAACTTCGTATGATAGACCCTAGAGGGCGCTCACTCATCCCTGTTACCCTACTTGATTCTGCCGTAACCACATAGGTCTAGACCGCCATTCATAAAGGTATATTGGTTGAGTCTTAGCGCGAAGGGATCGCAGCGAATTCAGGGACTTTTAAGATGCCGACAGTTGCCGCGTGGGTTTTACTGCTGCTCTATCCAGCCTTTAGTTTTGCTGCCTGGAGATCGCGCCTAAGGAGTTGGAACCATCAGCTGCGAGGCGGGCTGGTTTTTGTTTTGCTAGTCCTCTACCTGCTGTCAGCAGGCGGTCAAACCTCTCTTTTGGCATTCCTGTCCGTTGCCTTTTATGTCGCGCTGCCAGTCGCGCTGCTGCGTTGGAATGAGCAGCGCAACAAACGCTCCAAATGGGTATACCTACTGGTTGCCTTTTGCACCTGGATTCCGCTAGAGCCAGCGCTATTTTTAGGTATTGCAGACCTCCTTGTCGGCAAGCCCTGGGGAACGATGGCCCCAAGGCTCAGCGTTCTGCCAAATTTAGAGGCTTCACTCCTCGGTTTGTTTGCCTGGGTACCCGCTCCGGTAGCGCTGCTAATTGGACTCAACTTGACGCTGTTCTTATTTTTAGTAGAGCATCCTCTACCCAAGCTGGGCTTCACTTTCGCGCTTACTAGAGACGATTTTAAACAGGCGATCTCTGGCTTTTTGGGTATCGGCATCCTTCTGATTCCAGTTGGTTTCCAGCTAGGATTCTTAGGCTATGCACCTCAACGGATAACGTTCCCGGTCGTATTAGAACTGACAGTTCTGGGATATTTCTTAGTCGCACTGGTAGAAGAAATTCTCTTTCGCGGCATCATTCAAAATATCTTGGGCGAACTAACGCATCAAAAGACTGTTAGTTTACTGCTAGCTGCTGTTATCTTCGGGCTTTCCCATCTCAACAATGCTACGCCAGGCTTTGCTGAGCCGAACTGGGGATATGCCTTAATGGCAACCTTAGCGGGCGTCGCTTATGGCTGGGTTTGGCAGCGAACAGGCAAGGTAACCGCTTCGGCCCTAACGCATATGATGGTGAATTTGAGCTGGGGATTGTTCTGGCGCTGAAGATGTTAGCGTTCTCGGCCTGCGACTGTCGTCTGCATCAATTGTAATCGCTCAAAAAGTATACCTTTTGGTACGTAAGAAAAGCGTGTCTCTTTTGATGTCTCAGAATAGCTTTCTCAAAATATATCAGAGGTTTTAAGACACGTAACCTTTAGCTACAGCGAGTCGCTACATCCGACTCGCTGTAGCTAAGGGTTACGTGTCCGAAGTTCATGGCAATGCAGAAAGGAGATGCAGAAAGGACGTCCTTGTTCGCATCGGGCTGCGACCTCGCCAGTCAGCTCTCGGAGTCGTATCCGAACTCGCGGAGTTCCTGCGAGCAGCGGCAGGCTTTGGCGATCTTCGCGGCCCATTGGACGGCGGATTCGCGCGACGGGAGTTCTAGGACACAGAAGCCGCTGTCGAACTTCTTGGTCTGCGGGTAGGTCTCGTTCGTAACGGTGCCGTCGTCGGCAACCATCTGCGGCGCGACGTCCTCGTTGATACCACCGCCGAACACATAGACGCCTGCATCCTTCGCCTCGCGTATGACCGCGTGTGCCGCTTCGCCGACGGCAGCCATGTCTTCGGCGGCGATATCCATTGCCGATCCAGGGAAGGAGACAAGGTACTTCGTCATCGTTCGATCCTCCGGGTGTGAGTTTCGGAATTGGGTGTGATGCCTAACGTTCCGGTTAAGGGGCTGCAAGCAACCTTTGTTACAATATCGACTAACTTTGCCAGTCCGCTCTAACCGGGTTGTTAGACCGCCAGTATCTCAGCCACGGCGCGCGGCCTCGATCATGGCGATGTCAATCTTTCGCATCGTCATCATTGCATTGAACGCGCGCTTGGCGGCAGCAGGGTCGGAATCGGCGATCGCTTCTATCAGCACCAGCGGCGTAATCTGCCACGACAATCCCCACTTGTCCTTGCACCAGCCACAGGCACTCTCTTCGCCGCCATTGCCGACAATCGCGTTCCAGTATCGATCCGTTTCGGACTGATCAGCGGTTGTGACCTGAAACGAGAACGCCTCGTTATGCTGAAACGCAGAGCCTCCATTAAGACCAATGCACGGAATACCCATCACGGTGAACATAACAGTCAACACATCTCCTTCCTTCCCGGATGGGAAGTCTCCCGGCGCGCGTTGCACAGCGTCAACAGAAGAGTCTGGAAAGGTGGCGGCGTAAAACTGTGCCGCTTCCTCAGCGCTGCCGTCATACCAAAGGCAAACCGTGTTCTTTGCTATCTTTGCCATATCGCTTCTCCATTCAGATGAGGACTCATGATTGTCTTGAATTCGCCAAAGACAAATGGGGTTTGACGCTATTTCATTGAATGCAAGCCAAACATGTTGCCTTCAGAATCTACAGCAAGAGAAACAAAGCCATATTCGCCAATAGACATTTTAGGCTTTTGGATACTGCCTCCTGCTGCTTCAACTTTAGATTCTTCGACTGCACAATCTTCACATTCAAAATAAATCAAAGTACTATTTCCACCAGCCGTAACACCCTCCATTTTGACAAGGGCACCGGTAGCACCGTACTTGTCCATCTCCGAGGGAAATGACAGCATTTCGATGCTGGTATCGTTGGGGTCACCCAATGCATCCAAATTTACACTCAGCACGGATTCGTAAAACTGCTTGGCTCTAGCCAAATCATCCACATAGATTTCAAACCAGGTTACAGGATTATTTGCCATGAAATTTCTCCTCAATAATTATTGATTTGTCTAGAGTTTATGAGGTTGACAGCGCCGTTGACTAATCTGTAGAAACTGTGTCTACTCAATCCTTTCATTCGTCTACAACCGTTTGAAAGCCACCGAAGATCATGCGGCTTCCATCGAAAGGCATTGAGTTACCCTCGTCATTCATACGAGAGTCCTTCATGACTTTTTCCATACCAGCGTCTCTCGCTTCTCGTGAGGGCCACGATATCCAAGAAAAGACAACGGTTTCATCGTCTGTACACTGTACTGCCATTGGAAATGATGTTTTCTTTCCCAATGGGACATCATCTCTCCAACATTCCACTAACCGAGTGGCTCCATGCTCTTTGAATAGCACAGCAGCTTCACGGGCCTGTTGAATGTAAGCTTCTTTGTTTGCTGTAGGTACTGCAACTACAAAGCCGTCAATGTATTCCATCACCGCCTCCTAAAAGCCATAGTTTGGCTTAATGTCTAATGTATTTGGAGCTGACAGCATGGAGAGTTTGCTAAGGAACGCATAAAGCGTCCAAGCACCTATAATATGCTGACTCTCAGTACAGAACAAAAGTACTATAAGGCTAGCAATCTGTCCACCTAACCCTTTTCAAATGTTTGCAAAAGGTACAAGCTTTTTAGGGGTTAGAATTTTGTGCAGACATCAGTCGAACTATATATTCAAAGTCAAATCTGCTGCATAACCCCCTTGGCTGGGATCTTAAACGTCAAATCTGACAGATAACCACCCTATTCACAGAAGTTATCTGTCACTTCCGCTGTATAGATCCATAAAAACAGGGTGTTTATACGTCTAGTAAGGTTACGTCACGTTGTGTACTATAGTACCAAAAACCACCGTTTTTGAGGCATCAAGGCAAAACTGCAAATAAGTATGAATATCATAGAACTTACGCATTGACAAAATAGCAAGGCTGTATGCTGATTAAGAACGGTTCCTTCTTCAGCGATCGCCGAGCCATGCGTCAGCTATCAAAACCCTCTACAGCCCAGTGTAATAGCACCCTTTACACCTTATTTCTAC
>JBBSOB010000355.1:0-4360 GCA_038260205.1 Phormidesmidales cyanobacterium
GAAGGGAGCCAGCCCAGCCCTACGCTAAACAGAATAATGAAGAGCAACCCGGTGAAAAAAGGCGGAATGGAAAAGCCCGCAAAGGCGAAAGTGGTCGCAAGATTATCTAGCCAAGTGTAGCGTTTGAGTGCGGAGATAATGCCCAGCGGAAAGGCGATGAGAACAGAAAATAAGTACGCGAGGCCAACGACCCAAAGCGTTGTCGGCAGGCGCTGCCAAATGAGCTGGCTCACTGGCACAGGGTTTACAAATGAGTAGCCCATGTTGCCTGTGATAAAAGCAGTTGCCCATTTTACATAGCGAATATGAATGGGCTGATCGAGGCCGAGAACGCGGCGGATGTTGGCGCGAATTTCGGGGGTGATAGAGGGGCTGTTGGCTAGTTCGCCGAGCGGGTCACCGGGGGCAAGGGCCAGCACGAGATAAATCACCATGCTAATGGCGACTAAAGTAGGAATTGCCATTAGCAATCTTTTGAGTAAATATTTGCCCATAAAACCTATTGACGCCCCCAGTTATTTAGCTTCCAGGTGCTCGGTGCCCAAGGGGTAAATTCCAGTCCGCTCAGCGAGCTAGCGATCGCATAAGCATCGCTGCGGCGAACCAGCGGAATGAGGGCAACATCCTCAATGAGCAAATCGTTCATTTGAATGAAAAGACTTTTACGCTTTTCTGGATCTGTCTCTTTCTTTAATTGAGTTAACAGCGCCTCGTACTTAGGATTGCAGTAGCGAGAAGAGTTCTCTTTCGACCACTGATTCTCTTTTTGGGCAATTTGATCGCAGGCATAGAGTTCCATGTACGAGTCGGGTTCGGGCGTTTCGCTATCGAAGGCAAACAGCTGTAGGTCTGCTTTGAACTGATAGACTGAATCGGGATTAGTCGGATCGCCGAAGTAAACGCCGGGTTCTACGCTGCGTAGCTCGACTGACATGCCGATGGTTTCCAGATTCTGTTTGATAATTTCCTGGGTTTTTTGTCGAACTGGATTCACCGAGCTAGAAAAGAGAATGTTCATTTCTACGCCGTTTTTGTCTCTGATGCCGTTTTTGTTGGTGTCTTTCCAGCCTGCTTTGTCCAATAACGCGCCTGCTTTTTTTAAATCAAACTCGTAGCGAGTGTTTTTAGAGGCGTATTTATCGGGTGCTACTAGAAAGTTGGTGGCGATCGCACCAGCTTCGCCATACAGCAGCTTTACGATAGTTTCTTTATCTATAGCCAGACCAATCGCTTCGCGGACTGGTTTTTCTGACAGGAAAGGATGCGGCGTATCTTTTTGCGAGGTTTGTCCATCGACCTCTTTGTTTGGATCGGAAAAGTTAATGTATATGCGTTCCATCATGGGCTTAGGGACATATTCCATTCTGCCTTTGCCACCGGCGGCTAGTTCTTTGATTACGGAGGGTTCGGCCTGTATATTCCAGGCGTAGTCCGCCTCTTGGGTTTGCAAAACGGCGCGAGCGGCTGAAACGGCATCGCCACCGCCTTTAAGTTCTACGGTGGTGAAGGCGGGCGGATCGCCGCGAAAGGTGGGATTGGGTTCATAGATGATGGTATCGCCGGGGCGAAACTCTTTAACCTGAAAGGCGTTGGTGCCAATAGGTCGGGTATTACCAGGCGCAGATCTGGCGGCGGCTCCGATGTAGTTTGCAAAGATGTGGGCGGGGAGAATCATGCCGCTGCCACCGACAAAGGACGAGAGCGCGGCCCCGGTAGGTTGCTTAAAGGTGATTTTAACGGTGAGGTTGTCAACCGCTTTGACGCTAGCGATTTCACCATAAAACTCGGTAGAAGTTGCGCCGGTAGCGGGGTCGGTAATGAAGTCGTAGGTAAAAACGACATCTTTGGCGGTGAACGGTTTGCCGTCTGACCAGACAACGCCCTCTTTTAGCTTCCAGGTGACACTGGTATTGTCGGCGCTGATGCCGCCGTTGGCTTTGGTGGGAATTTCGGCAGCGAGAATGGGAATCAGCTTTTCTTTGGCGTCGTAGGCGGCGAGGGGCTCGTAGACGATGCTGGCAGCTTCTAGATCTTTGATACCGTTAGAGAGATGAGGATTTAGGGTGGTCGGCGATTGCCAATAAAGAAGCTTTAGATTGCTGCTAGCAGATGGCTTGGCACTCTCTATTGTCGTTTCGGTGTCTGCATTGCAAGCGACGAAGAGGGTTGCGCTAAGAAGGGCAGTGGTGAGGAGAGAGAGGGCTTTTTGGGGCGTTGGCAAGGCCACTCTGAAAGAGTATCGCATGATCTAAATTTCCCTGGCTGAATCGGTGTTGTGTGGGACGCAAAGGCTGAGGAAACTATAGCGCGATCTGTGGGAATGTCTGTTCAGTCCTTTGTCTGTCTGGGCTACGGTCTTACCTACGGCTGCAATCTCAATGAATGTCAATACTAGGCTGTCAGCATTGCTACAGAGGAACACCGTAGTTTAGGGTGGTTAATTCAATATTTGAATCGCACTACGTTTATGCTGTCACTCAAAGAGATTTTCTTTGCGTTTGTTTGGATTACGCTGCTGTTTTTGATTGGGCGAGTGGTAAAACAGAAAGTTCGCTGGATTCAGCGGCTTTATTTGCCTGAGTCAATTGTGGCAGGCGCTTTGGCGCTGCTGCTAGGGCCTCAAGTATTGGGCGCGATCGCAACGTCAATCGCAGGCGAAGGCAATCCATTATCAGAAGGACTGTTCCATCAGCCCATCCTAGACACCTGGTCTCAGTCTCCTGGCATCTTCATTAACGTGGTCTTTGCGGCCCTGTTTTTAGGAGAGGCCATCCCCAGCCCAAAGCAGATCTGGCGCAGGGCCGCTCCCCAGGTGGTGTTTGGTCAATCGTTGGCGTGGGGCCAGTATGTGGTGGGCATTTTGGTCACGATGCTGATTTTGATTCCGCTGTTTGATGCGAACCCGATTTCGGCAGCGCTAATTGAAATTGCCTTTGAAGGCGGCCATGGGACAGCAGGTGGTATGGCCGGAACGCTGAGCGAACTGGGGTTTGAAGAAGGCGCTGATCTGGCGCTGGGGCTAGCTACCGTGGGCATTGTCTCAGGGATTGTGACCGGAACTTTCTTAGCCGACTGGGCGCGCAAGCGGCACCATATTTCGGTTGTGCAAGCCGAGGTAGCTCAACCTGATGATTTACCTGAACTCTCGCATACGGATACTGCGGAACAGCGGGCAAGACGGCGTTATTTAACGCAGGGGCTGCTGATCGATCCGCTATCGCTAAATTTTGGCTTTGTCGGGATCGCTATTGTCTTAGGGTGGCTGATTCAGCAAGGATTAGTTTTGCTAGAAGCGCTGACCTGGGGACGAACCGGCTTTACGATGATGGAGTATGTGCCGCTGTTTCCGATGGCGCTAATCGGCGGCATTCTAGTTCAAATTGTGATGGTGCGTCTGAACCTGGATGCGCTGATTATTCCGAGTTTGACTAAAAACATTGCAGGAATGGCGCTAGACGTTGTCATTGTGACCGCCTTAGCTTCTATTTCGCTACAGGTCATTGGCGGTAACCTGGGCGTTTTCTTGATCTTGAGTGCGGCGGGAATTACCTGGAATATCGCTTTCTTTATGTTTTATGCACCGCGCATTTTTCCAGATTTTTGGTTTGAAAAAGGCATTGGGGATTTGGGTCAGTCGATGGGGGTGACGGCGACGGGCATTTTGCTGCTGCGCATGGTGGATCCGGAGAATCGGTCGGGCGCGTTTGAAAGCTTTGCCTACAAGCAGCTCTTTTTTGAGCCGATTGTGGGCGGTGGATTATTTACTGCGGCGGCACCGGCTTTGATTGTGAGCTTTGGACTGACGACGACGCTGTTGATTACTGGCGGACTGTTGCTGTTTTGGCTAGTGATGGGTTCTTTGTTGATCAAGCAGCGATCGCGCCCTGTTTCAGCTCGATAAGCTCGGCATAGTCGCACCGTTAGCGTTAGCCTTGCTTGCCAGTGATAAAAGGGGTGTTCCAGTAGCGCCAGTTTTCTTTGTTGAAGGGCGATCGCCATTTATAAATTAGCTGAGACTCTAGCTTTTGTCTGGCCTGACGGTCGATCGGAGCTTGGGGCCAAAAGGCGATCGCCAGCTCACTTTTGAGTTCCACATCATGATGAGCCTGCTGGTAGTTAGTAAGATAGCGCTTACAATCGTGGACGCCTTTCCACCGTTGATTAGACTTGACGGTTTCGCCTACGTATAAAAGGAGCGGGTCACCTTGATCTGTCGCGGTGTAATCAATAACAAAATACATAGCCGGAACGCCAACATCGTCAAACTGCCAGCGCCAAAACTCAGTATTTTGACGACGCAGCTCGAAAGGTTTGATGCTGTCGAGCCGACTTTCCGCGCTGAATGCCTCGAATAAACTAC
>JBBSOB010000356.1:0-4351 GCA_038260205.1 Phormidesmidales cyanobacterium
GTGATGGTGCTAAAGTCCACTGAGATGCGCTTTAGTCATGGATTGACGACTGGTTTTCGAGACTCTTCGGTGCAAGTGGGGGCATCTGTCGGTAAGTCGTTGGCTGAGGCTTGCCCAAATTCATCTGAGGCTAAGGCGCTATTTCTGTTTGTAGACGGTCACTCTCCTAACTTTGACGAGTTTGTCATCGGGCTACGCAGCCAGACTCAGCTAGAGCAATCTATTCCTGTTGTGGGTGGGTTTGCGGGCGATCGCTTTCCTTATCAAGCAACTTTTCAATATTATGACGATCAAGTGGTGAGCGATGGTGCAGTTTGGGCGTTGCTAGAGGGCGAAGCCCAGGTAAATTCGGCGATTAGTCACGGCTGCTCTCCTTTGGACGTAAAGCATGTGGTGACTAAGAGCGATCGCAATATCGTTTACGAGGTGGACAACCTACCCGTACTACAGGTGTTAGCAGGCTATTTAACTCAGGCGGAGCTAGATGACTGGGGTAGCGCTGCGGCAATGCTGGCCTGGGGCTTTGATGCGCCTGCAGATACGCCTGTAGATGCGCTTTTAACAGGTCAATTAGAACCCCTTCTACCGCAGGACGAGAAAATTATTCGCTGCATGGTGGCCAAGGACGATGAAACTGGGGGAATTGTGCTATTTACCGATGTTGCCGAGGGCAGTGAGTTTTGGATTGCCCGGCGAGATGCGCAAAAGATTCAGCAGAAGTCTGAGGAGATGGCGATCGCTCTGGCTGAAAAAATAGGCGATCGCCTGCCTAAGTTTGTGTTTCATGTGGAATGTATAGGGCGCGGTCAGCTCATCCTAAGAAATCAGCAAAAGCTAGATTTACTCGAAGGGCTACAGCAGAGAATAGGCAAATCGGTGCCCTGGATTGGGCTATATGCATTTGCCGAAATTGGCCCGGCGGCTGGGCAGCACCGCTTACACAATTTCACCAGCGTGCTAACTGCTGTGTCTTAGCGTAAGCAACTATTCTCGCGTAAGCAGCTATCCTCGCGTAAGCAACTGTTCTCTGTATGAAAATTCTTCTGTCAATTCTTCTATCAATAGGACAATTTTGTGGCCTTTTCTGGATCTAAATCTCTTGCAGAGACCGAAAGCTGCTCTGAACTACGGCTAAAAAATTTAGCGCTGAGCGCGGAAAATGCTGTTCTTTCTGAGCGAGTGAAGCAGCTAGTGCGGATTGAGCACAACCTTTATGCCTCTCGCCATCAGCTTGATAGCCAGGTGCAGATATATCGCAAACTGTACGAACTGGGAAAGTCGCTAAATCAAACGTTCGACATCTCAGAAGTGCTGAGCTTGACGAATGCTTTTGTCCTCTACGAGCTGGAGTTTGAGCGCTGCCTGATTTTGTTGTTCGACCTAGCAGAAAACAGATTCGTCACCCGATCGTTTGATGGATTTTACGAGCCGGAGGCCGAGGCCAAGGCCAGGGCGTTTTGCCTGAAGGCAGATGACGACATTTTACAGCGCCTAACGCAGGGCAAAGACTATTGTATATGTACAGAAAGTGGGGCGGACGATAAGTTGTGCAGTGAGCGATCGCGCTTAGCGATGCACGAGTACATTATTTTTGCGCTGCGCCGTGAAACCGCTGGGCCGCTGGGCCTGCTAATTGTCGGCAACACGCAAGATCGAGCGACCTACCATACCCAAGTCGGCGCTGAGACAGAGGGCTTTTTGGGCTTGGCAAATGCTGCTAGCCAGCTTACAACCGCTATCAACAGCGCTAACTTTTATCAGGCTTTAAAAGAAGAGCGATCGCACTTAGAAAAGCGGGTAGAAGCGCGTACTCAAGATCTGAACGAGAAAAACGAGTCGCTAGAAGCCACCCTCACCGAACTGAAGCTGACTCAAGCGCAGCTAATCCACAGCGAAAGAATGTCTGGACTCGGCCAGCTTGTTGCAGGGATTGCTCACGAAATTAACAATCCGGTGAATTTTATCTATGGAAATCTTACCTATGCCGAATCATATACGAGAGGTTTGCTCTCGCTTATAGAGACTTACGAGGCGCAGTACAGCCAGCCTAACGCCGCGATAGAAGAGAAAAAAGAAGAGATTGAGCTGGACTATTTGATCTCAGATTTGCCTCAGATGATGGCATCTATGCAAACGGGCGCTGAGCGAATTAAGAAAATTGTGCGATCGCTCCGCACATTCTCTCGAATGGACGAGTCCGAGATGAAAACGGTCGATATTCACGAAGGAATAGACAGTTCGCTGCTGATTTTAGACCATAAGATCAAGCGAGAGATCAAGCAGGGCGGCATCTCGCCTATTCTGATTAAGAAAGACTATGGCAAGCTGCCGAAAGTTCAATGCTATGCGGGCCAGCTTAATCAGGTGTTTATGAACCTATTGGCCAATGCCATTGATGCGCTCTATGAGGCGAAGGATCGAGCGGATAGACAGATTCTAATTTCGACCGAGATTTGTGATACGGGTTTGCGAATTGCGATCGCAGATAACGGCCCTGGCATTCCCGAATCGGTTCGCAACAAAATGTTTGATCCGTTTTTCACCACCAAAGAGATTGGTAAGGGCACCGGGCTAGGACTCTCCATTAGCTATCAAATTGTGTGCGATCGCCATAAAGGCAACCTGACCTGTCAATCGACAGTAGGCAAAGGCACCACGTTTTTAATTGAGATCCCGATGAATTTAGGATGACACCGGCAGTTCCTCTTTCCCAAACACTTATCTTTTCGGCCTAGTCATCAACACTTCCTCTCCTACTCTTTTATATAATGAGCATCTAACGTAACCGAGGCGTTCCTGATATGAGAAAATTATTTTCAACCCTCTCTCCTATCTTAATCGTAGCCGGGGCACTGTCCGCCAATATGGTTCGTTCGCCTGTTTTTGCTCAGGCTTCTGCTCAGGCTTCTGCTCAGCGAGTTCAAACAGGCAGCGCTCCGGCAACAAACAGCTCCAAACCTAGCCCGTTGCCTCAAAATAAAGCAGATAATTTATCTGCGGGTGTAGTCAAAACACTTACCTTTTTTGAGCCTCACGGCTATGCCGTTAGAGTCTTTGAAGAAAATCAGCAGCTCAAAATAAATCTGTACGATCAGCGCACACGATCACTATTACTCAACGGCGCATCCGTTACCCAGCAGTCTACTTCAGACAGAACCATTTATCTCCATCAAGGAGAGCCAACCATTCGGGTTCTAGTCGCAGGCGATGGCACGCAGCAGCTCTACTTTGGCGACACACCCGTTGCCGACGGCCAACCAGCGATAACGACTAATCCCGACTCGCAGACTAATTCGGATACGACTTTTCGCATTGACGCAGCCTCTCCCGCGGAAAATCGCACTCTAAAAAGCGGCCCCATTCAGGTAACGGTGAGCTATACCCCGCCTAGCACCACTCGAATGGATGACGCAGACGAGAACTTGCAGTATCAGGTTTCTTACGAAGGCGATCAGCGCCCAGAAGCAACCATAAAAGCAACAGCTGAAGCCTATAGCTCTGCTAGCCTATTGCTGAGAGATTTGGACAGTGACGGTCTCTCAGAAGTGATTGTACAAAACTACAGCGGCGGCGCGCATTGCTGTACCAATACGGCTGTTTATAGCTGGCAAAACAACAAATTCACGCGGATAGAGTCCGGCTATTTAGACGGGTCGGGCGGCAGTTTTGAAGATCTAGACAGCGATGGCCTCAGCGAATTTATCTCTGCTGACAACAGGTTTCTCTATCTCTTTTCTTCTTACGCAGGTTCGTTTCCACCGCCCTTAATCTCCACATTCAAAGGCGGCGAATTTACCGAAACCACGCGGCAGTATCCAGCCCTCATCCGCGAACAGATAGCTCAAATTGAAAAGACGTTTGCAGATAAAAACTACGAAGGAGAGCGCAACGGTTTGCTAGCTGGCTATGTAGCGATGAAAAGTCTGGTAGGAGAGTACGATGCAGGCTGGGCGTATATGCTAGCGCACTATGACGCTGAGTCTGAGTGGGGATTAGAAATTCGCAATGAGGAAGGCAAAGAGACGGGATCTTACCCTGACTTTCCAACCGCATTGGCGGCGTTCTTAAACCAGACCAGATACCGATAGCGGCTTCCTGATTAGGCTTCAGGGCTGTGCTTTCGGCATCGGGATCGACTTGTCTACGCTTGGCTCGCCTGAAGTTCGAGATCGTCTATCAAGTCCTGTAGCTGATCGCTGTTCGCCTGGTACTTCTCATTGCAAAAGTGACAAACGGCCTCAGCGCCTTTGTCTACTTCAATCATGTCTTTTAGTTCATCCACGCCTAGCAGTCGGAGTGCGCCTAACATGCGATCGCGCGTACAGGTACAGCTAAACTGCACAAGCTGAGA
>JBBSOB010000357.1:0-4329 GCA_038260205.1 Phormidesmidales cyanobacterium
AGCGGCAGTGACGATGCCGACAATCAGAGCCAGCAGCGTACTGTAGTTCCAAGCCCAATCGAAGCCTTGCAATAAATCCATTCGCACCTCTTCAAGAGACGACCCATTGCTTTCTAAGCTGTCCAGATGGCGCGAAAATAGATGTGCCGACGAGAGATTGCTAGTCGCGGCAAAACTGAGTAACCCCAGCAGCAGCACCGACAGATGAGAAACAAACAATCGATAATGCAGATTGAGTCCAGGCATATCGCCCCCTTGCGAGATGTATTTTTGACGAGGATTTTTCTATTCAAGCATCTTCAAACTTGTAGCCCACGCCTGTAACGGTTTTGATAAAAGTCGGATGAGCGGGGTTCGGCTCCACCTTCTTTCGTAGCCTAGCCACCTGGGTATCCACCACCCGATCATCCCCAAAAAAATCATCTCCCCACAGGCTGTCAATGAGCTGACTGCGCGTCCAAGCCCTACCCGGATGGCTCAAAAACGTTGCTAACAGCTTAAACTCCAGAGCCGCAAGCGCGAGCGTTTCAACCGGCTGATTGTCTAACTGCCGCTGGGCGGTATGCTCCTCAATACTCAAGCTAAAGTGCGGACTCTGATACATCTGGGGCGCAGCCGTCTCTCGCAACCTTCGGCGCAACAGTGCGCGCACCCTAGCCACTAGCTCAATTGGGCTGAAGGGCTTCACTAAGTAATCGTCTGCGCCGGTAGAAAGACCAATTACCCGATCAATTTCTTCCCCTTTTGCCGTCAGCATCAAAACATACGGATCGGCCTGGCTAGAATGGTGACGAATGCGTGTGCAAATTTCCAGTCCGTCTAAAGCACCCGGCAGCATCCAGTCTAAAATCACTAAATCGGGTTGGGCACTTTCAAAAGCGGCCATCGCCAGCGCACCCTCACCGCAATGCTGACAGGTAAAGCCTTCCTTTTCGAGTAGCTGCTGAATTAGATGTGCAATTTCGATCTCGTCTTCGACAATCAGTATCTGCTTATTCATAAGCCCAAAGAACCTTGTATCAACACATCCTCTATAACGTACCGTATCAAAAAGCAGCCAAAGAAGAAACTGCCACAGCTTTGAATTATAGGTGTCATATTCCTGACACATCCGCTCGATATAGTCGCAGCATCTTCAAAAAAGGACAAAAGTTATGAAACTTCTCAAAGGATTAGTTGACGCTCTCGGATACATCGCTGAAGGAGCATTAGAACTCTTTAGTCCCAACCACGACTCATATCCTCTCGCAGGCATACAGCCCTACAGCGGTGAGATCTATCGTTCTTCTAAAAAATCTCGTCGTTAAAATCCAACCACTAAAACACTAAAGTCCGAATAGGCT
Source organism: Phormidesmidales cyanobacterium (assembly GCA_038260205.1). Taxonomy (GTDB): domain Bacteria; phylum Cyanobacteriota; class Cyanobacteriia; order Phormidesmidales; family Phormidesmidaceae; genus Phormidesmis. The sequence goes on from JBBSOB010000357.1 coordinate 1,344, forward strand.
AAACGATTTCTATCGTTAGTGTTTCAGTAAATATCAGAGTCTTCACACCTCACGTCTTCACACCTCACATGAAAGCAGTTATCCTTTTCGCGATGACTGCTTTTTTGGATCTAATTGTTTAGAATCGTACAAAATAGACACACTATCGTCATAACTAAGACAAAAGAGCGAACTAGAATTTAACTCAAACTAGAACAAATTTGAGTTCTTTTTGAGTTCTTAAAGTATAGGTTGTTGGCTGGAGCTTACTATTATGGCTAAAACATCTCATTTTCTCTCTCATCGGCGCAGTCGCTTCATTGCGTTAGGCACAGTGGGTGTCGGTGCGGCGATCGCCCTTAGCCTGACGTCGCTACACAGCTCAAAAATAGCCAAAGCCCCGCTCAATTCCTCACTGATCAATACGACCAGTCAGCCTAGTGGCCAACTGTTACAGAACACCGGCCCCGGTAGCAGCAACGGATTGATCGCCGCTCGCGGCCCTAACTTCATCAGTGACATGGTAAAACAGGTTGGCCCTGCGGTCGTCAGAATCGACTCTACTCGCACCATTACAACCAGTCCCAACAGCCAGATGCCGGGCGTGTTTAACGATCCCTTCTTCCAACAGTTCTTTGGTAGCCAGATGCCAAACGACGCTCAGCAGTCTCCTCAATCGCAGGTAGAGCGCGGTGAAGGATCTGGCTTTATTGTCAACAGCAATGGTCAAATTATTACGAACGCCCACGTCGTAGATGGCGCAGATCAAGTCAAAGTTACGCTCAAAGATGGGCGCAATTTTGAAGGTAAGGTTCTGGGCAGCGACCCGGTTACGGATGTTGCGGTCATTCAGGTAGATGCCAAAGATTTGCCGACGGTTGCCCTAGGTGACTCTGACCAGATTCAGCCGGGAATTAGTGCGATCGCTATTGGCAATCCCCTCGGACTCGACAACACCGTCACCGCAGGCATCATCAGCGCTACCAGCCGATCTAGCAGCGAAGTCGGCGTGCCGGATCAACGCACTGATTTTCTCCAAACCGACGCAGCCATTAATCCTGGCAACTCAGGTGGCCCTTTGTTGAACGAACAAGGTCAGGTCATCGGCATGAACACCGCCATCATTCAAGGCGCTCAGGGTCTTGGTTTTGCTATTCCGATCAATACCGTTAAGCGAGTGGCCGACCAGCTAGAGAAAGGCAACAAAATTGACCACGCCTATATGGGCGTTCAAATGCTAACGCTGACCCCTCAGGTAAAAGAGCAGTTTAACAGCGATCTCAACAGCGGACTGAGTGTGAACGAGGAAGAGGGCGTTTTAGTCGTTAAAGTGATGCCCGACTCTCCCGCGGCTAAAGCTGGAGTTAGAGCAGGCGATGTAATTCATCAGGTAGGTAATGAAGCAATTACCACTGCCGAACAGCTTCAGCAAAAAGTAGATGTAAGCGGCGTTAACAGCAGTCTAAAAATGGAAGTAGATCGCAACGGTCAACCGCAAACGCTTTCTGTAAAGCTGCAGGCGCTGCCAACCCAATCTGAGAACAACAACTCCACATCTCCAGGCGGCTAACCCAATATGTAGAGCGCGGAGCAGCCCTAAAATGCTGCCTCGCCTTCACTCTGGCAAACAGCGTCTCGTTGTTCTTTTCACCCTCAGTTAGCGGACTAAATGTCATCACTAGCTATCCTCATGTACCTGAATTTTTTCAGAGTTAATTTGAAACTCAATTAGCGCATTACTTTTTCGTTTCCCTGGTAGTTCGCGCCCATCAATCAAAAAATTTTTCTCTTTCAACTCCTCAACGGTTCGCCAAAAAATCTTATTATTTCGCGAGGAGTTGCTCCCCAACAGATCCAAATTCTTGTACAAATGCCTTTTAGAAATGGTCAGATACTGGCCGTCTTTAGGAGAATCCCATCTCAGGCGACTCGCTAAGTACATCAGTAGCTTCATACCATAGTCATGCTGGATGCTGTTGCCAACTTGCCTGCGCATGTCAATATTGCCAAAGAGCACGTAGTCACCATCGGCACGAGCAGGCGTTTGGAAAAACCCCAAGTTCACAACGTAGGCGTCAGCCGCCCCGTAAGTATAGTCGGCGGCTTTTTCTGTCTCAAAATCGCGCTGTACGCTGTCAATCTTAAATTTCTGAATTCTCAGCACATTCTTAATGGTAACTTCTGCCTCAAGTTGCTCGCCCGTTCAGGTTTCTACGGCATAAACCAGTTCCGTTCTATGCAGCGCCATCAGGTCGCGATGCAGCTGGGATCTGGCCTCCGCCCGAAATCCACCGTCATCCGTTCGCTGGTAGCCCATCACTTCTAGCAAGTCATTAGAGCGAAAGTTAACGACAAAGCCAGTTTTTTCTATCGCTGCTGCCCGATAAAGGTAAAGCACAAGCTCCACTTGGCGCGGGTTCAAAAACGTAAGTAAAGTGGCCGTTAGCCGCCGGAACCGCAGGTCTTCTATTTGATCCAATCCCTTTATACCCCTGCTCAAACAGGCTTCCAAATCCAGGCTCTCGTATTCTCGCTTTAGCTCTTGCCATTCTTCCCCAGAAAGATTTTCCAGAGGAATGCGGCGCGTTAGGCCAACTTCGCCCACTTCATTGGGGTCAGCGTCTACCCGCATCTCTAAATAGTAGCCACCGGCGTCAGAACGGAGAACGGGCATGTTGATGTCGGGATTACGAAAGGAAGCCCCGGCTCTAGGCAAAATCCGAATCAGTTGACCGTCCACTGCGAATAGATCTAATTGAGAAGAGGCATCGCTCATGGCAAACTCGTTGTCTTCGCGGGTGAGATGAATGGCCTCAATATAGATGAGTTCTATGTCAAATAGACAGAATGTTCTATCTAACGTATATTTTTGAGGATTCACCTATCTATTTGGCGTACGTTTTTTTAAATTCACCTATCTATTTGGCGTATTTTTTTTTGAGTCACCTATCTATTTGGCGTATGGTTTCACCTATCTATTTGGCGTATTTTTGACCTATCTATTTGG
>JBBSOB010000358.1:0-4327 GCA_038260205.1 Phormidesmidales cyanobacterium
AGTCCGATGAGCGCGATCGCCCAACCCCCAGCACTCACGCCGCCATCTCCCGACAAATTCGCTCAAAGGCCGCCGCCGGATTATCGGCCTGCGTAATAGGTCTGCCAATAACCAGATAATTAGCGCCTGATGCGATCGCCTGCTTCGGCGTCATTGCTCGCTGCTGATCGCCCTTTTGCGCCCAGACGGGTCGAACGCCAGGGCAGACCAACACAAAAGCGTCGCCGCAGTCTTGTCTGAGCTGTTCGGCCTCTTGGGGAGAGCAAACCGCGCCAGCTAGCCCACTAGCGGCGGCCAACTGTGCCATCCGCTGAGCATAGTCTGCTACGGATGCGGACACCTGTAGTTCGCCTGAGAGCGCATCGCTGTCAATGCTGGTCAAGAGGGTCACCGCAATGATCTGTGGCGGTTCCTGTCCGGCGGCCTGTGCGCCTGCTTCAGCGGCTAACTGAGTGGCGATTAGGGCCGCTTTCCCGGCAGCAGCATGGACAGTTAGCAAGTTCACGCCGTAGCGTCCGACAGCTCGTGCTGCGCCTGCCATGGTGTTGGGAATATCATGTAGCTTCAGGTCTAGAAATATTTTCTTGTTTCTAGACTTGAGAGCCTCTATCACGGATGGCCCACTGCTGACGAATAGCTCTAGCCCAACTTTCCAAAAGGTGACTTGGGGGATGGATTCGATCAGGGCGATCGCCGCCTCCTTTGTCGGCACGTCCAAAGGCACAATAATTCGTTCAGCAATCTGTTCTAATGTCTGTTCGGCCATACTTATTCCAACTTATGCACTTCTAATCACGTACTTCTAATTACGCATTTCTAATCACGTACTTCTAATTACGCATTTCTAATTACGCATCCCGATCACGCACCCGGCTCGCTAATGACTTAGGCAGCTATTCGGACAGCCGCACAAACTTCTTTTTCCCAATTTGCAGCACTTTCCCAACCAGCGCATTAGCCGACTCAAAGGTCTGAGTCGGATCGATCATTTTTTCGCCATCTAGTTTCACAGCGCCCCCTTTGATATGCCGCCTAGCTTCACTACTGCTTTCACATAGCGGCGTAGCCCCAAGCAAATAAAACAGCTTAGCGGGAAACCCCACTTCAGCAAGTGAAAACTCAGCAACGGCTTCGGCGGCTTGGGCCTGTCCGGCCATCAGCGTTAGCGCGTCTTGCTGCGCCTGATCTGCGGCCTGTTCTCCATGAAACTGACCGGTCACTAGCTTAGCCAACAGCTTTTGCTGCTCGCGAGGATCAGCGGGCAGTTGGTCTAGAGGCTGTTTGGTTAAATGAGTAAAGTAGTCTTGGATGACGGCATCGGGCGTTTTCTCCAGCTTGGAGTACATCGAAAGCGGGTCTTCTTGCAAACCCACGTAGTTACCCAAAGATTTCGACATCTTTTGAACGCCGTCCGTTCCTAAAAGCAGGGGGAGCAGCATCCCAAACTGTGGCGAAATTCCGAAATGTCGCTGCAAGTCTCGCCCAACCGCGACGTTGAACTTTTGATCGGTGCCGCCTAGCTCTACGTCAGATCTGAGCGCTACAGAGTCGTAGCCTTGCAGCAGCGGATAGAGAAACTCGTGCATGTAAACGGGCGTTCCCTGTTCGTACCGATTGGCAAAGCCTTCTTTCGCGAGCATTTGGCCTAGCGTCATGGTGCTGAGTAGCTCCAGCATTTTGCTCAGGTCGATGCCTGAGAGCCATTCGGAGTTGTATCGAATTTCTAGTCGGCCTGGCGTTTCAAAGTCTAGGATGGGCCGCACTTGCTCTATGTAGGTTTCGGCGTTGGCTTTTACCTCGGCTTCGCTGAGCTGCTTGCGGACTTCTGATCTATCTGTGGGGTCGCCAATGCGAGCGGTAAAATCGCCAATCAGCAAGATGGCGGTGTGGCCCGCGTCTTGAAAGTCTCGCAGCTTGCGCACCAGGGTGCTGTGCCCTAAATGAATTTCTGATCCGGTGGGGTCGATGCCTAGCTTTACTCTGAGCGGCTGGCCGCTTTGCAGCCGGACAATCAGATTTTCGCTGCCGTCTTTAGAATCTGGCTGATGGGGAAAAACGTCGTTTACGCCCCGGTAGATGTTGGCGATTTCGCCGGAAACATTATCAGGGAGCGTGAAATCGGAGGTTAGGTTAGGGCTAGCAGGCATGGAGTCAACGGACAATAGCAGGATTGTTTTGTCAGTGTAGCGCCAATTGATCGCCCCCTATTTTTGATAAAGCTCAAAATAAAAAGCTAGACATTCGTCAGATATCCTCTATATTGACGGGGTAACTCGGCAAAAACTAACCCTGGGCTAGACTCAATCTGGTATAGAAGATATACACTAGCCAGCATTCCTTCCCCCAAACTGTTAATTTTTTACGCCGATTTGGTCACACTCGTCCGTACCAACTTTCCTTAATTTGTATAGACGCCTATGCAGCGGAGGGTTGGTTGACTGGTTCGATCTTTTAATTCTCTCTTAAGCTAGGAACGCCCGCCTGCCCGTGTCTTCTAATACCTACCGCAAAGTTCAGCGCCGCCGTAGACTCAATGCACCCAGGCGATCGCCCGAAGTCCTTCGCTACATCCAAGAAGTTGGCCAAATAGGAGCCACGACGCTGCTAACCGTAACGATGCTGGGTAGCTCCGTGGTTGCAGGTGGACTAGTTGGCCTAGCGGTCAGCTTTCGCAATCTGCCTGATGTCCGCGTCTTGCGCAACTATATCCCTTCAGAAACTAGCTACGTCTACGATATCAAAGGCACTTTGCTAGATAGCGTCCATGACGAAGCCAACCGCGAAGTTGTAGATTTCAACGAGATTAGTCCCAATTTGAAGCGAGCTGTCCTCGCAATTGAAGACAGCTACTACTACACCCACAATGGCATCAACCCCAACGGGATTGGTCGCGCCTTTCTAGCCAACTTCAGCGCGGGTGAAACGGTACAAGGGGGATCGACTATCACCATGCAATTGGTGAAAAACCTTTTCCTTTCGCCAGAGCGCACCGTTAGCCGAAAGCTGGTAGAGGTTGTGCTCGCCATGCGCATTGAGCAAATCTTCAAGAAAAACGAAATCCTGGAGATGTATCTCAATCAGGTTTACTGGGGGCACAACACTTATGGCGCTCAGACGGCAGCTCAAAGCTATTTCAATAAATCGGCCAAAGACCTGACGCTGGCTGAGTCTGCCATGATGGCTGGTCTCATTCAGGCTCCAGAAGGCTTTAGTCCCTTCATTAACTACGAAACGGCAAAAGGCAGACAGGCGTTGGTGCTGAACCGCATGCGCCAGCTCAACTGGATTACCTCTGAAGAGTTGGAACAAGCGAAAGCCCAGCCTATTCGCTTAGGTGAAATTACGTCTTTTCGATCTAGCCAGGCTCCCTATGTCACTGATGCGGTGATGAAAGAGCTAACCGATCAGTTTGGTGCAGAGGCCATGGCCAAAGGCGGAATGCGGATTCAGACCACGGTTGACTTAGATATGCAGAAAGTGGCTGAAGATACCGTTAGCGATAGCTATTACCGGCTTTTTGGCGGCGGCACCTATGCCGATGAAATTGCTCTAGTCGCCATCGATCCGCGCACTCACTTTGTTAAGGCTTTAGTTGGCGGTGTAGATTACAAGACCAGCCAGTTCAACCGAGCGGTGCAGTCCAGACGCCAGCCCGGTTCTGCCTTCAAGCCATTTGTCTACTACGCAGCTTTTGCTTCAGGACAATACACCCCCAACAGTATTATCAATGATGCACCGGTTACTTACCCGGATGGATACAACTACTACACGCCCGGAAATTATGACCGATCCTTTATGGGCGAGATTACGCTGCGCAAGGCGTTGGAGACTTCTCGAAATATTCCGGCCGTCAAGCTAGGTCAGGCCGTGGGCATCAATCGAATAGTAGAAATTGCTCGTACGCTGGGCATCAAAAGTCCCATCGATCCGGTGATTTCCTTGCCGTTGGGTTCTGTCGATTTAACGCCGCTAGAACTGGTGGGAGCTTACGCAACCTTTGCTAATTACGGCTGGCACTCAGATCCAACGCTGATTGTTCAGGTTACCGATAGCAATGGCAATATTATTCTAGATAACACGCCTAAGCCTCAGCTAGTACTCGATCCTTGGGCTAGTGCTGCGCTTACAGACGTATTGCAGGGCGTGATTACGCAGGGAACGGCAACCAACGCTGCTATTGGTCGTCCTGCTGCGGGTAAAACCGGCACTACCGACGCTCAAAAAGACGGTTGGTTTGTGGGGTACGTGCCTCAGCTCGCGACGGCTGTATGGGTTGGAAATGACAACAACCTGCCTTTGGGTGAAGGGGCAACAGGGGGTGGCTATG
>JBBSOB010000359.1:0-4319 GCA_038260205.1 Phormidesmidales cyanobacterium
GAGTTGTGTATTCATAGAACCTCGACGCGGCTATGCCTGAACTCATTCAAGCGCTAGAACGCTTGCGGTGGCAGACTTCATCATACCTCAACCCGCCACTATATATTCTTAGTCTGATTTTTAGTCTAATACAGATAAGGGCATTTATCTGTATTAGGATGGGTGAGTAGGCACAGGCGAACGGGCTGGCGCTGGGTTCACAACTGGTGATTTCTCAAATAAAGGGATCTGGTTTTCAGGCGGTCGCCTGCTAGCTCGGCCCTGTTTTCGCTGTCTTATGTAACTTGTGGGCCTTCCTGTAGGCAGAAAAGTTACATAAGACGCGGCTAAACCGGGTGAGCCGCAGGTGGCGGCTTTGATTAGCTACTGGCTTACAACTATTGGCGGCGCTGCTGCTGAAGTCGTGGAATGTAAATCTCATGCAACTTTTGGCCTCCTTAGGAACTCAGAAGTTACATAAGACAGAGCTTCCCGGCCAGCGATCGCCTGGGCTCGCTACCGTTTCCTGTCGGCAGCAGCTTTGGTTCATGCTCCTGAATGCCCTGTGTCTTGGTTCTTTCCCTTCCGCCTTATGTAACCTGAGTGTCTTTCAAGAAATGGCATCAGTTACATAAGACAACTCATTTTGATGCTATGCCTAGTCGAGAGCACCTTCAAAAGCAGATCCAACGCCTGTCACTTACCGACAAGCAGGCGCTGCAAATCTGGCTGAGCAAAGAAATCAAGCGGGACATGCGACCACCTGCTGTGGAGCCCGCCACCGGTAGAGAGGTCGTCGAAACCACTCAGGCAGGGCGTATCACCTATCAGTCTGAGCTTGTCAAATGCGGTAAGGCCAACTGCTGCTGTGCTACAGGAGAGAAGCTTCATGGCCCTTACTGGTATGGCTACCGCCAGAAAAACGAGCGACTTAAGAGCTGGTACATTGGCAAGTCGCTAAAGCTCATGGACGAAACGGAAGCAGCTGATGTCGAATCGACCTGAATGATTTGGTACGCTTGATCTATCCTCTGACTCGCTGAACTCATGGCAAAACCCGATCCGATTCCTCAGTTCGTTGAGATTAAGCCGCAGGCTCAGAAGGCTGGTGAGGCTATCGATAAATCTCAGTTGGATGAGCTGGACTGGGTAGAGCAGTTTCTGCGTGATCGCGAAATCAGGCCGAACACAAAGCGGGCCTACTCGCGTCACCTCCGTCAGTTCCAAGCCTGGCTGAAGTACAAGCACTGGTCTGAGGTTACGGAGAATGATATCGTCCACTACAAGCAACACCTCAAAAATAAGCCTCAAAAGGCGGTTGGCAAGATAGGACTTTCACCGGCCAGCATCAACCAGGTACTGGCAACCTTCCAAAGCTTCTTCAAGTGGTTATCGACCAAACGGTACATCACGCTCAACCCTACTCTCAATATCGAGATGGTCAAGGCTGACCCGATGGAGGTCAAAGACCTCGACGTTTCAGTCGTCCAGCGGCTGGCCGAGGGACTTACTTTCAGAGGAGAGCTGTACTTCAGAGATACGGCTATCTTTGAACTGCTCAAGCATGGCCTGCGGGCCGAGGAAGTCAGCAAGCTAAACGTCGGTGACTACAGTGAGCGCACCGTCAAGATTGCCGATGCGAAATGGGGCAGCGACGGTACGGTGCCGCTTGCGCCTATTGCCTGTGAAGCGATAGAGAGCTATCTAAGCCGGTGCAGTCAGAAGGAGTTAGATACTGCCCCCTCAGCGCCGCTATTCAGGAGTTTGTCCAATCGTAGCTATGGAAAGCGGATGGGCTACAGAGGCATCTACAATCTGATCCGTGACCTGAGCGAGATAGCGGGATTAGAAGAGCCGGTTCATCCGCATCAGCTTAGGCATACCTTTGGCACGCAGCTGCTGTTAGAAGGCGTTGACCCAGAGTTTGTGCGCAACCTGATGCGGATAAAGTCGCCACGGGTGTTTGAGCGCTACACCAAGCGAGCACTGGACGAGAAGTCGCACGATAGATTCAGAGAGACCATCAAGCAGTCCACTTCTGGTCTGTTTGGTTAGAGGTGAGTTGCGAAGGTTTGGTGTTCAGGATTGGCTAACCCTCTTTGTTTCGTCTGAGCGACTTCTTTCAAACGTACATTTTTAGATTGCTATCTGAAACCGCAGTTCAAGTGCAGACGCCTGCACCTGGATGCACAACTTCACAATTTATTCTCTAAGGGTGTCATTTATAGGTTAATATTCTGCTGTGAAATCGCGCAGTAGAAGTGACGATTATGATCATTGCAATTGCAGCAATTAAAGGTGGAGTCGGCAAAACGACTTTAACCTTCTGTCTCGCAGCAACCCTGTCAGAGATGGGTAAGAAAGTTTTATGCCTCGATCTAGACCATCAGGGAGATCTGTCCGCAGCTCTGGGTGCTAATAAAGACGATTCAGATCCTACGTTGGGTCGGATACTATACGCACCAAAAAGAGAGCAGGCAGAAATGCTGGCACGCGGAATTATCGATATTCCAGGGTGCTGTCATTTGGTTACCCCTGGTTCAGATCTAGGTGCTTACCAATCAGAAATCGAAAATGGGCTTGCGAGCGAAAGCCGTTTGGCTGATGCGCTCGCGGGCTTCAACAAAGCATATGAAAATTACGACTACGTACTGCTAGACACTCCAAAAGGTGAAGGGCTGTTCACTAAGAATGCACTGGTTGCCTGTGACAATGTCATCGTCCCCGTCCAGACTGAGTACTTTGCTCTGAAAAATATTCCGGAGCTGCTCGGCTTGATTGGTCAGATTGCTGATCGTGCGAATCCAAGCGTGTCTGTTTCTGCATTAGTCCCAAGTCGAATGAAACAGACGAGCCTTCACAAAAGTATTCACCAGCAACTGCTGGATTGGGATGTGCGTGAGCAATTGCCTCATCAAAAGCAAGCATCATGGGTAGCGCCTCCCATTCGAGATCTGACGCTCTACGCTGAGCTATCTGCTCAGGGAGAATCACTGTACACGTATCCAGGCGTCAAGAAGATGCACCGTGCTCCATTCGTTGCGATCGCTGAATATCTAGAGGCGATCACTAGCCAAAGCATTCAGCGCGAGGTGGAAGCAATTGGTTAAGAAGTTCTCCAGAGTAGCTGATGTTCCAAAGCAAGCTGTCGTTCCACAAGAAGCTATCGAGGTCGTGCGAGTGCCTCAAAGCAAGGTCGTCAATCTTGAGCGAGTAGATCTTTCTGACCGCGAAAACTGGCTTCGTGCGCTGGATATCTGTAAAGCAAAGACAGAGCAGCCCCTTGATGCACTGCTCAAAGAAATTGAGACCTATCAAGGGCAAATTGACCAGGCACTGCAAACGGCTCAAGCTCAGAGCACTATCTATGCCTATGCTATCGGTACTCGGTTGGATGTCATTGAGGAGAATAGGCTGTTCGAGCAGAAAGGATATGTGAACCTGACGGCATTTATAAAAAACGGTGAGGTCAAACGTCCAAGTGGCCAGTCAATTACAACTCGCCAAGTCTGGGCATATCGACGGGTTACTAGGGGACTAAACGAATTTCTCCAGCTAGCAGAAGAAATTCGGGATGGAAAACCGGTCTCGCCGGAACTTAGCGAACAGCTACAGCTTCTTGGTGCTAGGGTCAACCAGGATGTAGTAGACGTATTTCTGAAGTCATATACAGAGAGTATTGCAGGTGTCCTTGAGTTAGGCGTTAGCAAGCTAGAGCAAGTCTATCGCCTTCCTAAGTCAATGGCGCTATCGGGTTTGTTAGCAGGTAGGCTCGCTCTTGAAGAAGCCGTCGTAGAATTTCACGATGTGCCTTTCTCTGTGTTGAGAAAGGCAATCAGCTCTCACGAGAAGAAAAATAAACCAACATCGACAAAACGGAAGGCTCAGAATGCAGAGCGTGAAATAGACCAATTGGAGAAAATCTTTCAGAGCCTGAAGGACAAGGAACTAACGGAGGAGCAGGTCAAGAGGCTAAGTCAATTAGCTAAGGTCTTAGATGCTCTTGGTTCTTAAGCTTTTTATACCGAAAAATAGGTCATCCCACGGCGTAATCTAAGAAGGGACGTTATGGCAGCAAAACAAGGCGATCTGATAACGGTCGTGTACGAGGATAAGGAATTTGAGGCCGTCGTCATAGATCCTAATGGACTAGGGTCTGGACTTCCTAGTGTAGGATTTGGCTTTAATATGGCCGCTCGTTATATCGGAATACCTCAGCAAACCCTTACGAATAGGGTGACCCAAATAGAAGGGGAGAGTTGGCTGAAGACACCGGGAGGAAAGACTTTCAGGGTAACCCAAATCTTTGCCGAGGATAACAATACCTATACCGTAATTGA
>JBBSOB010000360.1:0-4308 GCA_038260205.1 Phormidesmidales cyanobacterium
ATCCGCAGCGTGACCCGCTCGCCCTCACCCGCATCAACGAAGCACTCGAAACCCTCGGCCTGGTCGCTGACCTCAAGCTCACCAGCTCAGGCAGTCTCGGGCTAAATATCTACTTCCCCTGCTCTGAAGCACTCCCCTCGTGGCAGCTCGGCATCGCCATCACCACCCTGCTGGAGAACAAAGGATTCAGAGTCATCCCTGGCTGGCTAGAGGTCTTTCCTAACCGCAAGCCCTACGCTGCCGATGGGAGCTACAGCTTATTCAACGCTCACCGCCTGCCCCTTCAGCAAAGCTCATACCTACTCAACGACGACCTACAGCCCATCGCTAGCTCTGAGGAAATATTCGTCCGTCAGTGGCAGCAAGCCGCCGCTCGTAACGATATCTCTATCGAAGTCCTAGAGCAGACGATTCGCCAAGCCAAACGCAAAGCCTACCGAATGACCGGGAAGGCTGGGAAGTTTCTCAACGACTTAAACGCTGAGATCGAACTTGGATGGACTGGCTCTGGTCAAACCAATCGCCTCCTCGGGCGAATTGCCATGCGCTCTTACATCTTTGGGCACGTCCTGGGCGCTGAGGCTCCCCTAAAGGGCAAAGCCTTAGCTGAAGATATTGCTAGAGTCGCTAGAGCGCTACCGGGCTTCCAAGACTACTGTGGCCATCAGAGAGACCTGGATAAAAGGGCGAAGAGCTATGCCAGAGCTATCGAAAGGGAAAAGAACTACTACCCCTACGCCAGCAGTAAGGCACCCAAGGTCAAAGCAGGGCCAACTGAGAACGAACGACGCGCGGCTGAAGCTCGCCAGCATATCCAGCAGGCCACTATCGCATTGTTTAGACAAAACGCCTGCCCAGAGAGGGCGACAGCTCGATTCAAGCTACTGTGCGCTCACAATATCTCAGGGACAACGCTCTATAAGAACAAAGACCTCTGGCATCCAGACCATATCAACGAACAGCAGCGGCAACTGGTTAAAGCTGCTACAGACATTTTCAGCGCTTCATTAGAAGAAGAGGCAGCGTGCGCTGGGGGCGCAGCCGCCTCTAAGAAGGTAACAAGCTTATTGGGTATAGAAGCCTGTAATGTGCCGTCTGATCAGGCTTCTAGCAGTTCAAATAACGCAGAAAGTGTGCAAAAACAGGTAGCCGTCCGTAATGTGCCGTCTGATAAGGCTTCTAGCCCAATTGAGGCCGAACAGAGCCAGTCAGAAGTAGAGAGAACGCCTCCCCCTAAGCAGCTCGCCTTAAACATTCAGTGGGCGCTACAGATAGCCAGGAGCAAACAGCGGGAACAAGTAGAGGCAAATCAGCACCAGTATCGGCAAGACAAGCGACGGCGCTCTCAAGCTGAGTACGTGACGCAGATGCGCGAATGGATGGACTCGGGCGATCCGGTCTTAGTGGCCGAGGCTGAACGGATACTGGAGAAGATAGGTCGCGCTGCTGGGTCGGGCTAGCGTAGGACTTTATCGAAAGCTAGGCAGTCACTAGCTCGCGGGGCTTAATCTTGCTCGTATCCGTTTCTAGTCGGGCGATCGCCAATCGGTACTCAGTTTCAATGCGCATGAGTACAGCGGGTGAGCCGCCGATGTGAGCGCAAATTTTAATGGCTAGCTCTGGGGTCAGTGCAGATGTCCCGTTGAGCATACGACTAACAGTAGAAGCGCTAACCCCAATGCCTGCGGCCAACTGAGCGCCGCTCATATCTTCCATGTGCATATCTTTGATAACTTCTGCCGCTGGCATCGGGCGATCGCACAGTGGCAAGTGATTAAAACGTGTTTCAGTCATCTTCTTTGTTTCCGCTACTAATGAGTCTCGTCGGTGTATTCGATTCCGGTTACATCAGCAGTTGCTAAATCGAAGCAGAACAGCAGTCGATAATTACCGCTCACTCTGATTTCCCACCAGTCGTCACCCCGCTCTTTGTATTTTTGGAAGTTATAGCTGTTAGCTGAGAAGGTGTCTTTAAGCTCCTCAAATGAGCGAACCGTATTCAAGGACTTAAGAATCGCTTTTAGCTTCTTAACTGCCTTCTTTGGCAGCTTCATAGCTTTGTCCTTTGGCGGTTCCTCCTGGGTGCCTTCCCACCAGATATTTAAAGCTTTGGTCTTGAACGATTTGATCATAGCTCACTTTCTATGCGCTGTGCGCAATCCGCAATACAACACACGACAAACTAATGAATGGCGGGCTTGTGGCCGGTAGCTGGTGCCTCTTGATCGATGATAATTTGGTCGAGTTGCAGATAAATAGACGTGTATACACGTCGTATTGTCGCAGTGCCGATGCGTGTATTTACCGACATATCTACTCGGGCGCAATGGTGTCCATGCCGTACTTCTCAAACAGTAGATTTAAGGACTCACCGACTAATGATTGAAGCGTTCGGTCTTGCTTTGCCGCTAAGATTTTTAACTCCATCACAACGACTGGATCAAAGTGCGCACCGAGCGCTTTTTTGCCTTTCCGACTGGGGCGATCATGCTCGCTCTTCTTTTTGCTTTCTTCCTTCGTTTTTACTGCTGACTCAGGCTCAGCAGCGCTGCCAATTTTGCCGAGCTGGTCTAATACGTTGCGTCTCCCTTTCGATGCTGACATTTAACGACTCTCCATAGATTCAAGTACCCATTTCCACAAACGATTCAGTTCACCTGCGGCCTTGCCGCTAGGTTCATATTCAGACACTCCCAGGCCAGAAGTGAAGGCATGTTGAAAAGCTACCCTGTCACCAAACACGACAGGCACCAGTTCGACTCCCAGGGAGGCAATCGCTGTCGAGGATTCAGTTCGTAGGGCTGTCGTCTTGGGCGAGTTTAATAGCGCAGCCTTTGGAACTTTGACCGTGTTAATAAGTTCTAGGGTGTCCCGCAGCGCGGCTAAATCACCTAGTCCCGGTCGAGTAGGCATCAGGACTACATCTGCCACTCTAGCCGCTGCGAGAAGGCCAGAGTCAGCAGAAGGCGCGGTATCGACTATCAGTAGTTCTATACCTGCGTCAGCGCATTGAGTCTGTATCTTCTCTAACCTATTAGGAACCGCTGATATCACAGCCAGATTGTCAGCTTCTCTGACATCTGCCCAGGCACAGGCTGACGCTTGGGGGTCAAGATCAGCGATCGCAACCTTTAGCCCAGCGTCGGCAGCCACAACTCCTAGAGATGTGGCTACTAGGGTCTTCCCAGCACCGCCCTTCTTATTCAATATGGCAAGTGTATACACGTCGATGCGCCTATCCGTATTGATAGTCGTTATGTTACGGTACAACGCGACTACAAAATTAATTGCAGATGCGTAGATGAATATTTTTGTCGATGTGTATACACATCGACAGGCAGAAGAACTGGCAAGAGATGCGTATGTTTTCAAGCCTTCTATTTATATAGAATACTTTCGTGATTTGAAGGCGTGGGGATTAGTAGTACGACTAACTCACTGATATTTGACCTATGTTGGAGGTCTTTTTACTAAATTGACTATGAAGCCTTGCGTGTTCTCTCTACCCTGACAGCCTAAGCACTATGGTTAAATCTGGAAGCAATCGTGATGAGAAGACTGTGAATCAGAAGCGCAGTGAGGCTACTCGCGCTCGCCTTCAAAAGGCGGTGGCGACTCTGACTGAGCAGCAAGATTGGCCAGAGGGCATAACATCTCGATTTAATCGTCTGTGTAGGCTGAAATTCTCGGGTCAGACCCTTTACAAGCACAAAGACCTCTGGCATTCAGGCGCATTGAAGCCGTGAAAAAAGCGACTAAAGCACGAACGACACCAAAGACGGCTAGAGTCTCCGTTTCTATGACATCAGCTCGCTTACAGGGCAGCACCGGCACCACCCTCTCTTAGTGAACTGATCACCAACGTCTTTACTACACCTTTCCTATTATTCATTATCGACGTGTATACACGTCGATGCGCCTGACCATCACAACAAATCCTATAGTGCGACAGGAGTCATAGACGAAAATTGTAGACGTACCGACACTTATTATTGCAGACGTGTACACACATACATCCCTAGACATAAAGACCTGTCTGGTTTTTTTGCACAATCCCTCAAAAAGGTATAGTCTGCACCGAGACAACTGAGTCTCAATAGTGGATTCTTCAGATCTTACTAGCTTCAGAAATCTGGATCAATCACCAGATTCCGACTGCGGATGCCGCCTGGTAGCTTGATGGTATGTTCCACCTGCTTAAGCTTTTTCTCACACTTGCGGCAGTTCAAGAACATAATCGTGCAGTCGCCTACCCAGCCCCAGAGCTTTGAGAGGTTGGGTTCCGCTCCACACAATGCAGGTGTGTAC
>JBBSOB010000361.1:0-4304 GCA_038260205.1 Phormidesmidales cyanobacterium
GAGCGGCAGGTTCGAGGGTGAGCAGCCGTATGGTGAGCCAACCGGCACAGACGCCGCGCACCTGAAAGCGAGCGCCGTCGTCGGTTGCTACCAGCACCAGCTTATTTCCTTCAGCGACTAATGAACCGTGAATACGCGCGATCGCTGTAAATAGTTTTTCCTTTGACTGCTCCCGCTTGTCCTTGTCCTTCTGTGGTGCTGTGGCAGGTGTCGGTTGCTTGTTTTGTTTGACTGTGACGATTTCCAAAGTCATTGGTATATCACTTCTAGGCGCTACACCTGCTATTTTGCATCAGGTCTAAAGATACTGCCATTTGCCTCCAGTAAACCATGCAGTCGTGCGATCGCTTGGTCTAAGGCTGCACGTAGGCGATCGCTGTGGTCTTTGGTAGAGCGCCGCCGTTGTGCGCCGTTAGTGATGACTTATAGGTGATGGCCCCGATTGAGCGACTGCTGAGCAATTGAGCCGTGTGAGCGCCAAGGCCACTGCCCCCAACCCTACCGATTACCCTCTTGGTTTTCTGGTTTTCTGGCTACTCATTCGTCTAGCCTTCGCTGCCATTGGATAATGGGTGTCAGTGTATCTGTGGCACTGCATTACGACAGAAGCAACGCCGCCTAGCTTGGATGTGGTTTAGAGAGCAGTACCGTCATAATAGAGTGCTTGAAATCATGCCACGAAAAGGAATATTTAGCCTATGTGTCAGCGTAAGATGGTAATCGCGCAGCCTGCCAGGGGAATCGCACATCTAATTCATGGCTTTGTCGGCAGCGGTAAAACAACTTATGCCATTCAGATGGAAAGGGAACTGCCTGCGCTGCGATTTTCTATTGATGAATGGATGATTACGCTGTACGGTCAGAATCCGCCAGAGAATAAGTTTGAGGACTACCACAGCAGAACTGCCGACTTGATCTGGAGCGTGGCTATTCGCACTCTGGAGCTAGGCCAAGATGTTGTCTTAGACTTCGGCTTTTGGAGTCGAACCAGCCGTGATGATGCCCGACAGCGGCTGCATAGCAGAGGCGCAGAGGCTATTTTTTACTGCGTCACCTGTACAGATAAGACCATGAAAGCCCGTGTTTTGAAGAGAACCGCAGAGATGCCAGACCATGCGCTCTACATCAATGACAGTGCAATAGAAGTCTTTCGCGAACGTTTTGAACCATTGGGTGACGATGAGCCTCATCGATTAGTAAGAACCGATGAAGCATAAGAAGTTCTATGCTTCCATTATTTCGATGACGCTCACTGACGCCTGAACGACTCAAGCAGGTGCGGAATTTCATCCAGGCAGTCGATAATGGCGTCGGCTTCTCTCGTCTCTGGCCAGTAGGGGTTGCGTTTCCAGATGGCTCTCATATTGGCTCCTTTTGCACCCGCAATATCTGCCTTGGGGTTGTCTCCGACAAAAACGCTCTGCGAGGCAGATACGTTTAGTCTATCCATTGCCCTTTGAAATATTTCTGCCTGCGGCTTCCTAATGTTCTCTTGATCGGAGACGAGAACAACGTCCATGTAGTCTTGAATGCTTAGCCCTTCGATTGAACGACATTGAAACGCCTTCAACCCGTTGGTCACGATGCCAATCAAGTAACCTTGGTGCTTCAGCTCACTCAGCATTTCTAAGAGACCGGCGAACGGCACGCAGTGAAACCGAAATTGGGTTTCGTAATCCTCCAGCATCAGCTGCCAGGTTATGCCTTCAAGCTTGAACTCTTCTACTAAAGCCTGATAAACCCGGTCTTTCCAAACCTGACCCCGGCAGTCTAGCGCTACAAACCTGGCAACGTAGTCAGCCTTTGAGATATGGCCTAAGCAGTGGATAAGCCTGTCATACTGAGCTTCTACGAACTGCCTCACTGAGGTGTCTCGGTCAAGCAGGGTGCCATCTAGATCGAAGAATACTGCTTTTATCATCAATCAACCTACCGCCGTCAACAAGCTCTATCTTAGATGAACGGTTTGGCCATACTTCTAGAGGCCGTCGCTTTACAGTGGTTTGGTTTGAATCTGACTTTTGATAATGAGTGAGATCGCTGCACAGGTCATCTCTAACGACATGAAAGGCGTTTCGGGCCAGTGCTTGATAACTTGCTTTGGCAGTGCCGGAATATGCACGAACCCAACTCGCATGGTGGACTTGCGGGTCTCTTGCCAATGTAGGCAATGATAGAACGCCTGGTTACATAGGTGAGTGCCACAGTCGTTCGTAATTCTAGCTGGGATGCAGTGGGTCTCTAGCAAAGGCACTATCCCTTCTATGTCGTACAGGGAGTGCCAGTAAGCGATCGCCCCACCAGAGGACAATGGGTATCCCTTTCGGCGCGTTGCCAGTCTTATCAGGCGTGACAAAGTACCTCAAGTTCTTCGCCATTCGCTCAATCGCAATTTTGTTGTAGCCTCGTGCTTGACAAACTCCAATACAGATATCTGGTAACAGTGAGGACAACTTATCTTCAATCGCTTCTCTGAGCAGATGGGTATTGCCCGGTAAAATCTGAAAACACATCTCGTCAACGTACTGGGCCAGCCCTACAGGTGGGCTTCTCTGCAAGGCATTTACGACTATCTCTGAAGCGTTTAACCCGTCGTCGTTGGGCTCGAAGCCTGTGACTAGCACTTTCATCTTCGTTAGCTACGTGGTGTACTTAATTTCTGAACGTCCGTTGAAGTCATTAACGCTGTGACCTGACTCTACCAGTCCCCACTGTTCATAAAAGGCCCTTGACTCGTGATTGTCAGCCGCCGTCTTTAGGGTGAATCCATTGGGACATTGAGCGGCTGTCCAATTCATCAGTTGACTGCCCAGCCCTTTGCGTTTCCATGGTGGAGAAACAAATAGCTGAGAGAGTACGCAAGCCTGAGTATCTAGAGCCGCAAACGCAATGATAGCGCTCTGATGTTTTATGACCACGATTTCGTGATGCTTGACTAGACCGTGCCACCGCTGCTGCCAGTCTGCTATCGGTCTAGGATGCTCATAGCTAGCGGAAGAGTGCCAGGACGCCCACCAAAGCTCAACAAGCTGCTCAAAGTCATCTGACTGATAGGGTCTTATTTTCATCACGAGACCGCTACTCATACACCGCTCACTCTTTTTAATACTTCGCTACAGCTTTCTGCGGGCGTTTTCCCCTTTGTATATACCGTCAGCTTTGCCAATTCATAGTTAGAAGGATGTCTGACGAATAGCTCATTGATGTTAGGTGTACCATCCAGTACGTAATCATTCCGCTCGTTTAGAATGTTAATAGACTCGTCGAGGTTCGCCGAGGGTAGCAGCAGCACAACATAAGGGTAGGGTTCTAAAGCTTGCTTGACCTGTTGAAGCAGGTTGGCATCTTCGTAGACAGAGTGGCCCGCGCCTAGATCAATAACGCAGTCATGGCAGTCCGATAATAATCGACCAACGGCATAGGCTTCAAACGGCTTCCAACACTGGTAAAGACTCCATCCACCTTCCTGCCGCTTTTTCTGCGCGATCGCCTCGTCATAGCCAATTTCTTTGTAGTAGTCCCATCGGCGATCGTCCATAGAGCATTGTGGCAAACCTAACCGCGCTGAAAGCAGCTCACCAATTGTAGACTTACCGGCACCGATAGGGCCGATGAGGATGATATCTGAAGGCATAGAACGTTCTTTCTCTTGGATAGACGGCGTATCAAAAGTGAGCGTGGTTTTGTAGCGAGGGTACGGTTTCTATGAAATTAGCCAAGTCAGCAGCGCTTTGAATGACCACTGCACTACCCTTTGACGTTGCTATATCTTCGAGAATGACAGGCCGTGCTTTATTCGGAAAGTCCATAATGATTCTGATGAGCGTCGGCACTATCTGCCATTCCGGGCACCCGTCGGGTAACCCAGGTCGTGAAGAAAGTAGATATCGCCAATTTCGCTGAGCGCAGCGCCAAGCACAAACGCGGCGCGGAAAGTCGAGAAAGACAATAAAATCGGCCTTTTGACGCCCCTGACGCGAAACGCCGTCGAGCACCCAGGCGTCTGCTTGAAGCAACCTACTGAGCTGTTCGCGGCAGACCTCAGAGGGCGTGCTTTGCCAGCCCGGTTGCCAGATGATGCGATCCATTTCGACGAGCGGGAGACGGAGTTCAGAGGCAAGCCGTTGCGAAAGCGTAGACTTGCCTGAACCTGCGTTCCCGGTGACGTTGATCCTCATAGCGATTTATACTCTAAACGACTAAGAACTGGACATTTCCGGGATATTTAAGGTGAAATACAGTTGTCGCGTCTAATCCTCCTGAGAGATGCTTACTCTAGAATTCACCGAAGCCGATATTGCAGC
>JBBSOB010000362.1:0-4303 GCA_038260205.1 Phormidesmidales cyanobacterium
GCCTATGACCGAAAACACCATCTTCCCCGATGCGGTAGAGGTGTCGAAGCCGTCCTGAACGCTGGCGAAGTCTACACCCTTTTGCTTCAAGTCCTCGATAATACTCAGCAGATGGCTCAGCGATCGCCCTAAACGGTCGAGTTTCCAAATTACGAGGATGTCGCCTCTGCGGATCTGGTCTAGTGCTTTGTCCAATCCAGGGCGCTCAGTTTTCGCACCGCTCACGCCGCGATCGCTAAAAATTTTCGCGCAACCTGCTTCTTTCAAAGCGTCCATTTGGAGGTCTAAATTTTGGTCAGCAGTCGAAACTCGGGCATATCCAATCTTCAATGGTTCAAAACTCGTAAAGCGGCTCTACTTTTGACACCTTGATTATGACACAGCTTTTGATACACAAATATGGCCAATAAAGCAGCCTTTTTGAGGTTTTGCCCAATAGTGCCAAAAACGGTCGTTTAAGAGACACACTACAGAGCGTGACTGCGACTCTTGAAATTGCTCCGTAGCAACAACCACAGAGCAATACGTGTTTAGAATCTTACAGTTAAATGTACGAGGTCTCTCACATAGCCCCCTATAGCTCACTATGCTACCGAGTTGAGCACGCTGTATGGCGATTATCGCAGGCACATCATGCTGGCGTACGGGACGAATCAAGATTATCAGCAAAAGTATGAAGTATGAGCCAAGTCTTTAATTAGACCATTTGTATTCATAAACTTTCTGAAACTCAATTGCTTTCTATAAGAAAACTCATTAGATTTACCTCATGAAGTCCATCAATCTTTCTGAGATCTTAGCCCTATGCCCGCTACTGGAATAGAAATACAGCTTATTGATATCTTAAGTAAGCAGCTAACGAGTCGAGGTACAAATGCTGCTATTAGTGTTGCTATTAGAGCTGCACAATCTTTTCTCGGCATTCAGAAGAAGACCAGCGAAATAGAGAAAACCGTTGAGAAGCTTACCAAAAAATACTATGAAGCTGGTATAGAGCATCTTCAATATGCTGAAAACTCTACTTCAGATTCTAATAAACGCTCTTTCTTGCTCAAAGCAATAAATGAATTTGTGAACGCATCAAAAGTGGATTCAAAGGATGTGGCTGTCAACGCAAAATTCCTGATATCCTACTGCTTTGCGTCTTTAGGCGAGGAGGATACTAACGCTATTAACACATTCAACGAAGCCTACCGCTGTTTACATAACGACTTCTTTGCAGTCGCTCTCACTAGAGGTCGTATAGCAGCAAAAGAATCTGGAATCGACCCTGATACTTTTGGCTCCTTTAACCAAAACAACGATCTTAAGCTTATAGAAATTTATACTGATGCCGCAAAAGACCTTTACAGAGAATTACACAAGGCTGCTGCTGCTCTCAAGAAAAATGGACACAGAGTAGATGTTCCATCAGAAGAATCTAAAATTGAAGAGATTCGAGACTTTTATCAAAGACAATCAGACTTAAACTATCAGCGTTCTAGAGGTATGTAATATTTCTGCTACGCACTCAACCAAAATCTTGCGAGATAGCTTAGACAAGGTAAATTCACGGTAACCCAAATAGCTTTCTCATAACATCTTAAACGTTATGAGAAAGCTATTTTGAGACATTACTTGAGACACAGTTTGCCTACTTCTAAAAAGGCATAGGTTTTGGATAGATCAAATGCACTACGAATAGATGAGGCTGTGCTTTTGTATAAAAGCTCTAATGATCGTTTCGGGCGCATCTAAGTATTGTGGGAGGGGTGCTTTAGATTGCTAATTGGGACCAGCGGAAACAAGTCGTCAAAACGCTGATTGACCCAGGCGACTCTGAGAATTAGGAGATGGTTGAGGCCATCTTCACTCCAGCGCATACCGACGCCCTTAAATCTTTGTTGGATAAGCCACTTACAAGCACTTTCGACCATGCCAGAGCCCAAAGGTATCTGCTGACGCTCAAAATGTTGATAGCGGACATGGCCCCGATGGCGTTGAAAGTAAGCCTGCACCTGAACGAGGGTTGCCAGCGATGCAGCCGACAACAGGTCGGTGTTGACCAGCGCTGTGAGCATCGCCAGCACAGTGCTGTGTTGACCGTGACGCAAGGCATGACGCCAGCGCTCGAACCATTTAAGCCGACCCGCTTGGGTGGGGAACAAAACGGTGGCGGCGCGCCAAAGGTGACCAGCGGCATGATAAAAGTCAAGCACCGCGACCGCGCAATGGGCAAAGCATTGGCGATAGACTCGCCAGAAGCCGCGACCGCCATCACTGAGCCAGATCACCTTAGGTGCAGATTCAAAGGACTGTTTACGCGCTTCGAGCTGGATGACTGGCATGAAAGCTTCAAGGTCACCGAGGACTGCCACCAGGCGGCGGTGTCGCAGCTTCGTCACCGCCGCGCCAGCTTGGGTCAGCTGTTGTCCTAAGCGAGCCAGGATAGCGACTTTGACCTCTCGCCAAACGACTTTGCCTTTCGGCGTTTTCGGCTGTGAACGCATCGGCACCATGACCCCGTCAGCGGCAATGGCCAGCGGCAGCGCCGCCAACGCTGCGGTTAGCGCTTCGGGGCTGACAGGTTCACCAGACTGCTGCTGAGCCAGCTGTGTCGCCAACTGTGCGCTGGCGATAGTGCCCTGACGTTCGACCCAATTCCAAAGGCTACTGGCGCTCACACTCAATCCGCCGAACTGACCGAGTAGCCAAGCGGCTAGCTCATAGGGCACGAACAGGCTGAACAAACAGCCTAACCGCACTAACTCATCGCTACTGTTCTGGTGAGGGGCAATCCCCAGGGCAACGTCAAGCGGCACACACAGTGAGCCCTTGCAGCCGCTTGGACAGCGGCCTACTCGCCGCTTTCAGCCCACCACACCAATCAACGTCGTCAGCTGACGAGGCCGAAAGCCCTTCGAGCGCAGCCGCTGGCCGCATTGTTCGCACGCTGGCCAATGCTGAGGGGCACGAGCCCGTTCATCCAAAGCGCTGCTCAAGACCCACCGGGCAAACAGCAGTCCTAGCTGCAAGGCGCTACAGACTAAGGCTGGAAAGCGCTCTGCCTGCTCGAACTGCGTCCAGCTCGACTGCCACTCACGACTCTCTGGGCAAAACTCTCGGACGGAAGATATAATCATGACAACTTTTTGATGGGACGAGGTCTATGATCTCATCCCTTTTTTTTGAGCGCAACCCCCTCCCACAACACCTGGATGCGCCCGATCGTTTCGATTCGGCAAGGCAATCTTTCCCTCATTCTGAAGCTGCTCTATCGCTATCTTCATTGTAGAACCTAGCTTACGAAAATCAAGACCTCTGTAGTTGAACTCTTCCATAATGTGGGTATCTAATTCCAATAGTTTTTGAGCTCTCTCCTCAGAAGGTTTAGCGTGCTCTCCTCTTAAGAGATACGGCATCATTTCGTAGTGAAGCTTCTGACTGTGGTTTAGTAGTTTATCCTCAGATAGATGTCGGAGATAGGAGTTTCTCTTATACTGCTCTTTCCACAGGTCGCTTAAAGTACGGGGTCTACTAGGTTGAGGCTTGTCGCGCTTTGATGTTCTGAAGTCTTCAGGTTGTATGTTATGTTCAATGAGCGGCACCCCGTTAAACTGCGCCCACTTCCTTTGCAGCCACCGCGTGTACTCTTTAGCCGCTTCGTGTTCATCTATGTAAGAGTTCACAACCGTAACAATTGGAATGAGTTCTTGGCCACGCCCTAGTTCTATCGTATGTAGTCCGCCAACAATTAGAACAACTGCTATGTCTGAATATAGTAATTCACCAGAAGGATACGCTCTCTCTTCCAGTAGCTGAGATACTCTATACGCAATGATCTCTGGAGACAAAACCTCTACTGAGTCGTTAATGATGACCAGAATACCTTCGGCAGTCTGAATGTCGTACATCTTCTTAGAAACTGCAATCTGTTTATTAGCCTTCTTCAAGCTCTTCTTTAGACCAGTAGTGATCGCCTTAACCATTCTTTCTTTTACGTACTCACCATCTGGTAGGCAGTTTAGTATTTTATCGCTGTCCCACGGTTGATAGAATACCGGAAACTCAGGTCTTTCGCACTGCTTCTCTATTATGGCCGCAGCTTTGTACTCAGTATCTGCGTTTAGAGACTTCATCTCGCCGATGAACTGTCTGTCGCAAAAGAAGAAATCGGGCTTATTATACTCCGAGCGGCTCCAACTTGAACTAATTGAACGGTCATGGTGAAATTGAGATAGTTCAGCTACCAGTCCGAGGTGCCATGATCCGTCCAGAGTTCAGCGAAAGCGATATCACTGCGCTTGAATACGAGCGCTATCAC
>JBBSOB010000363.1:0-4291 GCA_038260205.1 Phormidesmidales cyanobacterium
ACCAAGACAACCGATAATACTGAGCCGCCTTTTCACTCGCCGCTTTTTTGTCCTCATCCGATACGGACGGATCGCCCAGCATAAATGAGGTGACTTTCGCCCGTACATAAGACTGACGGCTCACGTATATCGGCAGCACTTTGAGTCCTTCCCAGTCGCCCGTTTCTTCGGCGTACTGGTTAATAAAGGCATTGCTTAAGTCCTTTCTGCCCGCAATTTCTAAGTCCATGACGATATAGGCAATGTCGTACATGACATCGACAAAGCGAAAAGGCTCGTTGAATTCAATGCAGTCGAACAGCAGGATTTTGCCTTCCCATTCGCAGATGTTGTTCAGATGCAAATCGCCGTGACAGGCGCGGATGCGGTCTTGATCTAACCGCTGCTGAAGCAGATCCTGGCGAGTGGCAAAGAAGTTGTCTGTATAGGCTTTCGTTTCGTCGAACTGCTTTTGGGTTTGCGGTTTATCTACAGCATCTCCGCCTACGAACCCCGTGGTTTGCTCGTAGTTTTCGTCAAAGGCTTCGCGGATTTTTTCTACGGTGCCGTAGCTGCGAATATGGTCGCTGGTGCGGGTTTTGCGGTGGAATTCGGCAATGGTTTTGGCGAGCGATCGCACCTTCGCCTCATCAAACGCGCCCTGCTCAAACTGAGCACTCAGCAGCGCCGACTGCGGAAACTGTCGCATCTTCACCGCATAATCAGCCGCCTCTCCCTCACCATCAATCCCGTATTCGCCCTCAGATTCGTTAATTTGCACCACGCTCAGGTACAAGCTGCCCGCACCTCTCTGGTTTAACCTTAGCTCCTCCTGACAAAAATGCTCGCGCTTCTCCAAAGTAGAGTAGTCCAAAAAGCCAAAGTTCACCGGCTTTTTGAGCTTGTAAACATAGTCGCCCGTCAGCAGCACATAAGAAACGTGAGTCTGCACCAGGCGCACGGGTTTGGCCACCGGATGCGAATAAAAATCTGGCGAAAGCATTTGCTGAACCAGCGTAGGCAAGGAAGAATCGGGCATTAGGTTGAAAATTAGTAAATAAGAATACCTCTGACAGTGTAGAGGAGAAGGCGTTTCCACCAGTTGACTGATGCTGCCCGAATTCTATTAACAATTCAGATACAGCTTCTCTCCGACAGCTCCTCTCCGGAATTCCCAGCAAAAAGGGCTAGGAAACTAACTTCCCAACCCTTTTCAATCAAATCTTTCATTCCAGCTTTCGACTCGACACCTACGTCAAGCCCAAAACCTAAGAAGCCGTATTGATGTTTTCCTCAACTTCAGTCGTCTCCGTTGGCGTTGCCTCAGGCACTTCACCCGATGCCTCTTCAAGCGCCGCCGCCGTACGTGGTGCTAGCACCGACACCACCAGCAAAGAAGACTCTGCCGAAACAGAACTCCCTTTAGGCAGCTTAATTTCGCCTACGTGTAGCGCGTCACCGATATCCAAATCAGAAACATCTACATCCAAAGATTGGGGAATGGCATCAGGCGGACACTTTAGCTGAATTTCGGACATGACCATGTCCAGAGTGCCGCCTTTTTGTGTGACGCCAATCGCCTCACCCACAAAGTTAATGGGCATACTCACTTCAATTTCTTTTTGCGAAGCAATCGAAAAGAAGCTGAGGTGATGAATCTTGTTTTTCCAGGGGTGCTTTTGCACTTCGCGCAGGATAACTTTGCCACTCCAAGGCATATCAGGCACGTTGACGGTAATCACCGACTTGTTGATGGTGGCATGACGTAATAAGGCTTCAGCTTCGTAATTGCTGAGCTTGAGCGCGACCGACTCGGAGCCATCATGGCCATAGAGTACTGCTGGCAAAGTGCCTTCCCGGCGCAGTTTTTTCGTTTTTTCGTCTGCTGCGCGCTTAGCGCATTCAATATTGAGATCCATGAGATGTACGTTATTTCAGTCGTGTGTTCAGTCGAAAGCGGGGGAAGGCTGTTGTCGCGCTCGCAGGCCCGAAAAGCCATATTACCTGATTGAGGAGCCGTTACGCCATCACCTTGAAGGCGCTGGTGTTTTCTTTTAGCAGCGCTCGCTTCGGCCCGTGAATGGGATCTTCTACGATAATGGTCTGATCGCGGCTAGCGCCTAGAGAAACAATGGCAATCGGCGCTTCGGCTAGCTTTGCCAAAAACTCTAGGTAGTTCAGTGCGGCTTCAGGTAAGTCTTTTAGCTCGCGGCAGTGCTCGGTCGATTGCTTCCAGCCGGGAAGCGTTTCGTAAATCGGCTTGCAGCGGGCAAATTGCGCGGCGTTACTAGGTAAGTCCGTGCAGCGATCGCCATCCAACTCATAGGCTACACATACTTTAATTTCGTCTAGCCCATCTAGCACGTCTAGCTTAGTCACCGCCAGACAGTCTAAGCCGTTGATTCGCACGGCGTAACGAGCGACCACGCCGTCAAACCAGCCGCAGCGACGGCGACGACCCGTAGTCGTCCCAAACTCTGCACCCACTTCACAAATCATAGAACCCACTTCGTCGTTGAGTTCGGTGGGGAAGGGGCCTTCGCCGACGCGCGTGGTGTAGGCTTTGGCCACGCCAATGACGCGATCAATGGTCGTAGGGCCAACGCCTGAGCCAATGCAGGCTCCGCCCGCTACCGGGTTAGAGGAGGTGACGTAGGGATAGGTGCCGTGATCAAGATCTAGCAGGGTGCCCTGTGCGCCTTCAAAGAGGATGTTTTTCTTCTGCAGGGCGGCGTTATAAATTTGCAAGGAGCTGTCGGTGATGTGCGATCGCAATCGATCCGCATAGCCCTTGTACTCTTCAAACACGTCATCCGCATTCAAAGGCTCCAGCCCGTACAGCTTTTCAAGCACAATGTTTTTGTTATCAATCGTCCACTTTAGCTGCTCCGCAAAAGCGTCCGTATCCATCAAATCGATCATCCGAATGCCAGTGCGCTCAGACTTATCAGCATAAGTCGGGCCAATGCCACGCTTAGTCGTGCCAATCTTTTTATTCCCCCGCTGCTCCTCTGCGGCCTGATCGATCAGGCGGTGATACGGCATGGTGACGTGAGCCGTCTGCGAAATAAATAAATTGTCTGAAGAAACCCCCAGCGCTTCTACTTTATCTAGCTCCGCGATCAGCTCCTTGGGATCGATCACCGTGCCGTTGCCGATGATGCACTGGGTGTTGGGATAGAGAATGCCAGACGGGATCAAATGCAGTTTGAAGGTCTGGTCTTCGACGACGACGGTATGGCCAGCATTTACGCCGCCTTGATATCGCACCACCACATCTGCTGATTTGCTCAGCAGGTCTGTGATTTTACCTTTACCTTCATCGCCCCATTGAGCGCCGATAACAATAACGTTAGCCAAAGGAATACATCGCTAGAGTGCAAACAAACAACAATTATCACCAAGCTTTGAGTGAAGTGTCAACAACAAAATTATCTGATGAATGTCAGCAAGCCCCAAATAAAAAGAACTGTACCCCCTCCTCGAAAGCAGTCGATATAGGGTAGAACGAAGTAATAAGTTTTCTATGTTTTTTGCTGATTCATCTTCAATATGAGCAGATACACCGCTGCCGACTCAGCTTTTCAACTCGAATTCGCATCCTGTTTCCCTTTTTAAAAGCAGGCGTCTGGCTATATCTAGTCGGCTTTTAATTAACCCTCAACCACCGTTTTAGCGGTGCTATCTATCAACCCATAAAACAATTCATAAACGATCCTTATTGGCACTTTTTTAAATCCTTACTTACCTCGAACATCACCCACATAAGAGCATTCCTATGAGCCTGTATGCAGAGCTACACCGTCATTTAGGCGGTTCCGTTGTTCCTAGAGTGCTATGGCGCTACTTCGAGCGCAACCGACCTGATTTATCTGGCCGATTCGAAAATTACTCAGACTTTGAGCGATTTTACACGCATCCCAAGGACACCTTAGAAGAATATCTAGAACTGCATACTCTAGTAGAAAGTGTGCAGACCAAAGAAGCCCTTCCCTACTTCATCTATCGCCTCATTCGCGGCGCTTACATCTTCGAAAATCTGGCTTACTTAGAGTTGCGATATACGCCTTATTACCGCACGCCAGAGCGCTTGAGCGCAGTCGAAAGAATTGATGCGATGGCGGAAATTATTGAAGTCGTTGGCAGAGCGAGTCAGCAAAGTGAATACCCGGTGATCACTAAGCAGATACTCTGCATGCACTCGCGATTGCCTTACGAAACCAACCGCGCCACGCTAGAGCTAGCAGCCCAGTATCCTGAGCATGTCTGCGGTGTAGACATTGCGGGTGGCGATTCGGTTTACGACATAGAA
>JBBSOB010000364.1:0-4229 GCA_038260205.1 Phormidesmidales cyanobacterium
CAACTTTCGCGGCCTGAGCCCTGAGCTGTTCAAAACTCTCTGTAAGCTGCCCTACTGTCTCCTGAATACTGCCCTGCACCGTTGTGCGAATCTCAATTCCTTTTGGCGGACAGTCTACTACTTCGCCCGTTTGAGAAAACCGCTCGAATCCTTCTATGTACCAGCGTTTGAGCTTGATGCCCGCGTCGCCTATTCGCAGTTGAGGGTAGTCTTGTTTGTACCAGGGTAGTTCTGCTACGATCTCACCAAGGTCGGCAAAAGAAGTATTGGCAAAGTCTGCAAACTGACCGTCAGGCCGTAGGAAAGCCACCTCATGCTCTATGCCAAACTTGAAATTCACAGTCGCTTAGTCCTCTTTAGAGTTCATCAGTCTAACGTCTAAGCATGAGGTAGTTTTGGGGGCAGTACTGTCAGCGCTGCTAGGGCAGTATAGCTGAGGGCAAAGTAGGTTTCAAAGCGGGCAACATGCTCGAACCGACAGGTGCGGTACCAGTCCTGCTGCCAGGTAATTACAGCTAGCTTGAGCAGGGCTAAAGCAAACACCAATGCAGTAAACAAAGAGAGCCAGCCAACTGCATAGAGAAGTGTGACGAGGGCGATCGCTCCCCCATGATACAGATACCCCGCCTGGAGAGAACTGGTTTTTACCTTACGCAGCTTCACGCTAAACACCGCGCTTGAGAAAAATAAGCTGTTTAATAGCCATAGCCCTAGTGCTTGCGCAGTAAGCGTACCGGTGGTTGCACCGTAAACGAACAAAGTCGATAAACAAAGGGCGCTAAACATAGCAACTTCGTTGACAACGGCCTTTTGATTATGCTGGAAAACAGCGTAAACATCGAGCCCGAGCGCGATCAGCCCTGCGCCGCAAATCCACAGCAGTATCGGGTGTTGAAAGGAGAGGAGGAGTGCGATCACCACCGCTAGCCCGCCATACAGACCTACCCAAACCAGATAGCGAGGCCGCCACCGCCTGCGCTGCTTGATCTGTACGACTAAAGGGTGCTCCGCCTGAAGCGCTAAAAAGGCAGCGAGACAGGCCCAGGTAGTGTCACTTGTCCAGGCTTGAGCCAGCGCAGCACCCGTCAGCACTGCGCCCAACAGCACTAGCAAAACCCCATGCTCGGGTGAAAAAGTCGGTTGATACCAGGCTTTTTTATGGCGACTGGATTCGGGTGGTAGCGCAGAAACACTCATCATAGACCCATCGCCTGCTTGACCTGAGCTGTCCATTCTTGAATGCGGGCTTCTGACTTGTCAGCCTCATTATCGTCATCTAGCGCCAGCCCGCAAAACTTACCGTCTCGAACGGCTGCTGATTCACTATGCTCGTAGTCTTCGGCTGGCCAGTATCCGACTGTTTTGCCGCCCTGCCCTGAAATTTTCGCTTCTAGCTGACCCATCGCATCCATAAAGTTATCTGCATAGCCAATTTGATCGCCCGTGCCAAAGTAAGCGACCGTTTTACCGCTAAAATCAACATCGTCCAAATCGTCGAACACCGCTTCCCAGTCGTCTTGAAGATCACCAATATTCCAAGTCGGGCAGCCAATGATCAAATGGTCATACGCCGCCAAACTTGCCGCATCTGTGTCGGCAATGTCCTGCAAATCGACAACAGAGTCTCCCCCCAGAGCCGCCTGAATCTGCTCAGCCGCGTCAGCCGTTTTCCCTGTAGTAGAACCGTAAAACAAACCTACTTTAGCCATAACTATCCTTCTGATTGTTGAGTACGTGCGCTATTCAAGAACATTAATCGTCAAATGCCCAAATGCGCTGTTGAGAATAGGGTCAATAAAGAAGAGTATACATCATCTTTTTATTGATAATAAATATCTTTAAGGATTTGAGAAAAATTTAGTGCCGCTTGAGTTGCCAATGCTGAAAACTATCGATGAACCTACCATTAAAGGCTCTGGAATATGGCTAGCGAGCAAATCGCTGGGCGTACAGTTTGCATTCCGGTGACCCATCCTCTATTGATAATTAATATCTATAATAAAAGCGGGCTTTATAGAGATGAGGGTGATCGCACCCTAAGCAAATTCTCTCTCTATCGGTAAATCTACCTGTGAGCGGGAGGCAGTAATAGGACAGATTTGTAGACCAACTGGGGTCTGTAAAATAGCGGCGTCCACCTCAAACACTGCCTGGATGATCTCGGGGGTCAGCACAGTAGCAACCTCTCCAACGGCCCACAGATGACCTTGGCGCAGGCAGGCAATGCGATTGCTATATCTGGCCGCCAAATTAATATCGTGCAGCACCGTAATAATGGATAAACCTTGCTGCTGGTTTAGCCGTTTGAGCAGCGCTAGCAATTGCAGCTGAAAGTGAACGTCTAAAAATGTTGTCGGCTCATCCAACAGCAGCACTTTAGGGTTTTGAGCCAGGGCTAGTGCTAAAAAGGCCCGCTGTCGTTCGCCGCCAGAGAGTTCGGCCACAGGGCGATCGCGATACTTCTCAATCTCTGTCCACGCCAGCGCTAGCTCAATTCTCTCTCGGCTTTCCGCATCCAAATCCCACTGCCACCAAGGCTGATGCGGCGATCGCCCCAGGCTCACCATCTGATGAACCGTCAGCCCATCCGGTAAAATCTGTTGCTGCGGTAAAATGGCCAGATGCTTAGCGACCTCTGTGGGAGGGCGCGAGTGGATGTCTTTACCATTGAGCAGCACCGCCCCCGATTGAACCGGTAAAATGCGGCTGAGCAATCGCAGCAAAGTAGACTTGCCAGAGCCGTTCGCGCCGACCAAGCTCAGCCATTCACCTTGTTCTAAAGTGAGGTTTACTGCCTCGACAATTCGTTTGTCGGCATATCCGCCCGAGAGCTGCTTGGCTTGTAATGGCACGCGCTATAGCCCTCCGATGGCGGTGCGCCGACGATAGAGCAGCCATAAGAAAACAGGGGCTCCCATCACAGCGGTAACAATGCCCACCGGCACTTCGGTCGGCCCTAGCCGTGCCAGCAAATCAGCCGTTGAGAGCACCAGCGCTCCTCCGAGTGCAGAGAACGGTAAGACTAATCGATAATCTGTGCCGACGAGCAAGCGCACGCCGTGAGGAACGATGAGGCCAACAAAACCAACCAGGCCAGCGATGCTGACTGCGCCTGCTGCGAGCAATGTGGCGATCGCGCCGATGAGAATGCGAGATCGCATCAAAGAAGATCCCAATCCCACCGCCAGATCATCCCCCAGGCTCAGCACATTCAGCTGCCTGGCCAGCAAACAGCCCACCACCAAAGACACCCCCATACTTGGCCCTGCCACCGCAATCTCTTGCCAGCTGCGACCGTTCAGGCTACCAATTAGCCAGCTCAACGCCGCCTGCGCCTGCCCGTCGGGTGACATCAACAGCAGCATCGATTGCAATGCCCCAAACAGCGTACTCAGCGCCACTCCGCCCAAAATCAGTCGCTCTACCGAAATTCCTGCGCCAGTTCGCGCCAGAAAATAAACTAGAACAATCGTTATCACACCGCCGAGCCACGCGCCCAGCGGTAGCCAAATTTGCCAAATGCCCAGGCCCAAAATCGCCACCGCAGCCAGTCCAGATCCAGCCGAAATCCCCAGCAGAAAAGGACTCGCCAACCCATTTCTCAACATGCCTTGAAGCAGCGCCCCCGAAAGACCTAGGGCCGACCCTACAATCATTGCAGCCATTACTCTAGGCAACCGCAAGTCCCACACAATCGTTCGATATCGCGAGTCGCCCTCGCGCAGCAAAGCAGCGCCAAACTCACGCCAGCTTAGCTGCACCGAACCCTGCGTAAGTGAGAGTGAGAAAATAAGCAACAGGGCTAGCAGTAGCCCTAATCCAGCTAGCCAGGGTAGCTCATTGAAAAATCTTTGAAATCTTTGAAATCTTTGAAATCTTTGGGGAAAGTTTTTTATGGCACTGCCTCCGCTTTCGCAGGTTGTCGAGTTGCCATTCCCAGGCTCGCCCCCTCAACCATTCTAAGCTTATCCATCACCCCAATCACCTGTCCGTAGTCGATTGTTTCATCGGCTTGTACAGTCACTAATGTTTCCTTGGCCCTGTTGCCAATCTGCGCTTGGGCTGTTTTAGTTAGCTCATTTAGGGAAACCGGTTTTTTATCTATAGAGATATTGCCATTCTCTTCAATCGTGACGGTAATAAAGGCTTCCTGCTGAGACTGGGAAGTCTCTGCTTCCGGCAAATCGACTGAAAATCCTTCTGCTCTCGTCAAAAATAGAGTCGAGATA
>JBBSOB010000365.1:0-4220 GCA_038260205.1 Phormidesmidales cyanobacterium
CCGAATATGAACGGCTATGAGCTATGTCGCTGGGTAAAAAATAATCCGAGTACGGAGCATGTGCTGGTGATCTTATGTTCTTCTAAGAGCGAAGAGTTTGACCGCTATTGGGGCATAAAGCAGGGGGCTGATGCCTATGTGATCAAGCCATTTCGTCCTGGTGAGCTAGTTGGCACCGTTCAAAAGCTGCTATCGAACCAGTGTGCTAGCCAACGTCCGAGCTGATTATCCATAACTGAATTGCTTAACTGAATTGCTTAAGATAGAGTTCATGGCCTTTGAGGCTGTGGGCTTATTCTTTTGGGACTAACGTTACGATGCCAACTAAGCGAGCGACGCTGCCACCCGGACTGATTGTTCGTACGGGCAAGTTTGTATGGAATACGATGTGGCACACCATGATGTCGCAGATGGCTCCACGCAGCAAATCTGGCGCGTATGTGAGGCCGCAAAGTGCTTTTCGCAGTCGAGAGGTCAGTCCGGAGGCGGGGCGCTATTTTTTGATTGTGGGAATGAGCTGTCCTTGGGCGCACCGAACGCTGGTGACTAGGGTGCTGAAGGGATTGGAGACAGCGATCGCAACCATCACGGTCTATCCTTCAACCGACGAGGGCAGATGGCTATTTGATCCCGATCAGGATTTGCCGTTTGCAGCCTGTCGTTCGCTGCCCGAGTTCTATAGTCAGTGCGAACAGGGCTATTCGGGGCGAGCTACGGTGCCGGTGCTTTGGGACAGCCAAACGGGGCGGATTGTAAATAACGAAAGCGCCGAAATCATTGAGATTTTAAACGAAGGCTTTGATGAGATTTCGTCGGGGCCAGATCTGTATCCAGCAGCACTGCGAGAGACGATTGACGCGCTCAATAAAAGGATCTACGAAACGGTCAATAACGGGGTTTATCGCTGCGGATTTGCGCAGACTCAAGAAGCTTATAATCAGGCGGTTACGGCGCTATTCGATACGCTGGACTACGTTGATAATCAGTTGGCTAGCCAGCGATATTTGTGTGGGGATCGGCTAACGCTAGCCGATGTGCGGCTGTTTACGACATTGATTCGCTTTGATGTGGCCTATCACGGAATTTTTAAATGCGATCGCAGCCGCATTGCCGACTATCCCAACCTCAGCGGCTACCTACGCGAAATCTATCAGATGCCCGGCATTGCCCAGACCTGCGACATTGACG
The DNA here is from genome assembly GCA_038260205.1 of Phormidesmidales cyanobacterium. Classification (GTDB taxonomy): domain Bacteria; phylum Cyanobacteriota; class Cyanobacteriia; order Phormidesmidales; family Phormidesmidaceae; genus Phormidesmis. The sequence continues at coordinate 1,189 of JBBSOB010000365.1, forward strand.
CGGTTAAACGAGACTATTACGGCAACCTATTTCCGATCAATCCCGGTGGAATTATCCCGGTTGGCCCTGGTTGGGAAAAGCTGAAAGCGCCTCACAATCGAGAAAATCTGTGACGCTCTCTAAGAGCGTGACATGGGTTCGCAGCAAATTCCAAATACCGAAGTGGATCCGTGCAAAAAGGTAGTTGACCCAACGGGGCCAATCTCGCCATTGCAAAAGAAGCCCCCAATGGGTAGCGGGCCTAAATAGCGCTCGAATAGGTCAGAGTCAAAATTGGGTTCGTCATAAAGCGCTTCTCCGCGGCCGGTGCAGGAAAACAATAAAGCGCCGGCGGGAGACACTTTTGGATGGTTGCTGTCTAGATTACTTTCTAGTTTTTCTACCCGATAGCGCCGCAGCATATTTTCTAGATCTTCGGCGGAAGTTTGGGCATCTCGCATGTGAAACTGAATGCGCATACCGGGGCGAATTTTATCAGCAACTGCGATCGCGCCATTTCTCGGATCGACCCCGACCAATGTCCGAATCAAAAAATCACCCCGTTTTAAGTGCGGCTTAAATCCGCTCTGAGCCACCCCAATAAACAGCGCATTTTGGGCCAGCTCGCGCTCTTCTTCTTCCATCCCTTGAAAAATATTCTGCAAAACTTCTAGCGGCGTCTGCGTCAGATTTCCTTCTTCATCGCCCTCTGCGGCTAGCTGCAGCATCACCTTGCCTTCGCCTTTGCTAACCCGGTACAAATCGCCAATAGGCCGACAGCCCTGAGCCACAATCGCCTCAATCACAACCCTGCCAGAAAGTGCCACCCCAACGACGCCATCGCGATGGAGATCTTCGCCACAAAACAAACCACTCTGACGGCTGGTACTTTCTACGCCTGCAAGGCCCCCCACTTTCACCGAGTCGGGATAGGTAAAGTCCATGCCTTGCAACAACTCGCTCGTTCCCGAAGAAAACGGATCGGCAATCACAATAAAGCTGGGATTGCTCTCAGGCGCGACCCCTAGCAGCCGACTCCAGCGCTCCGGCGGACTGTCTAAGTCTGGCAAATTTGCCTCAGTCAAATGAAAGCGCTTAATCTCTACATCTGGCAGAAAAGCTAGCGTTAAACTGATCGCAGCGCCGCTTTCAATCTCTTCGGGAAAGCCCTCATCCATGCCAATGACACCGCTACCGCTACAGCCAATAATGTGAGTATCAGGTAGCTGGGCTTGAAGCAGCGGCGCAAGTCTAGAGTACTCACTGGCAAAGGCAAGTGAAATGAATACCAGCGCTAGGTCGGGCTTCTCTCCTAGCTGCGCTTTGGCGGCTGTTGCGACATCCCTTACCGCAGTTTCTAATGAGACATGGGTGGAAATAGCGCTAGCCCATTTCATATTTGCCGATTCCTTAAGATAATTCTACGAATAAAGAGTTTTATAGAATTTGCCTGACACAATTAAGGAAGACGCTTGATTGTCTAGGCTCCGTCCAAGATTCGTGGTTTGCAAGGTATTGAGATAATGTGCCGTTTTGCTGTGGCATATTGCTGTACCCAAACGCTAGAATCTGGCAGTCAGACTACTAGCCAGAATAATGGCTAAAGCAGTTGTCAGATGGCTCTTCGCCATTCTAAATCGACCCCTTCCCTATGCTTCTAAAATCGTCGAGCCATTGAGGTTGACATGACGTTGACAGAGCGCGTAGTTGGGTGGATAACTGCCATATATGATACGGCAGTTTGGTTGACAGACCATATAGAATAGAGAAGTCATCATATCTCGTTAATACATACTCAAATACGGTTTGCCATGAGCGATATTCAAGAAAAAATCAAGGCCGAAACTGAAGCAGCTCGCGAAGCTTGCGCCACTGACGGCAGTAACTCTGATAGCTGTGCATCGGCTTGGGATGCCGTCGAAGAGCTTCAAGCTGAGGCTTCTCACCAGCGCGAAGTGAAGCCCCAGAAGTCTTCCTTTGACCAGTACTGCGACGATAACCCTGAAGCGGATGAGTGCCGAGTCTATGACAACTAGAGAGTGAACGCTCTAAATAGTCTGATGTAGTCTGAATAGTCCGATGTAAGTAGCGATGGGTGGGAAGAGATGGGTAGAAAAATGCCGCGATAGGCAATCTTTTCTGCCCATTTTATTAGCTTGAGTTATTCTGGTACGCCCAATCAGCGCTGCTCAGCACAGCAGGTGATACATTAATGACTGCTCATTTACCCCAATTGCTTCTTTAGCTCTGGTTGATACGTGTTAGGAAATCCTTCGGCGGTACTCTCACTGGTTTGGACAGATTATCGGCTAGCGCTGCTCTTTGCGGTGTTTATTCCATTGACGCTGCTGATTTGGTCTTGGGTTTCCAAGGCTGAGGCGATCAGTTTAATCATGACTATCTATTGGCGGGTAGCAAGTCTATTGGCCATTACGGTCTATTTGATGATTGGCGGCTATTCGTTTAGTTTTATCACGGCGCTTGTTGCCAAGATTTTGATTCTCATCAGCCTCTGGTTTTGGGCGGATTTGAATGAAGAAGTTAGGGAGCAGCCTAAGCGATCGCTCAATTTAGCTTTCAATGCCTGGCGCTGGGCGATGACGGTTTACTGCGTTATTGGCGTGGTTGTGCAGATTGTTTTCTTGCGTTGCGCGTTCTCTAGCTCACTCTTTCAAGGCGAAGTCTGCCAGACGTGGCTCCAGCCCGCTATCGCATTTGCTAGTGTGTTTCATGCCAACTTTGAGTCTGGCTTTTTAGGCATCATGGGCATTATTGCGCTGGTTTTCTATGCGGTGTATTTAGGCTATTTTCTCCTGGTAAAACTAGGCAGACAAGGCCGTTCTGCGCTCAATCAGTAGCGCTCTTTGTTTTCCTCAATCTGGGTGCTGTCTTCTTTTGTCTATAATCTCCCGGTTAGAGTCTTATACGCTGAACTATCCTCAAGAAGTTTTGCTGGTACAGGCTACGGTCGATGGCGAGCTTGACGAGGTGGTGGTATTCAAAGGATTCTCGAGTTCGCTCGTGCGACCTACTGCCTTTGATCCTGAAGTGCC
>JBBSOB010000366.1:0-4218 GCA_038260205.1 Phormidesmidales cyanobacterium
GCAGACAGGCCAAACTCAAACGCATCGCTGTAGGAACGCCCCGCCCCTAGCCCATCATAAAAGCCCACCGCAAACTCAATGGCCGCGCGATCGCTAATGGCCTGATTCATCCCAATCACGCAGTTAACATGCTGATAAATCGCCGTCGCCTGCATCTCCGAATAGCAGGCATTAAGCAATACACATTCCACCCTCTCGCAAAATAGCTTAAACAACCGCGCAAGAGATGGCGCACTCACGAGCTGCATTTGGCCAGCATTATTTTCTAAAACCAATCCCTTCGTCCCCGCCCCATGCCCGGAAAAATGCACAATATGGGGTTCGTGGTCTAACAGGGCACGGCGCAAATCGTCTGGGCGCACCGCCCACTTAGAAATAATTTCAAACTGATCGCGACTGCGCGATCGCTGCAATCCCTCCTGAATTTCTCGCACCTCTTCGTCCAAACCTAGTTTGTCGCTATCTTTGGGGTTTGCGGTCAGAATCAGGATTCTTTTCACAGCAGTGAAATCCTTGAGGATACTAACATTAGATATTACGTTAATATCTTTCTCCTGTGACCAGACCAGCGGATGAAAAGCTGATGATTCTTCATAAATAAAGTCTCTGCGCCCAATAAATGGCTTTAAGCTCTGCTGGTCGGTTTCGAGGTAACAATATCGGTAAGTATGCTCGTTTAGCGGGCTATATCAACTAAGATTCGTAAAGTTTACAGGCCAACGTTCTAATCTACCGTGACAATAAATGGTTAATAGGAATTTGCGATCGCGGCCCACTGCCTCTCACCGTAGAGCCTGCACGATAGCTTCTAAGCTATTCAGGTGGCGTATTTGTAATCATTGACGCCCCAAAACCTAAATAGTTTTTCATCTAAAACTCTCCTTTCTGTGTCCTGATTATTGTTTCAAAGGAAATCGATCATGAAACTTCAAGACTTTGCTGACAAAAGACTTCGGTACGATGCAACCCAAATTTCCCAGGATTTAGAGCTAAGCCAAGACGTAAAGACAGTCTTAGTAGATCTAGGATTTTTGGAAGTTCCTTCGGATGAAAATGCCTTTGACGTAGGCGAAACAGCGGCGCTCAAACGCTTTCAGCAAGAACAAGAGTGCGACCGTGAGCCAGATTTTCTCGGGCCAGAAACCGCTGCTAAGCTCATCGAAATCGGCAGACTAGGAACGCGAGCAGCCACTAATCCGCTGACTATAAAAACCTTGAAAGAGACATTGTTCAAGCAAATCCCTGTCGAGGATGCTGAAGTTGAGAAGGTGGGCGCACCCGCTGGCAAAGAACTAGCGATTGTTTTTTACGAGGAAGTTCGAGACTACCTTCGCGTTACATTAGTCTATCCCTTACAGGGTAAGAAGATTTGGTATGTGCGAAAAGCTGACATTAGCATCCTCAAGAACGATCCGGCTGGAGCTGAAGCGATACATCCGGCTCAGCTACCCAAACAGGTAAAGCTGAACGTACCCTACAAGTCTCAGCGAGATAATGCACACAATCCTGATGGCTCGTGCAACGTTACCTGCCTGGCGATGTGTATGACGTTTTTTAGCAACTCGGCTCCGCCCGTGAAACAACTAGAGAGTCAATCGGGGCAAATGGAAGACACTCTCTATCAATACGCGCTCGACCAGGGGCTAAGTCGTCATGATCCATACGATCTCGCTAAAATTTTACGACACTACGGCTTAGAAGATCGCTTTACTGAATCTGCTTCTATTGCAGAGGTTAAAGCTTGGCTAGCGGCACAAAAACCTGCTATTACCCACGGATATTTTACTGCCTCAGGGCATATCGTCGCTCTGGTAGGCTACGACGATACTGGGTTTCTCGTACATGACCCCTACGGTGAGTGGTGTTCTACCGGGTACAATCGCAACGATCCCAACGGCAAAGACACTAAAGGTCAGTACCAGCACTATTCGTACGATTTAATTAAGCGCACATGCATGCCAGACAGCCACTTTTGGGTTCACTTTGTGTCCGCTAAATAAGATGACTACTAAGATTCATGCGCTGTTGATTGGCATTAATCACTATCTGCCCAATCGCTTTTATCGCTCGCTGCAGGGCTGTGTGCGTGACATTAATTTAGTGGATGGATATCTGCAAACGGTTTTAAAAATTCCGTCAGCAGATATCCATCGACTGACAGCTCCTAATCCTGAAGAAACTGTTCTTTCTTCGGTGAGAGAGGGCGATCGCGACTTAGAACCTACCTACAACAACATTGTTCAAGCATTTGCCCAACTTACTCAAGTGGCACAGCTGGGGGAGCAAGTCTATATCCACTATTGTGGTCATGGCGGACGGGTCGTGACCCAATACCCTGAGCTGAAGGGTAACGGCCAAACCGATGAGGGTTTAGTTCCTTCGGATATCGGAACCGCAGAGCGCTATGTTCGAGATGTAGAAATGACCACCTTGCTCAAGCGGATGACTGACAAGGGTTTGGTGGTGACCATGGTTTTAGATAGCTGTCACTCGGGGGGTGCGACTCGGGGCGACTGTGCGATTCGAGGGGGCAGTGAGATTGATGACCATCTCAGTTCAACAGAAAGTGGGGTGGCCCCTCGCGAAGAGCTGATGGACAATTGGCGACTGTTGACAGGGGCCGAAACAGAGTCTGGAATGGGTGCTGGCAGTCCACTTGAGACAACTGCTAGCTGGCTCTCCCCATCCTCCCATCACTCGGCTCGAGGCTACGTATTGCTAGCGGCCTGCCGCCCAAGCGAATCAGCCTATGAGTATGCGGTAAATGGACGCGATCACCATGGCGCACTGACCTACTGGATGATTGATTCGCTCAATACGCTGGGAACAAATATCTCGTTTAAGATCCTTCACGACCGAGTTTGTGCCAAAATTCAGAGCCGATTTGCGGCGCAGCTACCGATGCTGCTGGGTCAGGCAGATCGGTTGTTGTTTGATAGTGATGTGTTCGTGAGCCAGTATGCCGCCACCGTGTTGGATGTAGATGGCGATCGCCATCAAGTTTTGCTCACGGCAGGATTGCCGCAGGGCATGAGCCGGGGTGTACAGTTTGCAATTTATCCTTTAGGTAGCACCGACTTTAAAGATAAAACGCAGCGACTGGCCGTAGTTGAAGTTACTGAGGTGGAGGCCGCTAAATCTATTGCCAGGCTTGTGGCCGAAGATGGAGAGATCTCAGTGCAGGCCGCTGATTCAACGATGGCCTTAATTGAGCAGGGTGCGCCTGCGGTAGTGCTCTCAGCCTCGGCTGATTTGGTGCGGCGGGTGAAACTGTATGACCAAAAACAGGTGGGCGATGCGGAAAATGAGCTGCCACCTGCGATTGCCCAAAAACAAACTGAAGCTGTAGCTGCGGTTCGAGCTGCGATCGCCCACAACGGTTGGATTGTAGAAGTGAGTGATGATACCCCAGAAGGCCACTATCAGGTTTCTGTAGGGCGGCAAGGCGAGTACGAAATTTGTACAGGAATGCCGATTACGAACCTTACCCCTGCGCTGATGAGTGACGATCCGGCTGCGCCTGCGCAATTAGTGAACCGACTGGTTCATCTTGCTAAATATCAGGCGGTGCAAGAGCTTGATAACTCAGATTCTGATCTTGCTGAGGCGCTGGAAGTTCAGCTATTGGATTCAGAGAAACAGCCAATCGCCCAAACGGGTGAAATTGCTTTAAAGAACGGTGAGAACGTTTATTTGCGTCTTCACAACCGGTCTGAGCGTCAAATGCTTAACATTGCTGTACTGGATTTAGAGCCAACCTGGGAGATTTCCCAGCTTCCTTTAAAGGGCCTTGACGCTGCGTTTTATGAGCTAGCACCCAATGAAACGCTAGACACTCGGCTCAGCTTTCAAGTGCCTGATAAAGCCAGCTACCAGCAAGCTAAAGAGACGCTCAAGGTGTTTGCGACCCGTGGCTTTGCCGATTTTCGCTGGCTACGCCTGCCACTGCTCGACCAACAGATTCAACCTAGATCTGCTCAGCGTGGGTTAAGCAATCCCTTTGCCAAACTCTTGGAAACTATCGGCGGCGATCCGGCCCAAGCTCCAACGACAACAAGGGCCATTGTGCTCGCTCCAGACCCGAATGCAGAGTGGACTACGAAGCAGCTACAGCTAGTGGTTAAAGCGTTGTTCTAAAGTCTGGCGTTGCATTAACGTAGGCATGAGTTGAGGATTTTTCCGACCAATGTTCCAATTAGCCAGGGGGCCGCAGATGAC
>JBBSOB010000367.1:0-4208 GCA_038260205.1 Phormidesmidales cyanobacterium
CTGCATCACCCGTTCGGCCCACTGATCGAGGTCGGGCTTGGCTGCTTTCCAGGCGGTCGGTTCGAGATCGATGTCGCGGGCGATCGCAAAGGCTTCTCCTAGCTTTTCCAAATCGCCCGTTTTAGCCAAGGCTCTAGCCTTATTTAGCTGAAGGCGAGCGGTTTCTTCGCGATCAATCTTCGTCCGTAGCTGCCGGTGACGTTGGTTCACCCAATAGTCAGTATTGAGAATTTTCAGTGACTGCAAATCTCGCCGCGCCGCCACCCAGTCTTGAGCCTTAATCGCCTGTAAAACCTTCGCTTCAATCTCTCGGCCGGTCGTCCACTCTTTGTCCCAAGTGGCGATCGCGCTCTTCACCTCCGGATAAACCGACACCCGACTAGGAATTCGATTAGCAATCGTCACTGCCCGTCGGATCTCCCCTCGCTGCACCATCTGCTCTAGCTCCGACAGCAGTGCCTTAGACCAGCGATCCATCAGTCGGTTGGCCTCCTCATACTGCGGATTGCTAGAAGGCCAGGGTTCTACCAGCTCAATCGCCTCAATCAGCGCTTGGGCCGACCCAGACTTAACGCTGGCCTGAGCGCAGAGCAACCGCTCACCATCCGAAGCCGCCGCCGATAGCTGCGTACAATCTGGAAGCGGCGGATTTCGCGTCATCACCGACACCGCTCGCAGGCCCACACCCCCCGCCGCCAGCAAAATAGCCAGCCACACCAAAGGAATCAACAGCTCTGAAAGCTTGGCCCGCAGGCGACGATTAAAAGACGATCTAGCTGAGCGTCCGATGGCAATTTTTTTAACGGGCGAAGAAGGGGGAGTAGAGGTCATCGAAGTAGGGCCTAGCAGCGATCGCTTTCAAAACGAATAAAACAAAACGAATAAAACAAAACGAATAGAAACAAAACGGATGAAAATAAAGTTCAAACAAAATTACTTGATGAGTCGAGCCATCCTAACAATGCCCAAAAATAGCGCTCAAAACAGACCGGCAGCCTTCCCTCACGCGCGCTATTAATCCTCGCCGCTGAGAACTTGAATATGGAATATGAATACTCACCAGGCAAATAAAATCACGTTTATAGAAATTTTGCTGACATTGTAGAGTCTATTGCCCCCATTAGCATTATTTTCTACCGCCTTTGATTTTGAATCAACGCGACCACCCCCAGCACCTAACTTATCGACAACGGCAAGCAACTACACATCAGCTTCATTGACAGACCTTCACCAGGGCCAACTGGCCAACTGGCCAACTACCTATCGGCAAACCGCTCCTTTATAAGCGCAAACAAAGCCCGCATCCCCATCGCGTCGCCCCCTTCAGGCCGACCGGGCCGAGCGCGCATGTTAAAGGCCATAAAGTCGATATGAATCCAGGGCGTTTGCCCCGCCGTAAACGCCTGCAAAAACAGCGCCGCCGTAATCGCACCGCCATAGGGCGCATTCGAAACATTGTGAATATCGGCAACCCTACTCTCGAGCATATTGCGATAAGGCTCGTGCAGCGGCAGTCGCCACAGCGGATCGTCCTGCTGCTCTCCGCAAGCAATCAGCGCCTGAGCGGTGTCGTCGTCATTACAAAACAGCGCGGCGATCTCAGCGCCAACGGCCACTCTAGCCGCCCCGGTCAGCGTGGCACAGTCTATCAGCAAATCAGGCTGTTCGCTGCTGGCCTCAGTCAGCGCATCGGCGAGCACCAACCGACCTTCCGCATCGGTATTGCCAATTTCCACCGTCATCCCCTGGCGCGACACCAGCACGTCAGACGGGCGCGTTGCATTGGCCGAAATGCTATTTTCTACCGCCGGGATCAGCACTCTTAGCTGCACCGGCAAATTCATCTGCATAATCATCTGCGCTAGTCCCAGCACCTGCGCCGCGCCGCCCATGTCTTTCTTCATCAGCTTCATACCCGCCGACGACTTCATATTCAGCCCGCCAGTATCAAAGCAAACCCCCTTGCCCACCAGCGTCACCTTGGGCGCGTTTGGTTTACCCCAGCGAATATCCACCAGCCGAGGGGCCTGAGCATTGTCATGGCCATTGGCTTTACCCACCCCGTAAATCATGGGGTAGTTAGCATCCGCTAGGGCATCGCTCGCTGTAATGCTACATTTTGCATTGAATCTTTCGGCCACTTTTTGCGCTTCAGCGGCCAAAGCCTCTGGATGCATGTCCAAAGCAGGCGTGTTGATCAAGTCGCGCACCAAATAGGTCGATTCTGCCGCTGCCGTAATGTAGTGCTGATCGACATTATCGGGAAACGCTAGCTCGGGCAGCGCGTTGGCATCGGTGCGCTTATAGCGAGTAAAGCGATATTGTCCTAGCGTCCAACCCAAGCAGAGCTTAGTTGCGTCTGCTGCGGAAAGCACATCGGCCAGGGTATATTTTTGGGCGGGCAGGCTTTGGGCCAAATTGCCCAGCGTCCAGGTGTCGAAAGTAAGGGGCTTGCCTACGAGAACGCACGCTAGCTCGGCGTCGGTGGAGGGCAGCAGGCAGTAGCTATCGGGTTGCCCCATAAAGCCAGACATCTCCAGCCAAACCGCATAGTTTGCATAGTCGTTTTTGACCTGTTGGGGCGTGACAAAATAAAGCGGAATAGAAGGGGGCAAGGGCTTGACTCCGAGAAGACAATAGGGGATGTCAGATTATGGTAAACCCTGTTGGCCGGTGAGACGCTAAGCAGGCGATCGCAAAATCTAAAAGCGAACCGAGCAGAAGCCATTAAAAAACTTACCCGTTTCTATAAGCTGCCATTTTCAATTTCGTTCAAATAGACGAATCTGGGTGCTTTAACACCAGCTTGCTGACGAATTTTGACTAAGCGTTCCGACTCGAAGAAGTTCTCAGCGTTTTGCAATGAACGCCATCGTGAGAAATGCACAACGTTGTTGGCGTCATTTTCAAACTTGAGCAACTGATAGCTAATTTCTCCAGCTTCCTTTCGAATTTGGGCCGCGTTATCAAAAATTGTTTTCCATACCGAGTAATCTTCGACTTCGTGAATAATCAGAACGTATGGCATATCTTCCTTTAGAGTCTCTCCTACGAATACTGTGATGGACTGTTGCGCTTTCTCTCAAGCCGCGCACCGCCACACAGCGCCCCGTTCATTCCTGGTTAAAGCTTCTCAGTCCCAATCAACCAACTTTATACCGATGATATATCATCGGTATAAAGTTGGTTGTTAGGTGGGAGGCGAATTGCATAGTTTACGAAGTGGTGGTTCTCCTCCATTCATTAGAGTAATCGCATCCTCAGCTTCCTCGCCTACAGACCACCACCCTGGAACGATCTCACGATCATTGCGTGCCAGAATTTCAAGCTTGGGCAACGCCGCCTTAATTTCTAGCGCGCTCACGGCAAAGCAGGCCCAAAACCTAATTTCAGCGATCGCATCATCTAGTGCTGAAATAATGGCAGTCGCTGCCTCCTGATACAGATTTAATGCTCCCTCTTGAGAAAGCTTATTACCAAGTCCTTCGAGTGCTTAGGCTCTAACAGAGGGCATTTCAGCCTTACTGGCTGCAACTGCGGTCAGCGCAGTAATGACTGCAGTAATGATTTCTGGTGTGACTTGGTACGTTATCAGAAAAGAGAGAGTATAAACTATAGTTTCTCTCTGAACCGGATCAAAGCTAGTCGATAGAATAGATAGTAAGCGGGTTAAATGTCTCTCAGTAGCAATGAGAGTTAGAGAAGTTGCGGCCTGTCTCCACAATTCAGGACGTGAATTAGACAAAATTCTGAAAAGCGCATCCGCGTCTTGGTCATCACCAACTTTTCCGACCAACCAACAGGCTGTTTGTGCTTGTTTTAGTTCAAGATTATCAATCCAACCGTCACGACTGAAAGCAAACCCTAAGCCTTCAAGAACCTTGATCTCGCTTGCCGATTCTGGGAATTGATTCTTGACTTCTTCAAGATTCATCAATCAACACTCCGGATAGTTTTTGACAGCCAGCGGCGTTGTTGCATAAATAGGGGTTACGGGTGGGGAAAGGCCACGGCAAGTTTTTAAGTACCACCGAAAAAACGAAACCAATGAGCCACTACCGCAATAGCTAGTCACCCCTGAAAAACTACTTCAGGTCGCGCTACGCGGGTGTTTCGGTCTGTGAATAGCGCGGTAGAATTGCCAGATAAGCCTTGGCCGCCAGAAAAAGCTTGCAAAATGAAGCCATCCTCAAAAGCCGACTCGAATC
>JBBSOB010000368.1:0-4143 GCA_038260205.1 Phormidesmidales cyanobacterium
CGTTCGGTTCTGGCCGCTCGACCGGTTGGCCTATCTAGCCGATCCCAGCTACTCTCTTGAAAACACAACCCACCTAGAACCTCAAAGATGAAACGCATAAACACTTGATGCTCTCCAATATCTCTAAACGATTTCATCTAATTCGCCATCCTCAGCGCATTGCGGCCCTTGAAGCCATCATTATCGGCTTAGTATCCGGACTCTGCGCGGTCATTCTCAAGCAAGGTGTGGGCTGGCTGGGCACCTGGCGAGTTCATTTGGCGAGTCAGTTCCCGGCCTGGATTGTGCTCCCGATGATAGGGCTGATAGGAGGATGGCTAGCGGGATGGCTAGTCGAGAACTTTGCCCCCGAAGCGACCGGCAGCGGCATTCCTCAGGTTAAGGCGGTGCTCTCGAAAGTGCCGATGGCGCTTAATTTGCGCGTGGCTACGATAAAGCTGCTCAGCGGTATGCTGACGCTGGGATCGGGCCTGGCGCTAGGTCGTGAAGGCCCGACCGTTCAGGTGGGTGCGTCGCTAGCTAGTCAGTTTAGCCACTGGTTCCCCACCGCCCCGAATCAGCGCAGGCAGCTCATTGCGGCGGGTGCGGGGGCAGGGCTAGCCGCCGCGTTTAATGCGCCGTTAGCGGGCGTCTTTTTTATTATAGAAGAGCTGCTCAAAGACTTTTCAAGCGCTACGTTGGGCACGGCGGTGCTGGCCGCGTTTGTCGGGGCGGTGGTTTCTAGGCTTTTTGGCGCTCACGGGCTGGATGTCAATCTGTTGGACAATGCGCCTGTTACCGATTTTTCGGTAGCTGAAATTCCGCTTTATATTTTGCTGGGCGTTGTGGCGGGTGTGATTGGCGCAGCGTTTAATGAAGGCATTTTGGCTAGCATGAGCTTTAATCGCGATCGCATCAAGCTGCCGTTGAGTCTGAAAATAGGTTTAGCGGGACTAGTCACTGGGATAGTGGTGTCTTGTTTACCGACCCCTTTTCGCAATGGCAGTGGTTTGCGCGAAGTGCTCAGTACCGGTGAGGCTAACTGGCAGATGGCGGCGATCGCCCTGGTTACTCAATTTGGCCTTACTTTAGTTGGCTATGGCTCAGGTGCTCCCGGCGGTTTATTTGCCCCCGTACTGGTGATGGGCGCATCTCTTGGCTCTTTAATGGGAAGCGTCGCCCACGTACTGTTCAATGTCAGCGCCCCGGTCACCTACGCATTGGCGGGTATGGGCATCTTATTTAGCGCCGTTATTCGGGTGCCCATTACCGGCATTGTGATCATTTTTGAAATGACCGGAGACTTTAATCTGGTACTGCCGCTCATGGTGGGTTCGATTACCGCGTATTTGGTAGGAGAGATTCTTTCTCCTGGATCGCTTTACGACCGATTGCTAGACTGGCGAGGCATTCGACTAGAAGAAGACGCGCCCTCAAAATGGTTTTTGGCAGGTCTGAGCGCCCGCGACGTGATGGTTTCCCCGGTAGAAGTGATTGAAAGCGACATGGCCTTAGCAGAAGTTCTCACCGCTTTCTCTCATTCCAAACATCAGGGGTTTCCAGTTGTAAAACAAAATCAAGTTGTTGGCATGATTAACCAAAGAGACCTGAGCGATCTGGCCTATCGGTTTCAGTCTACTCAGGAACTATCAGGAGAAAGCGCCATTGAAGACTTTATTGAGTCCCTCCCCATTACCGCTAGTCCCGATCTCTCCTTACTCAAAGTCCTCTCACTGCTCGATCAACATCAGCTGAGTCGGCTACCGGTTGTTAAAGAACAACAGCTTATTGGCATCATCACCCGCAGCGACATTATTCGGATAGAAGTAGAGCGGCTAGCGTCTAGGGGGTTCGTCAGCTAGTCAGTTAGAATCCTCATTTACTTGTTCTCACTTACTTGCTCTCATTTACTTATCCTCACTTACCTGCACGATTAACTTGCCAAAGTTGTCTCCTTTTAGCTGATCCATAAAGGCTTGGGGCGCGTTTTCTAAGCCCTGCACCATGTCTTCTTTATACTGAAGCTTGCCAGCTTGTATCCATTGAGAAACGTCTTTCACAAAAGTCTCATACTGATCTTGATAGTCGCCGACGAGAAATCCTTTGATGAGCGATCGCTTAACTAATAGCGGCATCAAATTCGGGCCTGCGGGCGTTTCGGCTGCATTGTACTGAGAAATTAATCCGACTAGGGGAATGCGCGCCCCCAAGTTAATGAGCTGTAAAACGGCTTCTAGTATAGGGCCTGCGGTATTGTCGTAATATACATCAATGCCATCTGGGCAGGCTGCTTTGAGCGCCTCTAGCAAGGGTTGAGTTTTGCGATTAATCGCTTCGTCATAGCCCAATTCTTTCACGATGTAGTCGCATTTGGCATCGCTGCCCACCACGCCAACCACTCGGCAACCTTTTAACTTAGCGATTTGACCCACCACGGAGCCAACGGCCCCCGACGCAGCCGAAACCACTACCGTTTCACCCGCTTTGGGCTGGCCGATATTCAGCAGGGCGCAGTAAGCGGTCTGCCCCGGCATACCCAAAATTCCCAGGTAGTAAGACAGCGGGATAGAGGCCGTAGGGTTGAGCTTGCGAACGCTTTTTCCGGAGGCGATCGCGTAGGTTTGCCAGCCGCCGTAGCTTAAAACAAAGTCTCCTTTCGCAAAATCAGCATGGTTAGATTGTTCAACTTGGCCGACAGTAGCCCCTACCATCACTGAACCTACTTCAATCGGATCGGCGTAAGATTCGCGATCGCTCATGCGCCCTCTCATGTACGGATCGAGGGACAAATAAACGGTGCGAATGAGCAGTTCATTCTCGGCTGGCGTTGGAATATCGGTTTGAGTAAGTTCAAAGTTATTGGCGTTGGGCGCGCCCTCAGGCCGACTTTTGAGTAAGATTTGTGAGTTTTTAGAGAGGCTCATACTTAAGGTTATTTTTGAAGGTTATTTTTGCACTGAACAACCCACGGTAAGTGACCTTAGCCATCGAAAACTCTACCTGTAGGCGCAGATCACCAGACTCTATTCGCGATCGCTCCTCTCTAAACGGACGCTCACCACAACTTCCTCAAATTTGTAATGTAAAAATATAAGAGCAGGTGACAATTAAGTTCGTGACGATTAAGTCTAAGGAGAATCTAGGCAATGCTAAAAAAAATTATGGTAGCTATGGACGAATCGGTAGCCAGCGAATGGGCATTCGATTTGGCGCTAGATATGGCAATTGCAATGAATGCAGAATTAAAGCTAATCCATATTTTGGATGTTTACTCGCCCGCTGCACCGCAGCAGCCCCACACCTGGGCTGATAGCTCCATGGAGATTAATGAGGCATCTCATGAGGACTATAGACATCAGTGGACTGAGTTTGTAAACCGACATGATGCGCTCCTCCAGAAACATCAAGAAAAGGCAGAAGCGGCCGGTGTTACAGCCGACTACCATCAGTTCTACGGACACCCCGGCCCTCAGCTATCTAAAGCAGCGAAGCAGGATAATATCGACTTGATAGTCGTGGGTAGCCACGATCCATCGGCCATTGAGAGTTCAGTACTCGGCAGCGTTAGTAACTATCTTGTCCATCATTTGTCTTGTCCGGTCATGGTTGTTCCACCAGGTAAAAAAAGAGGTTTTAAGACTCGCTTAGAGCGCTCGGAGTTTGCCCCGGTTGGGGTTGTTTAGAAAGCCGTTCTTAATTGTAAACAAGAATTGCAGACAAGAATCGCGGACGAGAATTGTAGACGAGATTTTTGAGCTGTGAGGTGAAAGTATGATGACGCTAATAACGGGTAAGCAGAAACAGGCCATTTTTCACGGCAGTATGGAAACTATTTTTGTACTTGGGGAAAATGGCAATTTAATTGCGAATACTAGAGTTAAAAACAAATCGAGGTTTCGCGCGATCGTTGGCGGCGTCATTATTCTTTTGATGGACAGCGAGCGTCGCCCACTTTGGAACTCTCATGCTCGTCGATACAGCGTTGAGGGCTGCTGGATAGATGAATGCGATCGCACTTACCGCTGGACAGAGGATGTTCCGCTAGAGGTTTTGCCCCAGATCAAAGGCTACAGCATTCTTCAAAATCAAGACATACACTGGCTAAATATGCTGGGACAAAGACGCAAGCGGTTTGCTCAGTGGCTCGACTCTGATGATGGCCAA
>JBBSOB010000369.1:0-4100 GCA_038260205.1 Phormidesmidales cyanobacterium
AGGTGGATTTGATTAGCGCCGATCAGTACATTGCGTCTGTTGCGGCGGGTCATACGCTGGAAATGGAATTCCGCATTGAGCAGGGCAAAGGCTATCGCGCCATTGACCGCAGCCGCGAGGAAACCGGTGGCGTTGACTTTATGCAGGTTGACGCGGTGTTTATGCCGGTGCGCAAGGTCAATTACAGCGTCGAGAACTTCATTGATCCTGAGGGCCATCCTAAAGATCGCCTCATCATGGAGATTTGGACGAATGGAAGCTTGACAGCTCAGCAAGCTATGAGTGAAGCGGCTGCGTTACTCGTAGATATGTTCAATCCGCTGAAGGATGTCACCCTCGAGCCTAAACGCGATGAGGATGTGAAGGAAGAAGATCCGACTTATCAAATTCCAATTGAGGAATTGCAGCTGTCGGTGCGTGCTTACAATTGTTTGAAGCGAGCGCAAATCAATGCGGTTTCTGATTTGTTGGATTACAGCCAGGAAGATTTGCTGGAGATCAAAAACTTCGGTCAGAAGTCTGCTGAGGAAGTAGTTGAGGCGTTGCAAATTCACTTAGGCATTATGCTGCCTTTGGAGAAACCTGCGAAGTCTGTTTAACGATGAGGCCCCTGTCTTGATTCAGGGTGGGGGCTTCGTTGCGTTTGATTTTCAAGACTTAGTCTTTGGAGACTTAGTTTTTCCAAGACTTAGTTTTCAAGACCATTACATTCAAGATAACTACAAGGGAGAAAGAACATGCGACATGGTCGTCGTGTACCGAAGCTGGGCAAAGCTGCCGACCAGCGAAAGGCATTGCTAAGATCGCTCACTACTGAGCTGATTCGCAATGGTCGAATTAAGACAACTGAAGTGCGGGCCAAAGCGGTTCGTTCTAAAGCGGAGCGGATGGTCAGCTTGGCTAAAGATGGTTCACTTTCTGCGCGTCGTAAGGCGTTGGGATATATTTACGACAAGCAGCTAGTTCACGCTTTGTTTGAAGGCGCTGCTGAGCGCTATGCCGATCGTAATGGTGGCTACACTCGTATTGTTCGTACCGTTAGCCGCCGGGGTGACAATGCTCGCATGGCAATCATTGAGCTGACCTAACGATCGGTTTTACGAACCGCTGACTTTAGATGGAAACTGTTTGTCTAGACTTATTCAAGTCCTGAATGTTTGTCGCTGATGTCTAAACGTGCTTTCAAGCTCTCTCAGCAGTTGATGAACTTACCTGAAGACAAGCGGCAAACCCATCGGGTGGCCATGGTTGTGCAGTACAAGGGCACAGCGTTTCATGGCTGGCAAAGGCAGCGAACGGAGCGAACGGTGCAGTCTGAGATTGAGGATGCGATCGCCTCAATTATCAACCGTCAAACCACCGTATATGGTGCAGGCCGCACCGATACGGGCGTTCATGCGGCTGCCCAAGTTACTCACTTTGTAGCTCCCAAAGTTATTCCCGCTGAGCGCTGGGCAGCCATTCTAAATGACCGGTTATCCGAGGACATCGTTATTCGAGCGTCTGCGGCAGTAGCCGATGACTGGCACGCTCAGTTCTCAGCCGAGTGGCGGCGCTACCGATATACCTTCTACACCGATCGCTATCCGAATCTATTCATCGCTCCTTATGTCTGGCATTATTATTACCAGCCGCTGGATGCAACGTTAATGGACTCGGCGCTACGGCCCTTATTGGGTTATCATAATTTGGCCGCATTTCATCGTGCGGGATCGGATCGGGCGCATTCTTGGGTGGAAGTTCAAGCTGCGAAGTGCGATCGCCAAGGCCCGTTTGTCCAGGTCGAACTACAAGCAAAAGGCTTTCTGTACGGCATGGTTCGATTGGTTATGGGGCTTATGGTTCAGGTGGGTCAAGGTCAACTCTTGCCCGCCGAATTTACCAACCTCTGGCGACAGCAGCGCCGCGATTTGGTAAAATATTCAGCTCCCCCCCAAGGACTTTGTTTGCTGCGGGTGGGCTATGCAGATTTTCCCTTCTCTCCTGAGGTTTGGGTCGATACTCAACCTCAGTTTTTACTGACTTCTGATTTTTCTAATTGGCAAGATCCCGTTAGCAAAGCGAATTAAGTAAACGGTTGGGGTGAAGCAACTCTTCAGTCTTGTGACTCTTTCTGTTTTAGGGCAAATAGGAGAGCAGGAAAAGCAAGCACCACGGAAGATATTTCCTGCTCTCATTACATCCTTTTCATTTCACGAAGATTACGGTATCCGCTATGTCTACAAAAACTACCCTTACCCCTGTTAAAGAAGTCCAACGTGATTGGTATGTGGTAGATGCCGCTGACCAGCGTTTAGGCCGATTGGCCAGCGAAATCGCGCAGATTATCCGAGGCAAGAAAAAAGCCAACTACACGCCCAACATGGACGTCGGAGACTTCGTAATTGTCGTCAACGCTGAGAAAGTGGCTGTAACCGGCAACAAGAGTTCTCAGAAACTTTATCGCCGCCACTCGGGTCGCCCAGGCGGAATGAAAACAGAGACTTTTGAACAAGTAAGAGCGCGCATTCCTGAGCGCATCATTGAGAAAGCCGTAAAAGGCATGTTGCCCAAGAATGCGTTAGGTCGTCAGCTTTTCACCAAGCTTAAGGTATATGCCGGGCCTGACCATCCTCACGATGCGCAGAACCCTGCAACATTGACTATCAACACTATTCCCGGAGGTAACTAGACATGGCAGATTCTGATCGCGCTGTATATTGGGGCACTGGCCGCCGTAAGTCCTCAGTCGCCAGGGTTCGCCTGGTTCCTGGTAGCGGCAACTTGACCATCAACAAGAAGCCAGGTAGCGAATACCTTCAAGATAATCCTGCTTACCTCACCTCTGCTAAAGCGCCTTTAGAGACCTTAGGTTTAGAAAGCGATTACGACATTTTGGTGACCGTGCATGGCGGTGGCCTTACGGGTCAGGCCGATTCTATCAAGCTAGGTGTCGCTCGCGCATTATGCGAACTCGATCCTGACAACCGGATGCCGTTGAAGACAGAAGGTTATTTAACCCGCGATCCTCGCCAAAAAGAGCGTAAGAAGTACGGCTTGAAGAAAGCTCGTAAAGCACCTCAGTTCTCGAAGCGCTAATTTTGGCTTCGCTTAAAGCTTATTTTCCAAAACACATTCCCCGTCTAGAACAATGCCAAAAGCTGACATCCATCCGAAGTGGTACCCAGAGGCCAAGGTTTACTGTAATGGTGAGCAGGTCATGACTGTGGGTTCCACAAAGCCTGAAATGAACATCGACGTGTGGTCGGGTAATCACCCTTTCTATACGGGCACACAAAAAATCATTGACACGGAAGGTCGCGTTGAGCGGTTCTTGCGTAAGTACGGCATGTCTACTGAGACTGATAATGCGGGTGCTGACGAGAAGAAAGCTGACGACACAAAAGCTGACGACAAGAAGTAGCCATTACACTCTCGATAAAATCCGAGTAGCCAATCCCTCTGTGCCATTTATTTGGTCAGTCAAAGGAGAGCGGCTACTCGGATATTTTTTTGGAAACGCTTGATCCCGTTGGAAAATTACCTGCCGGTTGGATGAATCGGCTAAAACGATGGCTGAATCCTATCTATTAGACAAATTAGAATCGGTTAAGCAGACATTTGATGAAGTCACCCGGCGCATGGCCGATCCGGACGTGGCTAGCAACCCGGATGAGTTTCAAAAGATTGCCAAAATGCGCGCTTCTTTAGAAGAAACAGTGCAGACATACCATCAGTGGCAAAAGCAAACGCAGCAGCTTAAAGGCGCTCAGGAAATTTACAAAGAGTCTGTTAGCGATCCTGAAATGCATGAGATGGCAGGCATGGAAGTTGCTGAGCTAGAAGAAGAAATTAGCAAGATTGAAGATCGACTCAAGGTGCTGCTGCTGCCTCGCGATCCGAATGATGAGAAGAACATTATGCTAGAGATTCGCGCTGGGACGGGTGGCGATGAGGCTGGCATTTGGGCTGGCGATTTGATGCGTTTGTACAGCCGTTATGCAGAAGGGCAGGGCTGGAAAGCTCATCTAGTTAGTGAGTCGCGCGCGGATATGGGTGGCGTGAAAGAGGCCATTATGGAAGTGACCGGCGATCAGGTCTATAGCAAATTGAAGTTTGAA
>JBBSOB010000370.1:0-4077 GCA_038260205.1 Phormidesmidales cyanobacterium
AGCATCGCTGTCCGTACTGGACTGGTAGGCGCTGGCGGTACGGCTGGCCGCTCGGCTATAAGGACGGTACGTGCTGTAGTCAGGACGCGTTTTTTGGGTTTGGCTTTCGGTTCTGCTTTGCGACTGGGCCGTGTTTTTGGCAGGAATTTTGCCGTCTTTGACCTGCGATCGCAAAAATGAACGCGCTTCGTTAAGGGCTTTGAGCTTGGCTTCGGCTTTTTCTCGCAGGCGATCGCGCTCTGCCGGAATCCGATCGGGGTGCCAAATAAACACCAGATCCTTATAGGCTTGGTTAACCTCTGCCATGGCAGCACCCGCCTCCAGCTCTAACACTCTATAGGCTTGTTCAATCTGATCCATACGTGTCGGTCAGCCTGGTTTACGGTGAGAAAGTCTGTCGAATGCCTACTCAAAGACGGGCAGTGAGACAGGTCTACCGCTTTGACTATATCGCTTCTGCCTGTTCTAGAGGGCCACTAAGTCTATAGAAAAACTATAGGGTACCGCTGTTCTCCCGACAAAAACGCTCATGTAAGCCGCTTGCTCAGAGACTTATAGCCAGTTTGACATGGATTTGTTCAACGCTGTGTTTAACCCGCTGTGTTTAGCCTCTAGCCAGCCAGCGTGCTTAACGTTCCGCAAGATATCGGTAAAATTGACAGGTTGCCATCTAGTTCCGCTAGTCTACTGCTCAGCTAGCTCTAGCTCGTCGATATTCCACAGCGGCCCGAGCGTTCCAGATAGGGCAGTCGGCTTAACATTTTGAATATCATTGCGAACGGCCCACATAGATTCTTGCCCCACCAGATGAATAAACGGCAGATTTTCTTGAACTAAAATCTGAGTCTTGGCATATAGGGTTTTGCGCCTGGCTTCATCTAGTTCTTGAGCCGCTTGAACGTACAAATCACTAATTTCTTGCTCCCAATCGGCAACTTCACGTCCTGGCAGCGGCGGCAAAGTCGATGGCTGATAGTTGAAAAAGTGCGAGTCTCCACCGGTTGTCCATAAATTAGCGCTGCTGTT
Organism: Phormidesmidales cyanobacterium; assembly: GCA_038260205.1. Taxonomy (GTDB): domain Bacteria; phylum Cyanobacteriota; class Cyanobacteriia; order Phormidesmidales; family Phormidesmidaceae; genus Phormidesmis. Next base: position 1,027 of record JBBSOB010000370.1, read on the forward strand.
GGGTTCTATCCCAGCGCCAAAGCTCAGTACGATGGCGTCCCAATCTAGCGTGTTGTCCATGTTGGCAACTAGCTTGTTGAAGTCGATGGGATTGGCATCTGCTTGAATGCCAATTTGAGCCAGGTTTTGACTGATTTGGGCAATGACCGATTCGCGCAGGTTGTTGCCGACGTTGGTTTGTAGCGTGAATCGGACGCGGTTGCCTTCGGCGTCGAAAAGCTGGTCGCCTCTGTACTCAAATCCGGCGTCTGTCAGCAGCTTTTTGGCGGCTTCGAGGTCGTAGTCGTAAACGGGAAGGCCGTCGGGATATCCCTGAACGGGGACGCCTTCCTTGAGATAGTAAGGGCTTTGCGGTGCGATTTGAGAGTTCTGAAATTCGCCTAGCCCTTTGAAGACATTGTTTAGCATGGTTTGACGGTCAATCGCATGGGCGACGGCCTGTCGAAAGCTAACGTTATTGAACCAGGCGGCTTTAACCGGGTTGACGACGGGCTTGCCGTTTAGCGATCCTTTATTTAAGTTGAACGTAATGAAAAAGCGAGAAGCGACGGGGCCGCCTTCGTACACCGTATAATTGCTTTGTTTTTCGTCTCGCTTGACGAGCGGAAAAATGTTGGGTGTGACGCTCACAGTATCTGAGTCGCCAGAGCGAAACCGAACGAATTCTGCATCTTGCGAGGTGACAACCGGCCAGACCAATTCTTTGATATAAGGCTTTTGTCTGCCGTCTTCTCCGGTATCCCAATAGTATTCGTTGCTTTCAAATACGATCCGCTCGCCAGGGACGAATTGCTTAATTTTGTAGGGGCCGTTGCCGACGATGGTGGTGGGGTCGGCGCTGGTGTCCCAGGTGGATAGAAACAGGAGCTGGCCGTCTGGGCCTCGGGTGGTGATGGTTTTTTCGAGTATGTGTTTGGGAAGGATAGCAGCGCCAGTGGTGCGGAGGAAGGGAGCGAAGGGTTCAGGAATTTGGAACTCGACGCGGCGATCGTCTAGCTTGCGAACGGTGGGCAGTTTGCCTTCTGCGCCGATTCTCATTACGTCTCGTAGACCGGCTGGAATTTCTTCGTTAAAAACGAGGTCGTTGTAGGTAAAGATGATGTCGTCAACGGTTAACGGCTCGCCATCAGACCATTTCAGATTTTCTTTGAGGACGTAGACGATTGTTTTACCGTCTTCCGATACTTTCCAGGACTCGGCTAGGGCGGGCACAATTTCTCCGGTAATTAGGTCGCTGCCTAACAGTCCGGTGTACATCATGGAGAGGACATCGCTGCTGGTGCTTTCTGAAACGAGCAGGTAGTTGAACGTTTTGGGTTCGCCGATGATGGTGCTGATGATGGTGGGAACGCTGGCGGATTCTTCGGTTCTAAAGTTTTCTAGCCGGAGCCTATCTAGGCTGCGACAGCTGGGCAGCGCTACGGCGAGTCCAAAAATGACCACGCCTAATAGCAGCAGTCGTCCTAACCGATTTTTTTGAAATCGGCGCTGAAACCAGTTTTGGAACCGATGCTGAAACTGATTGCCTGGTGCTTGCCAACCCATAATTTGCGGCGCTTATCGAACGTCTTTGGTCTTCACTCAATTCAATATAGATAAAAATGGTCGACTCGTACGGCTTGCTGCTGAATTGTCATGGTGGTGGCTAGTTGTGTCAAAAAAAACCGGCGTCGATGGCTCAACGTCGGGAGGAAGTCAACTGATGACCTTTATGACAGGCCGCTCTGTAGCCGACTTTGCAGCATGACCAGACTGCGAGCAGCGATCGCAACTTTGCTTTTCGGTTGGTAGGTTTTAGCGCGCTTGACAAAGCCCTCTTCTGTTTGAGTGTTCATAATTAAGCGCCATTGGCGATCGCCCGCCCCTTCTGGCAGCACAAAATCCAGCGCTTCGGAATGCGCGTTAAACATCAGCAAAAAGCTGTCGTCTTTGATTTGTTCGCCGCGATGAGTAGGGGTGGCAATCTCTTCGCCATTGAGAAAGACGGTGAGGGTTTTGATGTAGCCCGATGTCCATTCGTCTTTCATTTCTTCGCCTTCGACGTTGAACCAGCCCAGGTCAACGATACCGGAGCCGTGAATTTCGCGACCATAAAACCAGTGACGGCGACAGAAGATAGGATGATCTTTGGTTAGTTTGATCAGCCTTTGGCTATAGCGCAGTAAGGCTTTGTTTTCCTCAGTAAGTTCCCAATCTATCCAGGAGAGTTCGTTGTCGTGGCAGTAGGTGTTGTTATTGCCACCTTGCGATCGCCCCATTTCGTCACCGGCTAAGAGCATAGGGACGCCCTGAGAAAGCATGAGGGTGGCGAGAAAATTTCGCTGCTGGCGCGATCGCAACTGCAAAATCTCTTCATCGTCGGTTTTGCCTTCTGCGCCACAGTTCCAAGAACGGTTGTGATCTTCGCCATCGCGGTTATTTTCGCCATTGGCGTCGTTGTGCTTGTGGTTATAGCTCACCAGATCGCGCAGCGTAAAACCATCGTGCGCGGTGATGAAGTTGATGCTGGCATGAGGTCTACGTCCGGTGTCTTCATACAGATCGGCGCTACCGGTAAACCGCAGAGCAAACTCTCCCAAAGCGCTGTCTTCTCCGCGCCAAAAGTCTCGGGCGGTATCGCGATACTTCCCGTTCCACTCTGACCACAGCAGCGGAAACTTGCCTACCTGATAGCCGCCGTCGCCCACGTCCCACGGTTCGGCAATCAGCTTGACTCTAGAGATAACCGGATCTTGATGGATAATGTCAAAAAAGGTGGCGAGCGTGCCGACTTCAAATAGCTCTCGAGCTAAGGCCGAAGCTAAATCAAACCGGAAGCCATCGACGTGCATTTCTTCGACCCAATAGCGCAGGCTGTCCATAATCAGCTTTAGCACCTGAGGGTGGCTCATTTTGAGCGAGTTGCCGCAGCCGGTGTAGTCCATGTAGTAGCGTTCGTTGCCTTCTACTAGCCGGTAGTAGGCGGCGTTATCGACACCTCGAAAGCTGAGCGTTGGCCCGTAGTGGTTGCCTCCGCCCGTATGGTTGTACACCACGTCCAAAATGACTTCG
>JBBSOB010000371.1:0-3997 GCA_038260205.1 Phormidesmidales cyanobacterium
AACATTTGTGTCTTCTCACTCCAATAAATATGACGTTTACCATGGTTCCTATTTTCCATCGCCAGATAGTGATGTATTGCCTAATATTCCCCGCATTCTAACTATATACGATCTTATTCCGCTGTTATTTCCAAAGTTTTTCGTTCCAAAAGTCAACCAGCGAGCAATCGAACTGCTGCAAAGTATTAACATTCAGAAAGACTGGGTCATTTGTATCTCCGAACATACCAAACAAGACTTCTGTCAGTATTTAGGGATGGATGCGGAAAGAGTATTTGTTGCACCGCTAGCTGCCGCCAGTCATTTTTATCCTGTTAAAGACTCCTCTTACATTCAAAGCACTCTTAGTAAGTATGAGATTTCTCAGAATCCTTACCTTTTGAGTCTCTGTACCTTAGAACCTAGAAAGAACCTCGACCTGCTCATTCGCGCCTTTTCTGAATTTATTCAAGCTCATCCCGACACTGATTTAAACTTGGTGCTTGTAGGTACTAGCGGATGGAAGAACAGTGCAATCTTTCAGGCTGTTCAGGACAACAGCCAAATTAAAAACCGCATTATTTTTACAGGATACGTGCCTGATGAGGACTTAGCGCCTATTTATAGCGGAGCCTTGGCCTTTGTATATCCTTCCTTATACGAAGGGTTCGGGTTACCTCCATTAGAAGCAATGCAGTGTGGAGCACCTGTCATCACATCGAATTCTAGCTCATTGCCTGAAGTCGTCGGTGATGCGGGTATCTTAGTGGATCCTAGCAACCAGAGTGAACTAAGCCATAGCATATGGAAATTAGTCAACGATTCTGAGTTGCGATCGCAGCTTTCTCGAAAATCCTTAGCGCGTGCTCACCAGTTTAGCTGGTCAAAGTGTGTCGATAAGACAATCGAAGTTTATAAAGCAGCAATAAACAATAAAGGCTGAAGAAGTCCATAAAGTAGAAACAAACGATCTTCCATGCTTTAGAGACTACTACGGCATCAGTTTCGAATCGTGCGCGCTACAAACATACATCCTTTGGCAGAACTACTACAGAACTTCGGGAGATTATATGAACCTGCTCTATACCCTCACTAGCTATTCTCCAGCCATCGGTGGGGCTCAGATTCACCAGCATCTTCTAGCGCAGCAGATGCAGAAAAATCACACTGTCGAAGTTGTGAGTCACTGGGATCGCAATCGCACTGATTGGCTTCTAGGAACGACCCTGAAAGCACCTGGAAAGCCTAAGAGCTATTCAGCAGAGGGGATTCCTGTTCACCGTATGGGTATATCACGTTTGGAAAAGCTTCAGATGGCTCCCTTCCTACCGATTTACTATCCAATGATGGGATTAGCGCTACCGCCGATCTCGAATATTCTAGAAAACCATCTGACCGCTCATGCTAAAACAGCTAGCCTGATTCACAACGTTAGGATTGGTCGAGAAGGTTTAACGGCGGCATCCCTTAAAGCGGCGCGTCGGTGGGATATTCCTTTCGTCCTGACGCCTGTGCACCATCCGCGCTGGGTTGGCTGGCGGTACAAATGCTACATCGACCTGTACCGTCAGGCTGACGGCATTTTTACCTTGACGCAATCTGAGAAACAAACCCTGATTGGTCTACAAGTCGATCCAGAAAAAATTCACGTCATCGGGCATGGCCCTATTGTGTCAGAAACATCTAATGCCAAGGCTTTCCGGCTCAAACACAAAATAGAAGAACGGATTGTTTTATTCCTGGGACAGCATTATGACTACAAAGGGTATCGCCAGCTCCTAGAGGCCACTAAACTGGTTTGGCAGAAGTATCCCGATACTCAGTTTGTTTTTATTGGGCCTTCAGTTAAAGGCTCAGAGAAAGCCTTTTCGCTCGCTACCGATCCTCGAATTCATCGACTTGGCAAGGTGAGTCTGCAAGAAAAAACTAATGTCCTAGCAGCCTGTAGCCTGCTCTGTGTGCCCTCTAATCAGGAAAGTTTTGGCGGTGTTTATACAGAAGCCTGGATGTTTGACAAACCTGTCATTGGTTGTGATATTCCAGCGGTATCGGAAGTGATTGATAATGGTATCAACGGCTTTTTAGTTCCGCAACAGGCTAATTCAATCGCTCAGCGCATTTTAGATTTGCTGAGCGACCCCGGACTGGCTACCTCTATGGGAAAACAGGGGAGAGCAAAAGTCGAACAGCATTACACATGGCCGATAATTGCGCAGAAAGCGCAGAAAGCCTACGACGAGACATTGGCTGGTTAGGCAAATTACAGAATCATGGCAGTTAAACTGCTATAGAAAAACTTATAGGTTTGTCTTTCAACGGGCATAGTAAATCTCGAGGGCAGCGACATAGCAGCATGTCACTTAGTCATACCGTAGCCTGAGTGGTCTGGTCGACAAGCTCTCCTCAAATTATTTCTTAGCAGCACTTCTTTGCGCTCTATGTCACAGCGTATTCTCAATACATATATTGACGAGACCACCTATACAGCAGCTTGCGATCGCATCCAACTCCTCATCCAAACCCAGCAGTCCAGCTACATCGTCGCCGCCAACGTCCACGTTGTCATGACCGCTTACTGGCATCCAAAGTACCGTGAAATTTTAGACAAAGCAGCCTTAGTCGCGCCGGATGGAATGCCGCTGGTGATAGGACTGCGATGGCTGGGTGCGCGTCATCAGCCCCGCGTGTACGGGCCAGACCTGATGCTGGCCTGGTGCGATCGCGCCACCCAAACCAATCTACCCATCTACCTATACGGCAGCACGCCCGAAACCCTCCAGCGCCTGTCCAAAAAACTCCGTCACCGCTTTCCCAACTTACGCATCGCCGGGATGCACTCGCCACCCTTTAGAGCGCTCACGGCTGAAGAAGAAGCCGCCGATATTGAACGCATTCGGCACTCAGGTGCGGCAGTTGTCTTCGTCGGGCTGGGCTGTCCAAAACAAGAAGAATGGATGTATCGCCAACTGGGTAAGCTAGATGCAGTCATGATTGGGGTTGGCGCAGCCTTCAAATTTCACAGCGGCGAAATTACCCAAGCCCCCCGCTGGATGATGCGGCTCAGCCTCGAATGGTGCTTTCGCCTGGCCAAAGAACCCAAACGTCTCTGGTCTCGATACCTGCTGACGAATACTGCTTTTGTCCTTCTGTTCTCACAGCAGATAGTCAAGCATCATCTCAGCAATATCACCCAGAACTTCAGACGCACCCAAGCTTCAGCCAAGGAATAGCGCCACATCCGGCTCCCTCTCCCGGTGGGAGAGGGCTGGGGTGAGGGTCAGCACGCTAGCCGCCCGATCATGACTATCTCCTCATGCTGGCAACCCTCCGACTTATGAAAACCCGGCCTGCCCAGCCCAGATCAAAACCTCAGACAGACATTCGCGCTTCACGCACCTCCTTGCGGGCATGGCTCCCGGCGCGGAAAATGAGAGGGCTGGGTCTGGGATTGAGCGACGCGATCGCCATGGCCACCGCCTGGAAATTTGCCCAGTTTCTCAATCAGTTTTACTCGCCTTTGCCCAGTTCTCTGGTTTGGTGGACATGGTTCGGTTTTCCTAGCCTGTTTTGGCTGTTCGCGTTCTCGACGCTCGCCCTATTTGCCCATCACCGGCTCTACAGCTACACCCACGCCGCCAAAGACTACGCCAAAGTTGCTCAGCTCATCAGCTATGTATACCTGGCCTCCCTCGTTCTGAGCTACTTTTACGACCCCCATCTCAACCCGCCCCGGTCGCTCTTTTTCTCAGCCTGGCTCAGTAGTATTACGATTGTTGTCACTGCCAGAGTGATCACAAACCTGATGCTGCACCGGTTTGAAGCATGGCAGAAACCCACAACCGTTTTCTTGATTGCCCCAGCTAATAGGTTACAAATACTCTCTGAAATTGTTGCTAAGCAGCCGCACTACCGAATCGTCGGCGCAGCCATTTCCTCTACCGCGCATTCGCCCGCTATCTTTCAATCTATCGTCCGGTTTCAGCCCGAAGAAGTTTTAGCAGAAAATATTCCCAACGCC
>JBBSOB010000372.1:0-3997 GCA_038260205.1 Phormidesmidales cyanobacterium
ACTAAATAAACCGTTTTCTCCTAGTTGAACAGCATCAGCAGTAGTTGCGACAAAAGCAGCAGGGAGATCAAGACTTGCCCCAGACCCAAATAGGATGCCGTTAGGATTGATGAACAGTAAATTGGGCCTGGAAGTTATCCCTGGGGAATTAGCAATGCCTAAAGTGCCTAAGATGTCCGAGCGGCTTGCGCCCGTGACACGGCTAAGAATATTTTCAATATTATTGCTGTTATTTCTAAAATAAGCACCTCGATTTTCATCGACATTGAATTCTAGAAAGCTATGAAATAAATTATTGCCAACAGTCAAGCCACCGTTAATCTCATCAATAGGTAATCCAACAATATTATCGAGAGGTACGACGCTGGACTGAGAATTGCCAAGGGTATCATCCGGCACGATATTGCTTTGTGCCCTAACCTCTCCCAGGCAAAATATTGTATTGAAAAGAGCCAGTGCAAATAGGCTGAAAAGATGTTTTCTCATTGGTAACTTACCTCAAAAAAATAGTAAATTGCTCACTTCGACATGGGTCAGTTGACTATAGTTGCAATCTGAAAAGATGAACCGTTCTCTCGATCATGTCAGACACTACAGCCAGTTCCCAATCAAAGTAAACGGTGCCCACCGGTAGGGATGTTGAGCAACAAAATCATCAGAGCGGATCATGGCAATCTGCGCCTGCCGCAACGACTCTGCCTTTGTCATATCTGGTGATTGAAGGTTGCCGTAAAACTGTGCAATCAAATCAGCCGAAGAACTATCACTGACAGACCATAGGGTGGCGATCGCACTCCTCACCCCCGCTCGAATCGCCACACCTGCTAATCCCAACGTTGATCGATTATCCCCAATCGCCGTCTCGCAAGCCGTCAGCGTCAGCAGCTCAATCGGCTCACGCGTAGGGTCACTTACCTCTCGGATCAGTTCGTCTAGACCACTAATCGTCAGCGTCTCATTAAATTTACCCGACCCGCTTTTGGCTCCAGCCACAATATAGTTATCGGTCGGGTTAAAGCCAAACGTGCCATGCGTTGCCATATGCAAAATGCGATAGTCCTTTTCTGCTAACGCAGCCTTGAGCGCCGACACTGAAAAAGCCTCATTCAACAGCACCTTACTATTAGGGAGTTTGGCCGCCACAGACGCCAGCTCATCAGTCACAGCAGGCAATCCATTAAACGGTCTACCTTCCACTTCTGGCCGCTCACTCACACCCATCAGCAGTGCGCTCAGCGCAGTCGGTCTAGCAATTTTCTTTGGGTCTGTAAGGGTTAAACTAGGTGTGGTGGCAACTGCAAATTTTTCAATTAAGTACTGCTGACCGTCATACAACGCTGCCATCGGCACACTGCGCAGCAATCCATCATTCACAAATACCAGCGTTTTCACATCCGATAAGTTAGCTTCAAACGGTTTAATCAACCAGTCATAAAGCTGCTGAGACGGTGCATACTGATACTCCGAAATGTACTGGCTCCCCCCCAGCTCCAAAGTGTCTCTAAACGCCTTAATAGTTTGTTCTACTTCCTGAGAGCTTACTGGCGTTTGGACGACCTTTTTACTCCCGTCAGGCAAGCTGACAATTACAGCCAACTGTTGAAACACATTGTCTTGCTGCGGGTTGTTTTGTTGGGGTAATAGCGAACCCTCCGCATCCAAAATGGCTGTACTCAACACAGCGGTTGCTTGGCTATCACCTACCGCATCTACCCGCGTGGTAACTGGGGCAATCACACAGTCATTGGCAAAGTAACTCTGTAGCTCCGCTACTTTGAGGGAATCCAACGTTTCGAGCGTTGTATCTAGCTCGGCAAATGCCTGCTCACCTTTTCGCAGCGTCACCGCTGGCGGGACAGCCTTTAAATTAAGCTGAGCATATTGACGATAAATCGGCTCTACCGTATCACGAAAGTCAAACTGTAAATCTCGATTGGCATTGAGAATATCGCTGCGAATTTGACTTAATACATTTACCGCTTGCTCATAAGCCTGTGCCGCATCTGTTAAGTTGCCCTGCTCTTTGAGGATCCGGCCCATCTGCCAATCCAATAGATATAGGCTGTCTTGGCCTGCTAACCCCTGATCGGCAGCTAGGCGAGCCCGCTGCGTTTTATCTAGCGCTAACTCAAAGCGACCTGCACGTTCATCTATATTGCCAAGCTTACCTAAAGCAAAAGAAACAATCCGGGGATTCTTTAATGCTTCTCCAATGCTCAAAGCCTGATTCAAAAGGTCAACAGCGGTGGACTCTACTACTTGGCTCGGTGCTGTTGTGTTCAGGACTGTTTGCAGTTCCCGTACGTTCAGCGGATCCAAAAATTCTGCCAGCTTGATCGCAGCAAAGGCTTTCACCTGGGAGTCAGGTAACTGAGCGAGGGTTTCCGCCGCAAGCTGCCACTGTTGATCTGCGGCACTCTGATTATTGGCCTGTTCATAAGCAGGAATTAGACTGAGAAGTGCTTGCATCTGAGCGGCTGCCGCTTGCTGCGAACGAGCTAGCTGATAGCTTGCTTGAAAATGCTCAATCGCCTTCGAATTGTAGTCATTAGCTGTAGTCTGAAATGTAGCTGCCGTGCCATCACCTCTGGCTTTAGCTGCATTGGCCCGACGATAGTTTACCTGCGCCAAACCCACAGATGTACTCCCTAAGCTATTGAGTAAGGCGCTTTCTAGGGTTACTTCACCCGAACGGCGGCTAATTTCTAGACCTTGCTCTATCAGCTTTAAAGCTGTTTCGGCGTCACCACTCAATCGATAGGCTTCGCCCAGACTCCCCAGTGCAGCAATTTGCCCTACAGCATCTTCCGCCGCTTCTGCAATTTGCAAAGCACTACCTGTTAGGCAGGTACTTGCAGTCGGATCAAGATTCACTCCACTGACTTCAGTACTAACCTCTACACCACCGACGTTTGTGCTGCTTTTATTAGCCTCGGTACCACAGAGGAGTGCGATCGCTCTTCTCTGCTGACCCAATCGACTGTACGCCTGCGCCTGTTCACTCAACAGTCGTCCCAATTTTGATCCGTTACCCAATGTTTGAGTAGTTGAGATTGCCCGATCCCAATAGTCAATTTCAGCAGATGTCTGCCCTATCTGCTGATAAGCCCGTGCCAAGTTCTCGCTAACAATTGCCAGCGCCGGTAAATCCTGAGTCGTTTCGTATACAGCGTAAGCCGAAAGCCAAGGCTCAATTGCATCGACAAAATGGCCAGACTCGTATTCCTTAACCCCTCTTTGCACCAGTGTTTGAGCATCATTTGCCTGAGCCGTAAACTGAGGCTGACTCGAAAAGCTTCCTAGCCAAACAGTCAGTAACAGCGTGTAAGCGCACACCCAAAGGAAGACACGGCGGACACGGAACCTGAAGCGGAGGCGTCGCATAATAAGGAACTCCGGAAAAAGAAGCTAAATCACAGTAGCTGCTAGGTCATCTCCCATCAACTGCTAATCACACTATCAGACCGATTCGGGAGTCAACAAATTTGTCGCTATCTTTCAAACTTTGAATGCAAAAATATGGCTATGCTTTAACTGATTTTCACCTTCCCCTTTTGCAAGATCTTTTTAAGGGTGAAGGTTATTAGGTCATCATGAAGACTAAGCGATGGTATCGAAAAGTGCGCGAAAAGGCTAATACTACGGCGTGGCTCAAACCAGGGTTACACTTTCGGTGCGATCAGGCCATGCTGAAGATGTGATCGCGTAGGCTAAAGCTTGTCGTCAGCCTGCATCAGTGATCACCCCACATGAGTCCAGCCCTCTCCATCGCCACCAGCTTATCTCCAGACATTCGCCAAGACATCGGCATCCAAGTGCTTTCTCGCTCGCAGCCGGTCAGCCACCTAGCTGCAATGCATCAGGTCAGCCGCAAATTCGTCTATCAACAGGGCGATAAAGCGCAGCGCTCGCTCGATGAGTCCTTTGCACCTTCTCAGGAGGATGACGAGGTTCTATTTCATCTGCCTGTCACCAAAAGCTGGCTGTACCAGCTGAT
>JBBSOB010000373.1:0-3883 GCA_038260205.1 Phormidesmidales cyanobacterium
AGAGAGGGGCTAAATATAAAGGTGTTAGAGTGTATTGCCGATGATGATGTTAGGAGGATGCTGAATGATGTCAAGGAACCCGCTGGGAATGACTGCACCTCCAAAAGCTGCTGACAGCTTAGTAGAGATGGCCGCGCTTGATAGCATTTTGACCTGGCAGCTTGGGCAGGCGAAGGCAACGGCGAGCTTCAGCGATTAGGCTGGTGGCGCACTGACCTGACCGATGAGGCGGGCGGCGGCGATTCAGCACGACGCGATCGCCCGCAAATCCATCGACGCTTTGTTCCAGCAAATTGATCTCATCCGCGAAACCTTTGGGATAGAAGCACCTTAAATATCCAAGGATAGTTATACAGCCTAAGTCTGACACTTATTCTGGAGTTTCCTGTTTTCTCTGTCGCTGTCTTCGAGTGGTCTGTATGAGTTTCTTCTGATAATCATCCGCATCCTTTCTCCATACCACTCTGTGTCCTTTCAGTTCTGCGCAATGAGATGCCAAGCAAGCCTCCCAACCTCGACGGTCATAGATAGTGCTTATGTCGTCCAGCAAGCCCCAGCTTTGCTCTTGCCTACTGAGCTTTGCAAACTTCTCATATTCAGGATAATCCGGCATAACTAGCTGATCTTTCTGGTGGAGTAATGGCGGATTATCTTCTGGATTGTAATCTCGGTAGCGAACATGGAGATCTCTCAGACTAATTTGCATACTGGTCTGTAATACGGGATGTGGCTCAGCATCAAATGTTGGGAAAAACAGATACGAAATCTTCGGCTTTCCCGTATGAAACTTTATGACTGTTGCTTCTCTAGGTCGCCCAATGGTGCGAGAAGCACAGCCCTCATAGAGTCTCAACAGCGGACCGAGCTGATCTAAGACCGACGTATGCACCCACAGAGAGTTTACCCTTCGTTGCCCGATGGGACTCTGATGACATCGCCCTGCGATGACATCAGTGTTGCCAAGACTCATCAACATCAGGTCAGCGGCCATGCAGGCTTGCTGGTAACTGCCAAACAGCGCCTTGATATCGTTCTGGACGACAGGGGCTAAATCTCTGAATTTAGGCCGACGCCCGAACTGGCTCAGCGCCAGGTACACAAGCAAATCTTGACGCCGCTTTTCGGCAATGTCATCCCACTCACTGCTGTTCGTCGCTTGCAGAATAATTTTGAAGGCTCGCCGAACGTTGCCAAATTCTGCTGTGAGTGAGGCAAGTTCTTCTGTTTCTAGCTCTTCAGCCGTTGGCAGTCGCCCTCGGTCAGTATAGAAAGCCATCACTGGCTGTAGTAGCTCTTTATAGTCCTCGAACCGCTTAACGCTGATTCGTACTCTAGGGGTCGTTGCCCGAGAGCGGAATCGTGATGCTCGAAAGCTTTCTGCTTGCGCCTCATCTCGAAAGACAAAGTAGATACCGAGGGCGATGGGAACAGCATCGACACCTAGCACCTGATCGATGTAGTTTTTAAGTTCTTGCTGGTCGTAATACTTTTGAAAGGTATTGCGGCTAGTAATGATGCCATCGCCATAGGCAATCACACCGTTCGCACGATCATTAATGAGCACTTGGGCCGACACGACTAGAACTTTGCGAGTCAATTTCCAGGCTTTTAACAAGGCTTCGCGGCGCTCGGCCATATTTTCGACTACGTTGATGACGTAGCCAAGGTTTACGATATCGGCTTCTCGATGTTCGATAGTGGGGCGGAAGTGTGGATCCCAGCCCTCGCTTTCGTAACCAAGCTTGCGGATGTATTCGATGTCTGCGCCATGGCCACAGCCGTAGTCGAAAAAGACTGCCCCCGGTTCAAAAAGCTCTGCTTCGATGGCTAAGCGAATAGGCTTCGATGATTGTGATCGCACAATTGCCGCTTTATGACGGTCAATCTTAGGCTTTGCCTGCTGCTTCGAGATGCAAGGCTTTTCTCGCTTGAGCGGGCAAACTACAGCGTGATCGGCTAATATCCAGCCATACTGATCTAGCCGCTGCTGCCAACCTTTTGCGGTGCCAATAGTTGTCGGGTTCTTTAGCAGTCCTAGTGCTTCTTCTTGGCAGGTTAGATGCCGAAACTTTTCGTATAGCGGATAGTCGTATGAGAGGAAGGTTTCTTTGCGATGCAGTACGAATGGGTTAGCTGTCTGACTGTAATCGCGAGTAGATACCTCGCCTGTCTCTACATCGACTTTGACGCTCGTTTTTAAGGCCGGGTGAGGCTGGTCATCAAAATCTGGATAGAACAGATAGGAAAGCTGAGACTTCGTCAGGCTGAACTTAACAAGTGTGGCTTGCTGCGCATCGTTGACTTTGGCTTGCGCCTTTTTTTCGAGCGATCGCAAGGCAATATTTAGCAGCGGCAACGCCGAACGATGGACATACAGAGCATCCGGTAGTAACTTACCTACAGCACTACAGCGACAGATTTTAGCAATGCTCTCTACGGGCGTATCGAGGGAGTTTGCAGAGCTAGCCATACCATGACTTAAGCGATGAATATTTTTCGTCATCCTATCGAAAGATAGTACATTTTTCAGAACGAATCCTAGTAGAACTTTAGATCTGCGTTCTATATTGTGAGGGCTATAAGACGCTCGGGCTGTGTAGGCGTCATATATGGAACACTACCTATAGCGTTATACTGAGAGCTTATGCCCTTTCTTACGCTATTCTAAGAGGCGACTTAAGCTAAATATGGCCTGGAGATAGTTCATTTTGTGAAGTTTATTTTCATTGCTTTTGCAATAATTTATCGATAGATTTAGTTCAATAGTACTAACCAGTGTGTTCGGGCAGCGTTCTATGGCTACACAGGCTTCTTTGAAGTTGGGCAGCGTAAATAATCCAAAGGTGGTCGCTTTTGCCCGCCATGAAACGTTTCATCCCCGCTTCGGGTGGTTGAAGAAGGGGTTTGACAGAGCCGCTCAGCATCCTGACATCTTTTTGGAGCAAGATGCACCTGTGCGCTTGGGCGTAGGGAAAAATATGGTGCGTTCTATTCGCTATTGGTGCGATGCGTTTAAGCTACTAGAGGACGATTCGCCTACTGATTTCGGATGGGATCTTTTGGGTGCAGAAGGGTGGGACACCTATCTCGAAGACCCAGCTTCCCTATGGCTACTGCACTGGCATTTTTTGCAGGCTCCTTGTAACGCTTCTGCTTGGGATTTTGCGTTCAACTTTTTTCATCGGAATGAGTTTACGACCGATGACCTGTTTTATGACCTGTGCGATTATCGCGATCGCATTTCTCCTCGTACTGCCGACTCCTCACTCAAAAAGGATGTAAGCTGCTTGCTGCGAATGTATGCAAAGCAGCCCACTAAGACATCTGCTAGCGAAGATTCGCTGGACTGCCCGTTTGTGGATTTGGGTCTGATCCATACGGCGGGTGATGCTCGGCACTACCATTACCGAATTGGGCCGAAGCGAAGCCTACCTGCTGAGATTGTGGTTTATGCCTGCCTAGGTCATGCTGAGCGTGTGTCGCTTTCAGCGAGGAGTATTCCTATCGCGAGCTTGCTGTACGATGTCGGCTCACCTGGATTGATTTTTAAGCTGACAGAGAGCGCTCTGGGTGAAGCTATTGAGCAGGTTGCTCGCCAGAATAAGTCTATTAATTTGTCCGATGCGGCTGGTAAGCTGCAACTGAGTTTTTCAGAAGAGCCTATCCCGCTTGCCCAAGCGTTGCTTGATGGCTATTACAATCAGACGCGATGAGGCAAACGCGATGAGGAAAGGCGCTGTGACGAGTGAGCCACTATCTAACTATTTCAGCCTGCACCGGCGGTACTACCGTTCGGTCAATTTGGAGCGCGATATTGCTAAACCAGAGGCAGTACAGGGCTATATTTTGACTGATCGCGCCTCTGAGGCTTTGATTCGCATCG
>JBBSOB010000374.1:0-3880 GCA_038260205.1 Phormidesmidales cyanobacterium
AAGAATTGCGGAATTACTACGCTGACTGGCAAGTTTTAAGCTATCAAGAACAGCCGGGAACCTTTCATCGCAAAGATAGCAATGGCCAACCGATTAAAGCTGCATTTGCAACGCTGCTGGCGCGCAAAAAATAAAAGTTGTTGTTACAATTCCCTATAGAAGAGGATTCACCATCGCGCTGGCTCGTCAGTTTGCATCTGCACCCACAGCGATCTTTCCTTTTCTCAAATTGCCCATCGTCTGCCGGGCGCTTGGATCTTAATTGACCCCACTGACCAAAAGATGGTGGATGGCCAGTCTACCTACGAGCCGTGAAATATATGTCGCAAGATAGCTGGTTTCGCTGGGGCGGCAACGATCCTCACGAAATCGAATCTTGGGCTGATTTGCGCCTTGCTCAATCGCTTAATTTTTTAGAGGCAGGCCCTGAGCTGTTGAAATATGACCCCTGGCCAATGGGCCTGATAGCCAGTGAATGACTATAATCGAGAGGTGTTTAATGGCGATCTCGGCACGATTGTGGGTATTGATTTGGAAAAGCAGGAGGTCACCGTCCTATTTGGTGAGCGCCATGTCACCTATGACCGTGCCGACTTAAATGAGATTACGCTAGCTTGGGCCGTAACGATTCACAAGAGTTAGGGCTCGGAATATCCGGTCGTGCTCATGCCAATGTACATGCAGTATTATCTGATGCTCAGCCGCAGTCTGCTGTATACCGGGCTAACTCGGGCGAAGAAGCTAGCGATTTTGGTGGGGCCGAAGCAGATTATTGAGCTGCGGTGCGGCAAGTGAAGGCAGAAGAGCGCCATACGCTGGATGAAGGGGGCGGTGAGGTAGGGCACTCCCTTTTAAGGCTACAGCCCAATCGGGCATGGTTGTGCTATTGCCATCACGCCTTTTCTGCACCTTCAGGACAGACTGAAAGGAACAGACGTTAGGCACTTGGGTCTGAGATCGTCTGCGAGAGGAAACAATTTACCCTTACCAGCCGTTCCTCATTAGCGTATCAATACTCCTTCGAGAAAGTACCTGAGCGCAGTTGCGCCACTCATCTTCCTCAGCATCGAGGTTTTCGTTGTAGCGAATGTCAAATCCATTCACTCGCTTTTGAGCGTCAATGTACTCATCGAGCTTTTCATCGAGCGTCTCAACGTTATCAATCCATGCATCCTCAATTGTGTCTGGCAGAGAACCAAAAAGATCGAAGCGATCTTTCATACGCGCTGAGAGGCGTTCATAAATATTTTCATCGACGGTGCTTTGATAGACTAGGTTGAGCATGTCTACGGTAGGGCGAGTCTGGCCGAAGCGTTTAATGCGGCCAATGCGCTGCTCTAAGCGAGTTGGATTCCAGGGCAGATCAACGTTGATGAGAGTGCCAAGGCGCTGAAGGTTGAGCCCCTCACAGGCAGCATCGGTGGCTACCATGATTCGGATGGCCTGGTCTTCTACCATTTTCTTCAGTGTTTCTCGTTTGGCTCTGTTTGGGTTTTCTGGCCCTCGAAACAAGGCGCTTTTATCTGCGCCAGCGTAGAGGCCGATGAGCTGGTCGGGAAAAAGGGCTGCTAGATTTTCTGCGACCCAGGCGGCAGTGTCGTAATACTGACTAAAGATGATGCAACCGTGCTGAACCCAGTTTTCCTGAGCAAGGTAGTGTTTGACGGCCTTTAGCTTTGGGTCTTCTCCCTGCATTCCCTTCAGTGCATTGATCAGGTCGTGGAGCGCTTCCTGCTCAGCGATCGCCAGGTCAACGTCTTGCATTGTCTCTTGTTCACTGTCGTCTTCAAGCGCCTGTCGTTCTAGCAGCTTCTGCGCGGTGTTCAACCCGGCTACACAGCTAGAGCAGAGGCGCTGAGTCACCAAATTTTTCATGAACCCACCGCCGCCGACTCGTCTGCCATAGGCGCGGCCAAAGGCTTGGGCAGCTTCATAGGCATTTTCAAACGCTTCGCTGGTTCTGAGTGCGCGTTGCTGAAACAGAACGGCAAAGGTATTCGGATCACGGCTTTTTTCTTGGTTTGGATGAAGGTCTACACCTACCTTCTCAAGGATTCCGGCGTCTTCTAGTACCTTTCGCTTACGCAGTACGACATGGCGGACAATGGGGTTATGGCGCTGAAAGAATCCCATATTTGATTTTTCGCTATCTATCAAATCTTCTAGGTCGTCGCGGACGGCGCGGGGTAACGCTACAACCGAAGCAGCCGTATCAAAATCTCGTGGCTTGAGCCCTAATTCTCCACGTACTTCGTGAATGACTCGTCGAAAGTTGCTTTCGTTGGAGGACTCTAATGGCGGCAGGGGCGATCGCACATACCGCCAAGCCACTTCCATATCATCAATTTTCTCCTTTCCCGTCAATACTGGCACCACCTGTTCTGGGTAATGCCAGGGACTAAAGTCATTGCCCAAGACAAACCGACCATCGCCCTGATGCAAAATCTTGAGCTGATCCCACAGATCCTCTACTTGAGTTTGCATCGGCGTGGCGGTGCCTAGCAGTACATGCTTAGACCGACCAGCAGCGGCCAGCATAAACTGTAACAGCGCGTTAGGTTGGCCAGCATCTTTGCCCATCCCTTGCTTGGTGCGCGATTTATGGGACTCGTCCTGGATCAGGATTTCAAAGCTTACCTGGCTCAGCAGCTCTCGCTCCCGAGTCGGCTGGACAATCAGCCCGGTTGAGATAATACCGATGCGTAGCGGACACCGGACAACATTCTCGGGGCCAGTAGGCGAGATGGCTCTCTCTTCAGAGTCAAGCCAGACCTTTTGCCGCGATGACCAGCGGGCGCAGGGGAGCCCTAGCTTATCGAGCAGTTCCGTTTGCCATTGTTCGGTGAGGGAAGAAGGGGCAAAGATGACAATGGGGCGGCGACGCGATCGCGCACCACGCTGGTCAATTTCTTGTTCGTTAATGAGGGTGAGCGTGAGGGCTGCCGTCGCTAGAGAAAGGGTTTTGCCAAGGCCCACCTCATCGGCGATCAGGAGTCTGACTACACCATGCCAGCGCAGATGTTTCATACACTCGGAGACAAAGGCTCGCTGCCAGGGCGATAGAGACAGACCCTCCCGGTACATAGGCGATTCGACCAGCGCAGCGGGAGCTAGACTCTCATCGTCAGGTTGCTCGCCTAGCTCAATTTCAATCCGATGAGCGCGACGGCCTACTTCCTGTACGACGGCTCTCGGCAGCGGTACGGCTTTTGTCCACAGCGCATTAAATTCAGTCTGTATCCAATCGACGCCTTCAGAACTTTCGTCCGACCAGACGATTTCGTAATGGGCTTGCCATCCGGCTCGGGTTTCGTTCATGGAGCCCATGAAACCAATCCGGCGACCGTCATGCAGCTCAATCACGCCTGCTTTGCCGTGAACAAAGCCGCAGAAGTCGTCAGGTGCGACCCGGATCGCATTGGGATGATTGCCCAGAAATTCGTAAAGCCATTTGTAGCGCGGCCTATTCAGCAGCGATTCGGCTTCTACAGGCAGGTCGTTTAAGCGCCCCAATAGCTTGGATTCCTGAATCTTGGCGACTTTGATATCTTCAGAGCGGACATCGGAATTACAGACAATCCGAACGTCGTCGATGCTATCGATGTATTCTCCGGCAATCTCAAACAGCGACGAGGTGAAGTATCCCGCGATGCGGTGATAGCGTTTTGCCTGCTTCAGGTACTTGGTAAGTACCGTTTGATCTAGGCGTTCGGTTCTCGAAGAAAAGCGCTGAATAGGGGACGGGTTCATACTTCATCATCCTCGCCATCATCTTGGGCCTCTAAGCCTTCGCTCAAGATTTGCTTGCCCATCGCTGTGGAGATGAGCTTTAGTAGCGCCTGTTTTCGCTCGTCGTAGAAGCTATCGAAGTCGTCTTTAC
>JBBSOB010000375.1:0-3827 GCA_038260205.1 Phormidesmidales cyanobacterium
ATTTTTGCGATTAGCGGCGCACTAGAGGGCGTGGCGATGCATCGCACTGAGCGTAATATTCGCGGGCTGATGCAGCTTGCTCCGGATACTGCGCGGGTGTTATTTGCGGGGCAAGAAGAGACGGTGGCGACTCAACAGTTGAAAGTGGGCGATCGCATCTTAATCAAACCCGGCGAACTCATTCCCACCGATGGCATTGTCAAAGAGGGGACAAGCACCGTCAACCAAGCTCCGATTACGGGAGAATCTGTTCCAGTTGAAAAGGCGCTAGGTGATGAAGCCTTTGCCGGGACGATTAACGGGAGCGGTGCCATGGTTTTAGAACTCCATAAATCGCCGGAGAGCAGCTTAATTCAGCGGGTAATTCGACTGGTCGAGGAAGCTAAAACGACTCAGCCGCCATCGCAGCAGTTTTTAGAGCGGTTTGAGCGCGGCTACGCCAAAGTCGTGGTTGTTTCAGCGCTGATGCTCGTTTTAATTCCTCCTTTTCTGTTGGATTGGGATTGGGAAACCACCATCTACAGAGCGCTGGTATTCTTGGTAGTCGCGTCGCCCTGTGCTTTGATGGCCGCGATCATGCCGACGCTGCTGTCTGGGATTGCCCAGGGTGCGCGGCAGGGCATTTTGTTTAAAGACGGCGCTCAGCTAGAAACGATGGGCCGACTGCGGGCGATCGCCTTCGATAAAACCGGCACCCTCACTACTGGAAATCTACAGGTGTGCGATGTTGTTCCTGCTAAGGGTGTTACCGATTATCAGTTACTGCAAGCTGCTGCCTCGCTCGAAGCCTACTCGGAGCACCCCATCGCGCAGGCAATCATCAGCTCTGCCCAACAACAAAACCTTTCACAGTTACCGATAACAGCCGTACAAGCTCAAGCCGGTCAAGGAGTCTTTGGCACCGCAGCCGGAGATTTAATCAAAATAGGCAAGCGATCTTTTGTGATGGCTGATGTCCCCAAGAGAGCGCGCGAATTCTATCTGATTCATGCTAGCCAGCAGCTAGAAGCCGAAGGAAAAACCGTCATTTGGGTTAGCCGACAGGCCAATAAACAAGATTGTGTGCTTGGATTACTTGCGATCGCGGACCAAGTTCGCCCTGAGTCTGCTCGCCTGTTGAACGTACTAAAGCGAGTCGGCGTCGTTACAACGGTGATGCTAACGGGCGACAATGCGGCGACGGCTCAGAGTGTTGCTCAAGCAGTAGGCGTAGACCAGGTACACTCAAACCTGCTCCCAGAAGACAAAGTAGAAGTTGTGAAAAAATTGCAGCAGCAGTACCGTACGGTTGCGATGGTAGGTGATGGCATTAATGATGCGCCAGCGCTGGCTCAGGCGTCGGTAGGAATTGCGATGGGTGGCACAGGCTCTGACATGGCGTTAGAAACCGCCGATATTGTGCTAATGGCCGACCGATTGGAGAAATTAGAGCAAGCCATTCGTCTAGGCGTAAAGTCGCAGCGAATTATTAAACAGAACATTACATTAGCGCTGACTTCGGTTGCTTTCTTAATTATTGCCAACTTTTTTGGGGACTTAACGCTACCGGCTGGCGTCCTTGGACATGAAGGTTCAACCCTGCTGGTGACGCTGAACGGTCTGCGGCTGCTCAAATCTATATAAATATTAAGAGAACTATCTGTAGTGAGTGCTTGGGAACTGCTGCTTAAATAAAATATGAACAGATAATGAAAACTAGCTACCAAAAGTGAGACCTCACTGGCTTCAAGAACGCCCTGACTATTGAGATTGCATAGCAAGGCAATTAGAGTAAGCGCGAGTAGCCAGTATAAAGGACTGTCTTTTATTCATGTATGGAACAGATTTTTGGCTGCATTAGCATATTCGCAAGATGTCAAAAACTTGGCAAAACGGATTGCTATCGTGACAATGCTCAATCGTGCAAAAGCTCTGGCAGCTCAAATATGAAATCACCAACTTCGTGGAGCAGGGGGAGCGCGATGGCGATTATCGCCAAGCCCAGCAAAAACCATAGCCGCTTGCCTTTAACAGCTTTAACCAACTGTTTCAACTGTTTCTTCCCGCGTCGTAAAGACTGTTGCCAGGACTCATCTGAGGGCGCATCTAGCCCTGCTAGTAAGTCTAAAGACTTTGGATGTCTTAAATAATCATCAATGAGGTCGCTCTGGCCAACGTAAAGCCGTTGCTCTTGACGATCTAGCAATAGGGCATATTGAGATGAATGGCCATTGTCACCAAGCCGGTAAGGAGCCAGGAGCGGTTCAATTTGGGGATGTGTGCAAAACACCTGCCAGGACTGAGCGTTGCCAGTGGCTACTGTCTCTCCATCAGAGTAACAAACCTGATTGAGTTGAGGCTCCCAGTACAGAGACAGCCAGCGAGCTGACGGCTGAAGCCCTAAAGATTGGTCGAACTGTGCGGGCAATCGGATAGGGAGGAGCTGTAAAGCTGAATAAAAGCTATAGGCGACGCCCTGATGAGAATTATTTTGTAAGGGAGGGCTTTCTAAATCGAAGTCTTTTGAAGGATAGTTTTGCGAACTGTATGGCTCTGTCATGGTGGCAAAATTGCTAGGGTTATCAAATAGTACTTTCAAACTAAATAATCATGGATATCATCCTGTCTCAGGCGTAAGCGTTTGAGCGCACTTTGCTGGATTTGACGAACGCGATCGCGACTGATGCCAAGCTGCGCTCCGACGCTCGATAGGGAGAGGGCCTCTCCGGTTTTGAGGCCATAGCGGAGATTAAGCATCTGCTGCATCGGTGAAAGGGTTTTTAGCAGATGTGAGATATCTGATTGGAGCTGGTTCTGGGTAACGGCTTCTTCGGGTGTTGTATCTGAGCCTGCTAAAAGTTCTGTCAGTTCGGTAGTTTGATCGTCTCTTACTCGCATATCCAATGATAGCGGGCGGTGAGATGCCTGTAAGCAACGTTTCACCTCCAGCAAGCTCATCTCTAGCTGTTCTGCAATTTCAGTGATAGTAGGGGTACGATTCAATGACTGAAAAATGGCCTGCCGAATCCACCAGTAGGCATAGATCGAAAACTTAAAGCCTCTGGAAGGATCGAACTTCTCAACCCCCCGTTCTAGGCCGATGGAGCCTTCCTGAATTAAGTCTAAAAAATCTAGATTGCGTCTTTGATACTTTTTGGCGATAGAGACTACCAGCCGCAGATTTGCCTCTATCATTCGCCGCTTAGCTTTTTCACCTTGCCTGAGGGCGGCTTTTAGTTCTGTGGGTAGGAGATTCAATTCGCTAGCCCATTCTTGGTTGCTGGGCAATCGCGCCAATTCCCTCGCCAATGCGCTTTCCTTTTCCAGCATCATTATCATTCGCTGGCCCTGCAGTCGAGACCACTTCAGAGCCATGCGGTTGGGTTTCTGGAGTTACTGCAGCTTTGGCTGTGCCCTGGATCGGCCCTATCTGTGACTGATGCATAATAGCGACAGGTCGTGGGGTTGGGCTGATTGCAAAGCCCCGAACAGCCCCAGCGATGCCCAAGAGGGTTGTGAGAAGTGCGATCGCCAGGAAGAATCTTTTTCCTATCATAGAAAGCTCCTGTACTAAGGAATAGGCCCACTATAGAAACCAAAGGTCAAGAACTTGGCAAGGTCAAGAATAAGAATGGTAGAGATGTAGATGTAGACGGGCCTGGTTCTGGCGGTCGCTTTTGTTCGTTAAAAATTAAGTACGCGGCCCCAGCCAATGGTATAGCTGCAAAGAAATAATTACGGGTAAGTGGCAGCAAGGGCTGACCCGTCAGACGCAGGAGCTAGATTTTTCCGAATTAGTGCAGCGCTCGTATTATTCGAGTGGCGATCGCCCAGATGAGGACAAGACC
>JBBSOB010000376.1:0-3806 GCA_038260205.1 Phormidesmidales cyanobacterium
CATGACGTTTTTATCAGCTATGCCCACATTGATAACCAGGCGCTTGAGTCGGGGAAAGAAGGTTGGATAGATCATTTTCACCGGGCTCTGAAGATTCGGTTGGCGCAGCTACGTGGGGAAGAGCCGAGGATATGGCGCGATATAAAGCTTCAAGGCAATGACTACTTCAGCGATACGATCCTGGCTCAGTTTCCTCAGGTTGCATTGCTTGTCTCTGTGCTCTCTCCGCGCTACATGAAATCAGAATGGTGTCTGAAGGAACTTCAACACTTTTACACAACGGCCAATCAGAGAGGGGGCATTCGCTGTGGCGACAAATCACGCATATTTAAAGTTGTTAAAACCGAGGTGCCTTTCGAGCAGCATCCTGAAAGTATCAGATCCATGATCGGGTATGACTTCTATGAAGCCGATAATACCGGTCGCCCTAGAGAATTTGATGAAATCTTTGGGGACGAATCGAAACGTAGGTACTGGGCCAAGTTCGAAGACCTCGCCTACGATATTGCTGAAACCTTGAAACTGCTATCAGCCGAGGAGCTATCAGCCGAGGAACTCGCAGCCCCACTATCTGCCACTTCCAAGCTGACACCCGAGCAACCTACCAAAAGTATCTACCTGGCCGAAGTCCCGCTCAACCTGGAAGACTACCGAGATCAGGTGAGGCGCGAGCTGGAGCTAAAAGGCTATCAGGTGGTTCCGAAGGAACCTCTACCCCATGCGTCGACTGAGTTCAGTCAGAGCGTACAGCGCTATTTGCAAACGAGTACATTATCAGTACATTTTATTAGCAATCAGCCCGCTACAGAGGGGGGCAACGCCTTGGCTAACTTACAGCAGCAGATGGTGATCGCTAGAAGTCAGGAGCAAGTCAAGCTCGCTTCTCAGACAGCCAAACGTAATCCTGACTTTAGCCGCATTCTCTGGATGCCACCAACCCATCAGGCTTTAGACAACTATCTGCAAACCTTACAAGGCGATCCAGATTTCTTGAGTACTGGCTTGGAAGATTTAAAAACCTTTATTCAAGACATCCTAGAGCGGCCAGCCGCGACACCAGCTGCGGTTAACGGTGACCTCAAGGTATTGCTCGATTGTGACCAGGAAGACTTAAATGCTGCCGAGTTCGAGCCCCTATACGACTTTTTAGATCAGCAGTTTGACGTGCAGTTACCCGACTACGAATCGGGCAGTGTGGCCGCTTCAGAGGCTCTGATACGACAGTGCGACGCTGTTCTAATCTATTACGGCCATGCTAACGGGCTCTGGCTAAAACGTCGTGTGCTGGCACTAAAGAAAACCCTCTATGGTCGCCTGCGACCGCTGCTAGCACAAGCCATCTATGTCGCCGACCCATGTAAGCGAACAACGGCTGACATCACAATTATTCAATGCACTGGCAGTTTTCAGCCTGTTCTATTAGAGCCTTTCCTATCGCAGATCCGCCAAGCGCACAGAGGAGAATAGGAATGGTTGCATCCCCGTTAATCATCACCAATCCATTTCTGGGTCTGCGTCCATTTGACCTAAACGAAGAGCACCTATTTTTTGGCCGTGAGGGCCAAGCAGATAAATTATTAGGGTGCTTGAATCGCACTCGTTTTTTGGCCGTGGTGGGAACCTCTGGGAGCGGCAAGTCTTCGCTGGTGCGAGCCGGATTATTGCCCTCGCTTTACAGCGGTTTCTTGAGTGAGGCTTCCTCGCACTGGCGCGTGGCCTTAATGCGGCCTGGCAACTCGCCTATCCGAAGTCTGGCAGAGGCGCTAAATCAGCCAGATGTTTTCGGGGCAGCGGCAGCCGAATTGAGGGCTCAAGAGGCAAATATCTATGTAGAGTTGACTGAAGCTGCCCTAAGGCGGGGATCACCGGGCCTGATCGAAGTGGTTAAGCAGGCTCGGATGACCAGCCGCGAGAGCTTGCTCTTGGTTGTCGATCAATTTGAAGAACTGTTTCGGTTTCAGCGTACTGCTGCTACGCTGGCCGCAAAGGAGGAAGCAATCGCCTTTGTCAAACTGTTTTTAGCCGCTGTTCAGCAACGCGAGGTGCCGATCTATATCGTGCTGACAATGCGTTCAGACTTTCTGGGCGACTGCGCGCAGTTTAGAGGGCTGCCGGAAGCGATTAACGATAGCCAATATCTCATTCCTCGCATGACCCGCGCTCAGCGTCGGAGTGCAATTGAAGGGCCGGTTGCCGTAGGCGGGGCCACGATTTCACCCAGATTAGTCAATCGGCTGCTCAACGATATGGGCGACAACCCAGACCAGCTGCCAATTTTGCAACATGCCCTGATGCGCACCTGGGACAATTGGGTGCAGGATCACACAGCCGGAGAATCTCTAGATCTACGTCATTACGAAGCAGTGGGCAGCATGACTAAGGCGCTGTCGCAGCACGCCGATGAGGTGTATTTGGCACTAGATGAGCGGTTGCAAACCGTTGCAGAGAGACTATTCATTTGCCTAACTGAGAAGGGTGCTGACAATCGCCGAATCCGTCGACCTACGCCCCTCCAGATCATTTGCACCGTCGCAGAGACTACACAAGAAGAGGTGGAGCAGGTAGTTGATGCCTTCCGGGCTCCTAGCTGTTCGTTTCTAATGCCGCCTGCCGGGGTTAAGCTGATAAAGACTTCTGTGTTAGATATTTCCCACGAAAGCCTGATGCGTGTGTGGCAACGGCTTAAAGGCTGGGTCGATAAGGAAGATCAATCTGATCAGATCTACCATCGCTTAGCAGAGACCACTGCGCTACAGACAGCGGGTGCGGCGGGGTATTTACAAGATTCTGAACCAACCAAAGAAATCTTTATGGCATACGACCACCATCTCAAGCAAATTAACGCACTGGCCCTCAGTGATGAGAAAAAATCCTATTTAGAAGATCGGTGGCTAGATCAGTACGCTTGGTTTGAGCGAAGGGCAAAAACCATGCAGATATGGTATCGTCGCCTGCGGCTGACCGTTGTCATCGGAGGCGTATTGATCCCAAGCTTAATTGCGCTCAGAGTTTCTCCAGGAATAAGCTCCTCAATCGAACTGAGAAGAGATCAGCTAGTTAGAGAAGAAGTTGCATGGGTTGGCATTGCTAAGGGTGTTACAGATGGGGCCGTCTTTATCATCAGTCTGGTGGTGGCGACCGCTGCTGCGGTTGAAGAATTTTTCAACTTTGGGGAGAAGCACCGAAATTATCGCAAAGCTGCCGAGGCGATGAAAGGAGAATACTGGCAATTTTTACTGCTCTCAGGCCATTACAGTAAATATCAAGATGAGTCGGTGGGCTATGCCCAATCGATTAAGGCTGCTTACGGTACGTTTGTCCTGCGAATAGAGCAAATTATTGAAGAAGATGTTCGCAGTTTTATCGAGCTGGTCGATGAACAAATAATTGAAGACAATCGCCAGACTCAAAAGATACTACAGGAAAAAACAGATGGCTTAGTGACTGAACTCAAGCGGGTCAGCGATCGCTTAAAGGAGATCGAGTCCGTCTCCGCGCCGCCAACGTCAGAAGATAGTCCCGATACGCCGGTCTGAAAAGAGAGGGTATAGCTTCGGCCACTTACTCATAGGTCAGTCCTTCTCTATCAGCGTGGATCTAGCCGCAGCTCCCAAATCCTGGCGGTGCCATCTGTGCTGGCTGAAACCAGGCGATCGCCCCGCCAGTCAAACGCGATATCCCAAATCACCCCGTCGTGACCTGTCAGCGCCGGGAATGGCTGACCTATCGCTGCATTAGCGGAATTCAGCGGATCTAGCACTTCTGGCAAAAGCGACCATAGCCGCAGCGTGCCATCGTCGCTGGCC
>JBBSOB010000377.1:0-3800 GCA_038260205.1 Phormidesmidales cyanobacterium
CAGCAAAAACTCAGGATCTACCTTGAGTACTTCAATGCCCAAATGGTCGCGCTCCAAGCTGTCGTGAGCAAATCCCTGCTCGCTCAGCCAGGTAGAAACCTCGCCAGCTTCAACAATGGCTGAGTCTTCAGCACCTTTTTCTTTCGCTTTATCTTCAGCCATTGACCTATGCTTTCTCCTTCAGTTCTTCAGACTCAGCCAGGGCTGGGTTAACAGGCATACCCATCGCTTCACGCAGCTCTTTTGGCGGCATATTGCGGGTTGCTGAAGCCAAGTACGTGCCATCTAGTATGGGCGCGACCGTCTGCAGTTCGTGCGATCGCGTATAAAAGCGATGTGTCTCTGCCAGCTTGTCATGCTCGCGCATAGATTCGTTAGCAATTTTCTTGCGCAGCTTAATCACCGCGTCAAAAATTGCTTCCGGTCTGGGCGGACAGCCGGGGATATAAACATCAACCGGGATAATCTTGTCTACGCCGCGCAAAGCCGTAGGTGAGTCGGC
Organism: Phormidesmidales cyanobacterium; assembly: GCA_038260205.1. GTDB lineage: Bacteria > Cyanobacteriota > Cyanobacteriia > Phormidesmidales > Phormidesmidaceae > Phormidesmis. The sequence goes on from JBBSOB010000377.1 coordinate 503, forward strand.
ACTAAACATACCGCCAGTAATGGTACAAGCACCCATCGCCATCACATAAGCAGGCTTAGGCATTTGCTCGTATAGGCGAACCAGCGCCGGGGCCATTTTCATCGTGACGGTTCCGGCCACAATGATTAAATCGGCCTGGCGAGGACTGGCTCGAGGCACCAGACCGTATCTATCAAAGTCAAAACGAGATCCCATCATGGCTGCAAATTCGATGAAGCAGCAGGCCGTTCCATATAGCAAGGGAAACAGGCTAGAAAGTCGCGTCCAGTTGTATAGGTCGTCAACCGTCGTCAAAATAATATTTTCTGAGAGATCGTTAGTGACTCCCATATTTGCGGCTGGGTTCATCAACCGCTCGCCCGGATTAATCAGCGGGCCGCTGCCGTTTTTTACGTTGGGCTGCGTGCTAGATCCTAAGACCACTCCAATGCTCCTTTACGCCAAGCGTAGACTAAACCAATAACCAAGATGGCAATAAATATTAATGCCTCTATAAATGCTAGAAGACCCAGGGAATGAAAGGCGACCGCCCAGGGGTATAAAAACACCGTCTCTACATCAAAAATGACGAAGACCAGGGCGAACATATAGTAGCGAATGTTGAACTGAATCCACGCGCCGCCAATTGGCTCGCAGCCAGATTCGTAAGTAGTCCGACTAGCTGGCCCAGCGCTGGCAGGCCGCAGCAGTTTTGATGCGCTCAGCGCTATCACGGGCACTAGCGAGCTGATGATTAAAAAGACGAGGAAATATTCGTATCCACTTAAAACAAACACAAGCGATCGCCCTAGACTGAATATCAATTGATGCTAATACGGTTTTCATTGTAGCGGGCGAAGGAGCGAGAGGGGAATGGTTTTTGCTATCGCGCAGATAGATAAAACCAGATGATAAAAACCACTTTATGCAATAATATTTAACAGTTATTCTCATATTTTTTGCTAAAGCAATGTCTATATGAAAGTGGCGGGTTCTCCAACGCTGAATAAACGCTGAAATAAACGCTGAATAATTGAAACATAAGTGCGATGACGACAGAACCAAGTAAAGAGCCACAACAGGCAGAGTCAACCTCTATGCTCGATTCGGGTGATGCTCCAGTAGAGGAAACGATCCCACTGGTGAAGTCGGCGCGATCGCCTGAGGCCAACCCCGCCAGTGAGGAAGCCGCAGAAGAAAGACCGCCAACGCCTGCTGAAATGGATTGTTTCGAATGTCGCTCTTGTGGCTATACCTACGAGCCAACCAAAGGAGACAGCCGCACCCAAGTTCCGGCGGGAGTTCCCTTTAAAGAGCTGGCAAACAACTGGCGCTGTCCGGTGTGTGGGGCAAACACCGCGCAGTTTAGCAACGTAGGGCCTGCGGGTAAAGCTTCTGGTTTTACCGACAACTTAAGCTATGGTTTTGGCGTCAACACCCTTACCCCCGGACAGAAGAACCTGCTGATATTTGGCGCTTTGGGAATTTCGGTACTGTTCTTTTTGAGCCTTTACGGACTGCGATAGTTTTGGGGTTCCTTCTCTTTAGGTTTCCTTTTCACGCCTTAGGCCGTTTGCTTCTCATAAAAGAGGCAAACGGCTGTTTAGACTAACTAGATTAGATAGATTTTTGTTGGAGTGGTCATGCAGACGGTTTTAGGATTTTTAGATAGGACTAGACAGCGCTGGGCGCAGGCCTGTTCGCAGTTTTTCTCTAAGGGAGGCTTGGCAATCGGATTGGTGGCGCTGCTAACGACAGGGTGCGGCAACGCTTATCTATCGGATACAGAGACAAATCCTTGGGAAGTGATCGCGCTGCCAACAGAGGCCGCTATCTCTGATGTAGACTTTGCCGCTGACGGTGAGCATGGTTGGCTAGTCGGCAGTCGGACAACGCTGTTAGAATCCACCGACGCAGGCAAAACCTGGTATCCCCGCACTCTAGAGCTAGGCGATCAGCAATACACCTTTACCTCCATTGACTTTAACGGCGATGAAGGTTGGTTAGTCGGTCAGCCTAACATCATGCTGCACACCAATGATGGCGGCACTTCTTGGTCAAATATTCCCCTCGATCCTCAGCTACCCGGCCAACCTTTACTCATAACGGCTACTGGCCCCGATTCGGCTGAACTAGCGACTGATATTGGGGCTATTTATAGCACTCAAGACGGAGGTAAGCAGTGGAAAGGCTTAGTGCAGTCAGCAGTGGGCGTCGTTCGCAACATGACTCGCAACCCGGATGGCCGATACGTGGCAGTGTCTTCTCGCGGTAACTTTTATTCAACCTGGGTGCCTGGGCAAGACTCATGGCAGTCCCACAACCGTGAAAATTCAAAGCGCTTGCAAAATATGGGCTTTGATAAAGACGGGCTGCTATGGCTGATCGCGCGCGGCGGACAAATGCAGTTTGGCACTGAGCAAACGGCGTATGAAGAGTGGACTGAGCCAATTAATCCTGAGTTTGCCGCGAGCTGGGGTTTGCTAGATGTGGCTTACCGGACACCTAAAGAGCTTTGGGTAACGGGCGGGAGTGGCAACTTACTGATGAGCAAGGATGGCGGCGAGACTTGGGCCAAAAACAAGGCTGTAGAGAACGTGCCGACAAATTTCTATCGCATCAAGTTTTTGGGTGATGATAGAGGGTACGTACTGGGTCAAAGAGGCTACTTATTGCGATATGACGAGGAGCCACAGACCGCGTAATGTCAGCCTGCCTAGTCGTGGGCCGTTAGTGAAGACGTCTTGAATGCTTTTTGCAAGGCGACTACAAGCTCGAACCGAATTGAAGCTCTAAACTAATCTTGATAGAGGTATCTATTTGTTAGAGATTGCTTGTGAGGAGGGCTAAGAGTTTCGTATGATAAGTGAAAGTGCTGATTTGCTGTAGATAGGAGATTAAGATATGGCTGGCGTTACCGGCGAAAGACCTTTTGGTGACATTGTCACTAGTGTTCGCTACTGGATTATCCATAGCATCACCATTCCGGCTTTGTTTATTGCTGGTTGGCTGTTTGTTTCAACAGGCTTGGCGTACGACGCGTTTGGTACGCCTCGTCCTAACGAGTACTATCCCAACAACCAGATGGAGTTGCCCATTGTGGATGACCGTTACAATCCCGATAAGACACTTCGTTACAACGAGTAAAAGGCGATCGCGCAGAAGGAGTTGCTCAAGGGCGTTTATGCCTGGGCAATTCACTCTAGATCTCGACTCAACAATATTTTCGACGACATTTTTGGAGACTCTCAATGACTAGCGGAAACCCTAACGAACCCATCACCTATCCCATTTTTACGGTGCGTTGGCTCTCTGTACA
>JBBSOB010000378.1:0-3792 GCA_038260205.1 Phormidesmidales cyanobacterium
ATGCGGGCATTTACTGCTTTAACTGGTCGGCGCTGATGGAGATTTTGCCACACCTGAAGGCGGATAATGACCAGAGCGAGTATTATCTGACTGACGTGATTAAAGATCTTTCGCCGGTGATGGCAATGGATGCGCCGCCTTCGGAGATTGCGGGCATTAACAATCGCAAGCAGCTTTCGGAGGCTGAAGCCGTGATGCAATCTCGAATTAAGGACGAGCTGTTGCTTTCAGGGGTGACTTTGATTAACGCGGCGAGTATTACGATCGATTCTACGGTAACGGTAGAGCCGGATGTCATTATTGAGCCGCAGACAAATTTGCGTGGAACCGCTGTGATTAAGGCAGGTTGCCAGATTGGCCCAGGCTCTTTGATTGAGAACAGCACTATTGGCGAGAATGCAAAGGTTGTTCATTCGGTAGTTAGCGACAGCGAAATAGAAGCGGGTGGGCGCATTGGGCCGTTTGCGCATATTCGAGGCCAGTCGGCAATTGGAGAGAACTGTCGAATTGGCAACTTTGTTGAAGTTAAGAAGTCGAAAATTGGGGCGGATACGAATGCGGCGCATTTGTCTTATTTAGGAGATGCGGAGCTAGGCACTCAGGTGAATGTGGGGGCAGGGACGATTACGGCGAACTACGATGGGCGTAATAAGCATAAGAGCGTGTTGGGCGATCGCGCTAAAACCGGCGCAAACACAACCTTAGTCGCTCCTATCACCATCGGCGCAGATGTGACGATTGCCGCAGGCTCCACGCTGACTAAAGATGTGGAACCGGATTGTTTAGTGGTGGCCCGCGTTCCGCAAAAGACCTATCCAGGATGGCAACCGAGGCACTTGAGAGCAGAAAACGAAGAGGAGCCGCCGAAGCCGAAGCGCTAGGAAGGCATTGCCTATACACGATGACTCCTGCCAACGCGGCATTGAACAACTGCATCCATGTAAAATAAGTAGATATCTTAGTGAATCGTGACTCATGGCAGATGTATTGGTAATTGGGTCGGGGCCTGCTGGTCTATCTTTGGCGACAGCGTTGGCGCAACGAGGGTTGACGGTAGAAGGGCTAAGTGTGATCGCGCCCCAAACCCCCTGGCCCAATACGTATGGTATTTGGACAGATGAGTTAGAAGCCTTGGGAATGAGCGAATTTTTGGCCCATCGCTGGCAGAATACGGTGGCCTATATGGGCAAAGGGCCAATTGAGTTAAATCGGGAGTACGGACTCATTGACCGAGCGAAGCTGCAAGGACACTGGCTGGCGCAGAGCGATCGCCATAATATCCAGTGGCATTTGGGCAAGGCCGCTAAGGTAACGCATGGCTCTAAATGGTCGGAAGTGACGACTGAAGGCGGAGAAAAGCTGAGCGCGCGACTAGTGGTTGATACGAGCGGACATAATCCGGCGTTGATTCAGCGAAAGCCGCAGGAGAAGCCGATTGCGTTTCAGGCGGCTTATGGAATAGTGGGGCGATTTTCTGCGCCGCCGATTCAGCCGGGGCGGATGGTGCTGATGGACTACCGAGACGACCATTTGCCAGAGGCGGAAAGGCGGCTGCCGCCAACGTTTTCGTATGAGATGGATTTGGGCGACGGCGTTTATTTTGTGGAGGAAACTTCGCTGGCGCATGCCCCGGCCATTCGATTTGATACGCTAGAGCGGCGGCTGGAGCGGCGACTGGCGGCTCGCGGGGTGACGGTGGTAGAGACGCAGCATGTGGAGCGCTGTTTGTTTCCGATGAATATGCCGCTGCCGGATATGACGCAGTCGGTGGTGGGCTTTGGCGGGGCGGCGAGCATGGTGCATCCGGCGACGGGGTACATGATAGGGTCGCTGCTGCGGCGAGGGCCGGATTTGGCAAAGGCGATCGCGCAATCGCTGCAATCGGCTAATACCTCACCAGCGGAAGCGGCAAAGGCTGGCTGGCAAGCGCTTTGGCCAGACGAGCGGCTGCGCAAGCACTATCTCTATACGTTTGGGCTAGAGAACGTGATGGCGTTTAAGACAGCGGATTTACAGCAATTTTTTACGACTTTCTTTGGGTTAGAGCAGAGTCAGTGGGCGGGATTTTTGGCGGATACTTCGTCGCTGCCGGAGATTGTGCAGGCGATGCTGGTGCTATTTGGACGCACGTCTAATCCGGTACGCTGGGGGCTGATGAGTTCTGTGTTTGCGCATGGGGGGCTGCTGCGGCGGACGCTGACGGCGTAGAAAGGCGCAGGTAGGGTGGCTTCTGTGGCTAATGAGATTTTGCTATGTGATCACCGACTGCGGCTGTTGGATGACAGAGCGCTGTATCTGCCGGACGAGGACGCATTGCTAGTGTCTGATGTGCATTTGGGCAAGGCCGAGACGTTTCAGTCATTGGGCATTCCCATTTCGAGTCAGCTGAATGCGGAAAATTTGGATCGACTGCGATCGCTCTGCCAAGAAACCCAACCCCAAAAGCTGTTCATCTTAGGAGATCTGTTTCATTCTAGACAATCGCTCGTTCCAGAAGTGTTAATCGCTTGGGATACTTTCTTAAGAGAAATAGCGGTTGAGACAACTTTGATTGTGGGTAATCATGACCGACGATTAGCATCAGAGCTGCCGCCTTTGGCAATGAACTGTTCGGTGGATGCGGTGGCGCTAGGGCCGTTTTTGTTGAGCCACGAGCCGGAGGCGGTGCAGGAACCTAGAATAAATATTTGTGGGCATATTCATCCGGTAGTGACGCTGCGATCGCGCACAGACCGCCTGCGCCTGCCCTGCTTTTTTGTAGAGTATGACCAAGGGCGGCTAACGCTGCCTTCATTTGGTGAGTTTACGGGTGGATATGAGGTGACGCTAGCTGAAAATACCTGTGCCTATGTGGTCTGTGAGGGGGAGGCGATCGCATTTAACGCGCGTTAGTCACTGATAGCGAATGCGCGGATCGAGGATGCCGTAGAGCACATCGGCCACCAAATTAAACAGCACAATCAGAATTGCGTAGATAAAGGTGATAGACATAACAACGGGTGTGTCGCTGCGGTTAATCGCGTCGATTAGCAGCGAGCCGATGCCAGGAATGCGAAAAACCTGTTCGGTGACGAGCGCGCCGGTAAAAACAGCCGGAATATCTAGGGCGATGAGCGTCACCACCGGGATCAAAGCATTGCGTAGAACATGCCGAAAAATAACTTGCGCACGGCTCAGTCCTTTGGCATAAGCCGTGCGCACATAATCGGCGTTGAGCTGTTCGATGACGGCGGCGCGAATGTAGCGCATGAGGACTGCCGTTTGGAAAAGGGTGAGAACGGCGATGGGCATGACGGACTGTTTGATTTGGGCGATCAGGCTAGGGCCGCTGTTGACGACGAGCGTGCTGTTGTAGATGGAGGGAAACCAGCCGAGCTTAACGCTGAAGAGAATGATAAACAACAAACCGGTGAAAAAAGGAGGAATAGAGAATCCGGCGAAAGCGAAGGTGGTGGCGATTTGGTCGGTGAGCGTATAGCGCTTGAGGGCAGAAAGAATGCCGAGAGGAAACGCGATCAGAATGGAGAAAAGGTAGGCAAGACCGACGACCCAGAGCGTAGTGGGCAGGCGCTGCCAGATCAGCTGGCTGACGGGAACGGCGCTGGAGAAGGAGTAGCCCATGTTGCCGGTGAAAAAGGCGATCGCCCATTTCACATATCGAGTCGTAATCGGCTGATCGAGTCCTAGCGAGCGGCGAATATTCTCTCTGACCTCTGGTGGAATAGAGGTGTTGCTGGCCAATCCGCTGAGTGGATCACCCGGTGCAAAGATCAGTACAAGATAAATCACCAT
>JBBSOB010000379.1:0-3780 GCA_038260205.1 Phormidesmidales cyanobacterium
AAGAGGGAATAGATGTAAAAGATTCTGCTGTAGAAGCTATAGGTCGCTTTTTAGAATCTGACCACAATTCAGGCAAAGTCGTAAATTCATACGATGTCTTGTTGAATAGCCTTATAGAGCTTCTGACAAGTAATCTGATTTCTCAACAGACAAGTAAAGTTGCTGATGTTGAGTATAAGTATGAGAATCTAGCTTCTAACATCTTCAAGCTACTGGTTGAGGTGGGGAAGAGCAGTAGTGATGTTGCGCCCGTACTAGCACAGTGGATCGAAAGTAATAAAAACAATAATCGAAGGCAAATAAAGCTTGCTATTGATACACTAGGCGAGATTGTATCTTAACAAGCAAGGATGGCGTTTCTGTAGGTTCAGGAGGAGGATTCATTGATACAGCAATACAACATTAGCTCAAGCGCAGTTAGACAAAAGGAATCCGTCAGATCTGGGTAGCCAAATAGGGGCGAATCAGCCTCAAAGCGATCGCACCTTTCTCAATCAGGCTTAAGCAGCCTTGAATAACGCTTCCAATTCCTCGACCCCTTTCACGAATCATTGCCTGCGCTCACTTAGGCACACGAATTCTGCCATGCGCAATTGCGGCCTTAAAAAGTTGCCTACCTCATCCACCCCTTGGCAGAAGCGCTGCGCCGCATCGAATTCGCCGCATCCTAGTGTAGGGTAGTAGCGATGCTTGATTCGTCGATGGCTCTGTTCCAGACGTGGCTCAAAACCGGGTAACACTTTCGATGCAATCAGATAATTCAGCAGGGCGATTCTCTGGCAGAGAGGCTGCGCCAACGCATAATCTAAAGCCTGTCGCCCTCTATCCCCCGTGATCGTTAATATGAGTCCAGCCCTCTCCGTCGCCGCCAGCTTATCTCCGGACATTCGCCAAGATATCAGCATTCAGGTGATCGCACGCACAGAACCGATCAGCCATATTGACGAAATCAGTGATCTGATCTGGGCCATCTAGATGACGGGAGTGCATCCCAGTTTTACAGATTCTAAGATAAGAACATGCCGTTAAGGTAGGCGCAGCGATGCAATAGCACTTGTTGCACATTGCTCTGATTCCACTGCGCCCCTGAGATTTTGACCCGCCTGCCAATTTGCTTGATGGACGACTCAATCTCACCTGAGCCAATCGAAATGCCCTCAGCTTGGTAGTAGCTATAGTTGACAATGCGCTGCCGATGCTTGGCAAGGTAGGCAATGAAGCGGTCTACTCGCTCGTGTTGCCAATCGTCAAACAGCCGCACAGCCCCGTTCACATCCCCCTGCCACAAGCGGGCTTCGACCGCATCGAGCCGCTGCTGCGAGCCGCCTACCTTGCCCAAGTTTTCAACCAGGTGATACCAGTCGAGAATCTCTAAGTGTGCTGGCACCGAATCAATCTGTCCAAACAGGTTCCAGATACCATCATGGCCGTCGCCTAAGCAAACGAGCGGCGAGGCCAACGGCTGCTGATTCACCCAATCGACCGACTGCTGATTGTCTCGAAAGAAAGCACTGAGTGCACACTGATGCAAGTTCACCCCCTTGTAGTCGCGCCACTCACTAGGCTGTCCTTCGGGCGTGCGCAGCCGCACTTTGCCCCCGTCAATACTCATCTCTTTGATGCCACAATCGACCACTGGTGGCTTGAAATCCTGTCGATGTACGAGACGCTGTTGCGTGCTGCCTGAAACCCGCACGCCTGTCAGAACTGCAATATCTTCGGCAGCTCGCTGATAGGACTCATTTGCACTCACCAGTAAACAGCACTTTTCTAGGTAGGGATTCCAGCGAGTATGGTCTTTGACGCCTAGACGCTCACCTTGCTGCTTGCTCACCTTTAATCGTCCGATGATGCTCTCGATGCTACGTGCTCGACCGCTGGTTGTGCCGCTGCTGCTGACGATAAAAAATTTCCGATGGCTGGTCCTACCCGCTCTAGCAGGTGGTCGCGCACGGTTTCCTCAATGCCTGGGAGAGTTTTGACTTTCTCAGGGTCGCTTTCCTCATAGAGCAGGGCAGCGAGTTCCGCTGTCAGCGCTTCTAGCCGAGCTTCTTTCGCAGCATCCATGACGGGTTTCTCCAGGGTAAACTGCTCTTACCTTAGCGCTCATGGTGCATGTGACGCTAAGCATTCTTACTCACTGCATAATTGGGATGCACTCGATGACGGTCTACTTTATGCTGCGAGTGTTACCCAAAATCAGCGTTCTTTAAACCACGCCAGAATTCTTCCGAATAGGAGTATGTCTTACTGCCGAACTCTCAAGAATATTACTGCGAGAAGGATATTGATAATCCCACGGATGAAACCGGTGGGATTGTTAACTCGTAATTAGGGAATCTTGGGTGCAGCTACCCGGATGCATTCCATGGCGCTCTTTAAACTTTCTCGTCTCAGCTTTCTGCGCAGCTCTATCTCCCGCAACGCTGCTAAGGTTCATAACGCTAAGACCAGCCCCTCGGCCACTGTCGCTCCAGTTCCGCCCAGTGTGTCTAGCCAGCCCACCACCTTGGCAGAACTGGAACGACAGATAGAAGAAGAGCAACGCCTACAGGCTCAATCTATTAAGCCTGTCAAACCTGTTAAGACAGCAACCCGGCGACTGCCCCTCAAAGCGATGATTGGCGTAGGGCTGCTGCTGGGTATTCCCCTGAGTGTAATTTATTTGGTAAATCTGCCCTATGCAGCGGTTCGGCGTCCGGTTGCTACGACGGCTCCCCTTTTGTTGCTACCCAGCCATATCAGCCTAGACCACCATTATCGCCTCGCTATCACCACTTTTGAGGAGGCTCAGCAATTAATTTCTGATGCCACAACGCCAGCCGATTTAGCCCTTGGCGAGAAAAAGTTAGAGCAAGCCCAAAAGAGCCTAGATGCCCTGCCCATCTCTTTGGTAGACAGCTCTTTTTCGTCTTACGGCGCTTACAACTGGCAGTTCAGCCGCAGTCATTTCAACGCAACTCGCGCCGAGGTAGGGCGGTTGAGGTCGAAGATTTTTCAAGAGAAAAACGCACAAGCGGCGTTATTGGCGGCGGAGCAATCACTGACGAGCGCCCAACAACAGTACCCTCAAGCTAAAACCACGAGTGATCGCCAAACGGCAATCGCCCTATGGCAAACTGCCCTTGAGCAGCTCCAGAAAATTCCAAGTGAAACCTTAGCGGGGAAAACTGCCCAACAGAATCTATTGGCCTATGAGCGAGATTTTGAAAAAACTGTAGGATTATTCGCGGGCGATGAACGCACCTCAATGGTGATCAGCAGCGCCAAAGAATATTCTCAGCGAGCGGCAATACAGGGCCAAAATCCACCTCATAGCGCTGAGGAATGGCAAGAGGTGATGGCGTTGTGGGAAGAGGCGATCGCCCAGATTAGTCGCATTCCGCAAGAAGACTTGCTGGCCAATCATGAGGCGCAGGTATTAGGGGCAGTCTATCAGCAAAACCTTGGCCAAATTAGAATTCGGTTAACGGCTGAAACCGACTCGGTTAGGGCTTTTGAACGGGCACAAGAGCAAACGACCTATCTGCTTGCCAGCACTAATTACGCCACCCGTGAAGACACCATCAGCCGACTGCAAGGCATCATCAATCAACTCAACCAGGTCAAACCAGGCACTACCGTATACGCGGACGCACAAGCTGATCTGCTCTCTGCTACAAATAAACTCGACCAGCTCAAGCAATGAGAGGCGTGATTTAGCGGAGGATAACCTTTTGGATTGACGTTATAGCCTAAACTCACTGTCAGGAAAGACTTGTAGAGCTTTTGGCTGCGATG
>JBBSOB010000380.1:0-3740 GCA_038260205.1 Phormidesmidales cyanobacterium
CCCAGTCCGCGGCGTACTTGCTCACGGGCTGGGCCGCTTTTCGATGGCGCAAATCCTTCTCATCGTTCAGTTCGTCTACCCGGTCGGCCTGCCGCTCTAAATAATCTAGAATTAGCCCCTCGCGCAAAGAAGCATCGCAAAGCGTGAGTTCTTCTACCCCTGCCAACTTCAACAACTGACATAGCAAAACGCCGCCCAAATGAATCGCATCCGTGCGCTTCTCACTGATCCCTTCTACATTCGCCCGTTTCTCAGGCTTCATATCAATCAGCTTATCGGCCATTTGCTGCAAGTCTTTTAGCCCCACCACCTCCGCGTTCACCGAGTTCAAAGACCGCTGATGGCGCTCGACATAAGCCGCCTCTCCCATCGTTCGAATGGTGCCCGACGTGCCAATTACCCGAGTAAATCCCACCGCCTTCGCGCCCGATAGCACCGGCTTGGCCAAAAAGCGAATATGCGCCTCCAGCACCCCGCGCGCTTCCTGACCGATTTTCTGCTCGCCCCCAAACATATCAAGCAGACGCAGCACGCCCAGTTTCATACTTCGGCCAAACAGCACCGCTTCTCGATTGCCCACCACGGCTTCTGTGCTGCCGCCGCCAATATCGAGTACCAGCGCATTTTCATTTTCTAGGGCGATCGCGTTTCTCACGGCCAAAAAAATCAGCCGCGCCTCCTCTTTCCCCGAAATCATGCGCGGCCGAATCTTTGTTCGACGCGACACTTCTTTTAAAAAATCTTCCCCGTTTTGCGCCTCGCGAATGGCACTGGTCGCCGCTGTAATAATTTCATCGACTCCGAGCTGATTTGCTAGCTGGACATAGCGTTCGATAGTTTCAAGGCCGAGGTGAAAAGCGCGATCGCTCAGCCGATTTGTAGCAAACACCCCCACCCCTAGCTTCACCATCGCCTTCTCGCGATCTATCACCTCAAAATTTTGCTGTTGCAATACCTTTACGACAATCATGTGAATCGAGTTAGTGCCAATGTCGATTGCAGCTAATTTCATGCTTTTAAGTCGGGCGTCAGTATATAGACTAACCCAGCGTAGAACGCGCACTACAGACCTAGTCAAACAGACTCACCGCTGATCCAATAGCATCCAGTAGCTGTCCAATGGCTATCCAATAGCCGTTCAATAACTGGGCTGAGCTGAGCCGCAGACCTCGCCTTCTCGCAGAGTAGCTACACCCGATCAGAAACCCCGCCCATGCGCAGCCCCATCAAAGTTCTCACCGTCACCCATCGCACAAAAACCAGCGTCAGCACCACCTTCCCCTTCTCTCGAATCCCTTTGAGATCAGGACGTCTCACCATCTCCAACGCAAATCTAACCGGCGGCATTAAATGAAATCCCAGCAGCTTAAAAAAGGCCGTATTCCGATCCCAAGCAGACTCAGCTTGCCGACAGCGTAAATCGTAAAACCCACCCGCATGACGACTAGCCTGCCGCGCCAACGCAGCAAACGAAGATCGCGCCGGATGCTGTACTCTCGCTTGCGCCGCATAAATTTGCGCATAGCCTGCGGCAAACACGCGCTGCCCCCACTCCACATCGCCACTGGATTTCAAGGTCGCGTTAAAGCGTCCCACCTGCTCAAACACCGTCGCCCAGGTAAACACATTGGCCGTTGCCCCATAGTGGTCTTGCGTTACAAACTTTTGCTGCGACAGCGCCATCACGCTTTCAAACAGTTCCACCGGATGCTGAGGGTTGTGCATGACTATTTCAATGGCTCCTGCCGCTAGCCCGCAGTTAGGCTGCGATCGCAGGGCCGCCACCCCCGCCTCAATCCAATTAGCCAAAGGCACACAGTCGGCATCGGTAAAGGCCAGCACCTCACCTTTAGCCGCCTCAATCCCTCGATTTCGTGCCGCGTAAGATCCCGGCATTGCCTCAAAAACCAGCCGCGCCACCGGGCAGTCTTCAACGACCGCCACCACCGCCGCCAAATCTTCAGAGCCGTTATCCACCACAATCACCTCAAACGGCGAATAGCCCTGGGCCTGCAGACGCTCCAGACAAAGCTTTAGCCTTCTGGCATCGTTATAAACCGGAATAATCACCGACACCAAAGGATTCATGGGTTCAAGTTACTTTCTCCGCAGCGATTTTGTCCATTGCCGACTGACAAAAGATCCGACAAACTGCCGCTCGCTTCGATTCAGTTCGCCTAAGCACAACAGCAATAGAGGAATTAGCCCACACAGCGCCAGCAGCTTTAGCAACAGCCAGGGAGCAGGCGTAATCCACCAGATGCCTAGCAGATATATCACCCCGCTGGCGATCGCACTGCGCACAAACGTTCCTACCGGCACAGACACTTGCCAAATTCGATTCAGCGCCACCAAGCAGGCGATCGCCCCTAGCCCAGACGTTCCTGCATTCACCCAGCAAGCGCCCATCGCCCCGTAGTTCGGCACAAACAGCGCATAGCCCACCGCCGAAATCGGCAGCATCGGAGCCACCAGCACCGCCGTCAAATTGGGCCGCTCCGCCGCCGTCAATACCGCCGTCACCACCGAAATCATCATTAGCCCCATCGCGCCAAAAATCAGCACCGCCAGTACCGGCCCGGCCACGCTAAACGCCTCGCCATACACCACCCTCACAATCGGGATAGCCGCCGCCGCCGCCAGCGCCGAAAAGGGCAGCATCGCCACCACCATCCGCACCGAATTGAAGCTCATTTGCTTTGCACTCGCCAGATCTTCGCGGCGCAAGGTGCTATTCAACGTAGACAGCAGCAAGGGCGAAAAAGACAGCGCAAAAATTCCGGGCACAAAGGCCAGATTCTGCGCCGCTCCATACACTCCGGCCTGCTCTACCGTACCGCCTAGAATCTTCAGCATGAACAGATCGAGCTTGTCGAACAATCGCAGACTCGTCGCAAATACAAACAGCGGCAGTGCGTAGCCAAACAGTCGCTGCGACGCATAGCCCGAGCGGCGAAACAAAGGCGGATGCACAAACCATCGGGCAATGACCAGCTCCGCCACCGAAGCGCCTAAACTGCCCAAAATCGCTCCCTCGATGCTCCAATTGGCATATCCGACCAGCACCGCAATGATCGCTAGTCGAACGAGCCACCGCACGCCGCTGGCCACCGCCCGCACTTGAAACAGCTCTCGCCCCACCAAAATTTGTCGGTGCGCATAGGCTAAGCAAAAAATTGGAATGTCTAGGGAAAATAGTCGCAAATAGCCGACAAAATTAGGAATGTCCAACAGATTCGCAATCGGGGCAGCAAACACCCACAGCACTAAGGTCGCCGCTGCCCCAATCAGAAAATGGAGTTGAGCGATCGCGCTGCTTACCGGCTGCCAATCGTCCTCATCGCTCACAAATTTCACCGCCGTCCGCGCAAAAATAGACGTAATCGTCCATTCCACCCAGCTCACCAGCACCGCAACCAGCGTCAGCAGGCCATACCCATCTTGACCCAAATTTCGCGTCAAAATGCCCGCCGTCACCAGGCCGGTCGGAAACATCAGCGCCTCCGCCAAAAACACCCAAAAAGTGCCGCTCGCAAAGTTCTGAGCTGCTGTTTTACCGCTCATGAATGTTCTAAAAGTGCTTCGAGGCGATCGCGATGATTCAACCAATAAGCAGGACGCACATAGGCTAGTGCCAGCCCCGCCGTATAAAGCGTCATCGCCGCCGCACAAATCGGCAAAGCCAGCGGCAAATAGAGCGCATAGCGAACGTCTTCGCGCAGCACCTGTGCCAACCGCAG
>JBBSOB010000381.1:0-3692 GCA_038260205.1 Phormidesmidales cyanobacterium
GGCCGCATACTTCCCGTCCTCGGTATAAAGCACCTCATCTTCACCGGCCTCCGCCAGCACCATAAACTCAGTAGACCCCGAGCCGCCAATCGCGCCAGAGTCGGCCTCCACCGCTCGAAACGTCAGTCCACAGCGCCGCAAAATATTGCTATAAGCCTGGTACATCTCATCGTAAGTTTGCTTCAAACTATCCGCATCAGCATGAAACGAATAGCCATCTTTCATAATGAACTCTCGGCCTCGCAGCAGGCCAAATCTGGGCCGAATTTCATCGCGAAACTTAGTCTGAATCTGATAAAGATGAATCGGTAACTGGCGGTAAGAGCGGATCATATCTCTAGCGACCGCTGTGATCACTTCCTCATGCGTAGGCCCAAGCGCCAGTTCCTGACCTCTGCGATCATCCAACGCAAACATAATGCCTTCAGCTTTGGTGTAGGTGTCCCATCGCCCCGACTCTTGCCATAGCGAAGCAGGCTGAAGCTGCGGCAGTAGGCACTCCTGCGCCCCCGTCGCGTTCATCTCCTCACGCACCACATTAGAAATCTTATCGAGCACCCGCAGCAGTAAAGGCAAATAGGCATACAACCCACTAGAAATGCGACGCATATAGCCCGCCCTCAGCAAAAGCTTATGGCTAGGAATTTCTGCCTCCGCCGGATCTTCTCGCAGCGTGACAAAGAGCATCTGAGACAGTCGCATAAGCTTGGGCTTCCCTTTTTAGCTAAATACCGAGAATGTAATACCGAGAACGCAATCTTGAAAACGCAATCTTGAAAACGTAATCCTAAGAACGCAATCCTGAGAAAATAGAGATCGCAGAATATGCTTGACGCCGATCTCAAAATTCAGTCTAGAGCATCAAGTCACACGCAGCGTGAGATCGCGTAGTATAGCCAGCAAAATAAGGTAGCTCCAACGCGTCCTTACCCTACCGAAGCGTCTTACTCTACCGAACTAACTCACTAAGGCTAAAAGTATAATGAGGCTCAAACTAGAAGTTGAGGGTCAGATTAGAAGTTTTTTTGCCAAAGCCCTTGTTTTAATGACCCCCTATATATTTAGATACATTTAGATATGTATAGTATATTTGGATATGCATAGAGATATGTATAGGGATTGGGACATAACATTTGGTAATCGTTGGCCTTTACTCAACCAACGGTTACCGAAAAACAGCAGGCTTGAATTGAAAGGAAGAGATAATTTGTCTCTACCGAAACCTTACTAGGAAATCTTTATCTTTTTTTAGCCACGTCGATTGTTGTCAACCTGGCTAGCAGCACTGCAACCTTATAAATGCGTTTGCAAATTATTCCATCTACTACCTTTAAAAGTTTTTATCGATAATACTGCTCATTCATACCGTTTATTAACACTCTCATCGGCCAAGTAAGCGAAATGTAAGCGCCATTACCGTTTATATCCAGTTTCAGACCAGCTTTAAAACAACTTTTTTTTAAAAATCGCTTAGTGAGTAAGCCTAGTTTTTCAATCCTCATCGCTGAAGATGACCACCGTACCCGACAGGCTCTAATCAACAGCATTAGCGCTGCTGGCTACGCCGTCATTGCCGTTGCCGATGGACAAGCCGCGTTGGATCATTTTAACGCCGCTGCTGGCACCATAGATCTGGTTATTTTGGACGTGCTGATGCCGCAGATAGACGGATTACAGGTTTGCCAAATTATTCGCGAGACCTCGGATGTGCCCATTATCATAGCGACCGTGTTAGGTAGCTCTGCCGACCGAGTGATGGGACTAGAAATGGGCGCTAATGACTACATCGTTAAACCCTTCTCTATTCAAGAATTGATCGCTCGCATTCGCTCAATTTTAAGGCGAGCTTCTAGCCCCAATGCCAAAGGCACTAATCGCGATGAGGACGAGTTCAGTAGCGGTGTTTGTCAGTCGTTGGGCAATCAAGTCATCAAAATGGGTCAGCTCGCTATCGATCCGGTTACCCGAAAAGCCTATCACGGGAGCCATCAGCTCCGCCTCACCGAAATTGAGTTCAGGCTAATCGAGCTGTTGGCAACCCGGCCTGGCCACATTTTTTCTCGTGGAGAAATTCTTCAGGAGCTGTGGGGCTACGATGCTAGCAGCGCTGCCGACACTAAAACCGTAGATGTGCATATTTCGCGTTTGCGCATTAAGCTTAACGACCACACCCAAGATCCTCAGTTCATCGTCACTATCAGAGGGCGGGGATACATGTTCTTGGTTCAAAAATAGCGATCGCCCAACTTAGCCAATCGACAGCTAGCCGCTTATTCTAGCTCTCTAGAAATTTCTCCTACCAAAGCGCCCGTCGCCCTTATGTAGTCAGACACTCGTAAAAACAGCATCTGCCCCCGGCTGCCCGCCGATACCGCAATTCGCTCGTATACCTGCGCCCACTCATCTAGAAAAATGGGATAGTCCTTCTTACCCGCTAACGCAGTTACTCCCCCTCGAACATACCCCGTCAAAGGCTGAACTCGCTTTAGCGCCACCGTTTCCGCCTTGCGATTGCCGCTGACCTGGGCTAACGCCTTGAGATCTAGCTGATAACTACCTGGAATCACCGCTAGCACTACGCCCGTGCGATCGCCCTCTACCACCAAGGTCTTAAACACCTGGTCGGCAGGCAGCCCCAACTTTTGCGCGCTCGAAGTCGCACTCAAGTCCGCTAGGTCTACTTCGTATGTCAACAGCTCATAGTCAATTTGAAGCAAATCTAGAGAACGGGCCGCGTTGGTTTTCATATCGCCTATAGTATGACCGCATGATATGACCATATGGTATGACTGCTAAGACACCGCTCGAGGAATATCTAGCATACCTGTGCAGTAGCGATCGCGCCCTTCATACTTAGCCCGATAAAGCCCCTGATCGGCAGCAGCTACCAGCTTGTCCGGATGACTATTTGCGGTCGAAGTCACCACCGAAAGCCCTAAACTCAGCGTAATCCGCTTGCTCACGCTAGATTGACTGTGGGGAATACCTAGCTGCTGAATCTCTCGCTGAATGCCTTGAGCAACCTGCTCCACCCCATCCGCATCAGTATTCGGTAAAATCACCGCAAACTCTTCACCGCCATAACGGGCGACCAGATCTGTACTCCGCTTTACCGCCCGCTCTATCGATTGCGCCACCCGACGCAGGCAAACATCCCCAGCCTGATGGCCATACGTATCGTTAAAGCTTTTGAAGTAATCGATATCGCATAAAATCAGTGCCAGAGAAGACCGACCCGCGCCGATATTTTGCCATTCTTGCGTCAAGTAGATATCAAAAGAGCGCCGATTAGCAACCTGCGTCAAGCCATCCATGCTCGCTAACCGTTCTAGTTCCCGGTTAAATTCCAGCAGCGCCATCTCAGCGTGTTTCCGCTTGGTGATATCGGTTGCCGTACCAAAAATCTGAGTCGGTTGCCCATTTTTATTGCGCTGAAAGACCGTTTCACGACACAGCAGCCACCGCCAGCCACCCTGACGGTGCCGAAAGCGATACTCATTCTCAACTACTTCACCGTCATTAGTAGCAGAGAGCCTTTTGCGCTCCGAAATCATCAGCGCTTTTTCGTCTGCATGTATCAGCTTCTCTAAGTACTGCGTCCCCAGCTTCTGAATCTCATCGGCCTCATAGCCCAAAACATTCACGATCCAGCGACTGATGTAGATATTTTGGCCATCCACAAATCCATCTAC
>JBBSOB010000382.1:0-3675 GCA_038260205.1 Phormidesmidales cyanobacterium
ACTCTGCAACAGCGCCAAAGCGCTTCCCTCTGGGAGAATTTCTGCCAGTGGGTTACCAGTACCGACAACCGCCTCTATGTAGGCTGGTTCGGCGTTCTGATGATTCCGACTCTGCTCGCTGCTACGACTTGCTTCATCATCGCCTTTATCGCTGCACCGCCTGTTGATATCGACGGCATCCGCGAGCCAGTTGCTGGTTCTCTAATGTACGGCAACAACATCATCTCCGGTGCGGTCGTCCCGTCTTCTAACGCTATCGGCCTCCACTTCTACCCCATCTGGGAAGCGGCTTCACTCGATGAGTGGCTCTACAACGGTGGCCCTTACCAACTGGTAATTTTCCACTTCCTCATCGGCGTCTTTTGCTACATGGGTCGTGAGTGGGAATTGTCTTATCGCCTCGGTATGCGCCCTTGGATTTGTGTTGCCTACTCTGCCCCTGTGGCGGCGGCGGCTGCAGTGTTCCTTATTTACCCACTAGGCCAAGGTTCATTCTCTGACGGGATGCCTCTGGGTATCTCGGGCACATTCAACTTCATGTTGGTTTTCCAGGCTGAGCACAATATTCTGATGCACCCCTTCCACATGCTCGGCGTCGCCGGTGTGTTCGGTGGTTCACTGTTCTCCGCAATGCACGGTTCACTCGTTACTTCTTCACTCGTTCGTGAAACGACTGAAACTGAGTCACAGAACTACGGCTACAAGTTTGGCCAAGAAGAAGAGACTTACAATATCGTTGCAGCCCACGGCTACTTCGGTCGGTTAATCTTCCAATACGCCTCCTTTAACAACTCACGCTCACTGCACTTTTTACTCGGTGCATGGCCTGTCGTCGGTATCTGGTTCACCGCCTTGGGTATCTCGACAATGGCGTTCAACCTGAACGGCTTCAACTTCAACCAGTCAATTATTGACTCACAGGGTCGAGTGATTGGTAGCTGGGCTGACGTTCTCAACCGCGCCAACCTCGGTATGGAAGTAATGCATGAAAGAAATGCGCACAACTTCCCACTTGACTTAGCTGCTGGCGAAGCTGCACCTGTAGCACTGACAGCACCTTCAATCGCCGCATAGTCTTCGGATTATGACTCGACTAACAATTAAATAAAGCGAAAAGCCCTCCATACATTGTGCAGAGGGCTTTTTGTTGTTTGCGATATTGTCTAACTGCGTTCTATTGCATAGCCAGCCTGCATCTTATAGACAGTGCCTGGTGCTACTTCGATGATCTCATCTTCTGCGTTTGCGGTTTCTACGCAAATGAACCGCTGATAGTCTTGGTCTTCTAAGTCAGCCATTTTGACCGAAATCTCTTTCCAGGGATTCCACACAATAGCTGTGCTGCTGCCTGATGAGGTAATGCGAATACGACGATTCATTGCACCGTCGTTAATCACAATTTCAGGACTCACGTCGGTATAGATGCGATCTGTTTCTTCTGTGATGGTGATGTCGCCAGTTTGAGTTTTTTCAGCACCGCCGTCTGCTTTATCTACAAAACGGGCGTTTTCAAAACCTAGCACGCGAACCTGGCTGATATCGCCAGTGGCAAAGTAAGTATGCAGTGCCTGAGTGATAGAGAAAGGAGTGTCACCAGTGTTTTGGGTGATTAGCGTGACCGAGAGCTGCGTCCCGACCAATATTTCAATTACTAGCTCAAACTGATATGGCCAGATTGCTAGCGTTTCTTCGCTGGACGACATACCTAGTCGAACTTTAGTTTCGCCGTTGGCCGTTGCTTCCGTACTCAAGAGCATCCACATTCGATTGCGGACAAATCCGTGGCTAGCGCGACCTTTACCTTCTGGGTCAGGGCCAAACCAGGGCCAGCAAACGGGAATACCTCCTTTGGTGGCTTTGCCCTCTTCGTAATAGGCTTGATCGCTTAAAAAGAGCAAGTCTTCCGGCTCGCCCGCTGGCTTAAACGATAAAATCTGCCCTGAGTACACAGAAATTACTGCGGTGGCCTTCTCATTGGCTACCTCAACGACGGGAAAGCCACCTTTTCCTTCAACGACTTTGACCTGATTGGGAATCTCAAACTTCTGGTTGAGTTGTTTAACAGTCATACTGCTTGCCTATGGAATATGTCTTACCTATTAAATCAGGCTTAGCTGTCTAGACTTGATTAAACATCTGCCAAAGCGATGGGCGTAATGACTTTTATTTACGGAGAAGGCAAAAGGTAGAATATGGGATGCAGGAAGGTTGGCAAGGTAAATTGCTGACTTCACCTCCGTTTTTTAACGCCGTACGCGAATCGCTTCAATAGTTTGAATTCAAACTATGTTGAATTCAACTTTGTTAATGTTAATGCCCTTCGATCCAAAATTTGAAGATTCAGAGCTAAAGAGAGCTGTGGTTAAGTCGTCTGAGAGTCAGGAGAATAAGGCGAGTGAGGAGAATAAGGCGGGTAAAGAGAATAAGGCCCAAACGATTTTGACAGGGGCTTTGAAGGTTTTTACAACGCAGGGCTATGCAGCGGCAAGTATGGATCAGATCGCTAAGACCTGTGGCGTTTCGAAGCCGACGCTGTATACCTATTTTACTAATAAGGAAGGGCTATTTATCGCGCTGGTGCAGCAGCAGACGGGCGAGCATCATCAGTTGATGTCGGTGCTCAATGCGCCAGCAAAGCCACTGCCGCCTGAGCAGATGTTGCACAATATGGCGGCGTTAGTGATTGACAACTTCTCTAAAAATCAGACGTTGCTGACCTTGATGCGGTTGATTATTGGAGAGTCTGAGCGTTTTCCTGATCTGGCTAAAACATTTGTGCGGGAGGTGACACAGCCGCTGTTAGCTAGACTTGTCGCTTATTTAGAAACTCAGCCACAGCTCAATCTATTTGATCCGATGGTTGCTGCCAGAATTTTTGTGGGGGCTTTGGTGCATTACTTAATTGTGCAGGAGATAATGCACGGTAAAGAGATTTTGCCTTTGGATCGCGATCGCATGATCAAAGGACTGGTTTATCAAATGCTGGCAGGAGCGACAGAACCGTAGGCGATATCATTCATACTGGTTAGCATATAGCCTGAATTTATCTCCATTAGCCATGCGCATTTTGTTAGTCGATGATGAAGTAGAACTGACCGACCCGCTGAGCCGATTGCTTCAGCGTCAGGGGTACGCGGTTGAGGTGGCGGCAGATGGCAGTATGGGCGGCGAAATGGCGACGAGTGGAACTTATGACCTGCTAATTTTGGACTGGATGCTGCCAGATAAGAGCGGATTGGAAATTTGTCGTGAGGTGCGATCGCGCGGACAAACCACGCCAGTGCTTTTTCTAACCGCTAAAGACACGCTAGACGATCGCGTGGACGGTCTGGATGCTGGCGCAGACGACTATCTGGTTAAGCCGTTCGAACTAAGGGAGCTGTTGGCTCGGGTGCGGGCGCTGCTGCGTCGTCCTAATCATTTAGAATCATCGGAGTTGGCGGGCAGCAAAGCTGATAAAACGCTGCGGTTTGCCGATCTCACGCTCGATTTGGAAAATCAGTTGGCTAGCCGAGGCCATATCGCCATTGAGCTGTCGGAGAAAGAGGCGCAGCTTTTGGCTTATTTGATGCGATCGCCCGATCAGTTACTCACCCATAGTCAAATTTACGACGCGGTGTGGGGAAAAGGGTCTGCCCCTAGCAGTAACGCGCTAGCTGCCCAAATGCGCCTGCT
>JBBSOB010000383.1:0-3648 GCA_038260205.1 Phormidesmidales cyanobacterium
ATCATGCGGGGGTGGAGGAAGCCTTTACGATGGTTCTGGCCAATCCGCCGTTTAAGGGGTCGGTGGAGAAATCGACGATCGCGAAGGATTTGGCGAAGGCGATTTCGACGACGAAGACGGAGCTGCTATTCATGGCTTTGTTTTTGCGGCTGCTGAAGAAGGGCGGACGGGCGGCGGTGATTGTGCCGGATGGGGTGCTGTTTGGCTCGTCGAAGGCGCACAAGGAGATACGGAAGGTGCTGGTGGAGGACCATAAGCTAGACGGGGTGATTTCGATGCCGTCGGGGGTGTTTAAGCCTTATGCGGGCGTGTCTACGGCGATTTTGATGTTTACGAAGGTGGGTGTGGAGAGTGGGGGGAGTGACTCTGTTTGGTTTTATGACATGGTGGCGGACGGGCTGAGCTTGGATGATAAGCGACAGCCGGTGGAAGAGAATGACATTCCAGATATTTTGGAGCGGTGGCAGGGGCGTGATGTAGCGCAGGAGTCGGATCGGAAGGGGAAGGCGTTTTTTGTGCCGCGCGAGGAGATTGCGGGGAACGGCTACGATCTTTCGATTAATCGGTATAAGGAGATTGAGTATGAGGAGGTGGTGTATGAGCCGCCGAAGGTGATTCTGAAGAAGCTGCGGGATCTTGAAGATAAGATTCGCGTGGATTTGGATGAGTTGGAGGAGATGTTGAAATGAATTGGCCGACTTGCAACCTAGATAAACTACTGATCCTTAGTGATTCTGGGACTTGGGGAGAGGCAGGTGATGAATACACAGGCAATCCAGTTCTCAGAAGTACTAATATTCAAGACTCAAATCTTGTTTTATTGGACTTTGCTTGGAGAGATGTTCCAAAGTCACATTCGACAAAGAAAAAGCTTGCAGACGGAGATATCATCGTCACTACTTCAAGTGGAAGTCCCAGTCACATAGGAAAGTGCGCACTATTTGAACAGCCTGACGATGGTCTAGATTATTACTTCTCAAACTTTACGCTTAGGCTACGTCCAAATATTGATGAACTTAATTCAAAATGGCTTCATTACTGGCTTTCGTCTCCCCAAGGTAGAAGAGTTCTTGAAGCCCTTAATAACACAACGAGCGGCCTGAGAAATTTAAGTAAGAATAGGTACTTACTGTAGTTTAGACAAAATCTGTTGAGAAAGCAGGCAAAAGCAGACTCTCTATGAAATGTTCAGAGAGTCTAAGCTCCTATCGTCTAACAGCAGCCCTATGCGGCAGCAGACTTGTCTGATTTAGGTTTGGAATAGGTCTTTTTAACGGTAGGAAATCGAGGTCTAGGGGTTCTGGCTTTGCCGGTCGGCCAACCGAGAGATTTTCCACGGGGTTTGGGGTCTTCAGCGGGTGAGCCAATCCTCGCTAAAATAGCGGCAAAGGCATTGGCGACCCGTCCAGGGGTCTTCACGGCCAAAGGTTTTTGCCAAGGCAGGGGTTGGTCAGGGGCGTCGTTTCGCGCCAGCCATAGTTGCCAACTCATGAGTGGCATCAGTGTGCTCCAGGCTTGCGTCTGTTCAGCAGTGCCCAGATGAGGTAAGCACCAGTGCAGTCTTTGCTTGATCAGGCGGTACCAATGTTCGATGGCAAATCTTCTCAAGTAAAGTTTCCACAGGTCTTCTAGCGCTGGCATGGTTTCACCTATCCAGGCCAGCCAGAGCGGTTTATGTCGCAGCTGACCCGTGTCATCCAAGCGCTCGACGAGCACTAAGGTCATCAGGTGGTCTGCACTCTGCCGAAAGTGTAGGGCCGACCACTGGCTGAGTCTGATGTTCCCCATGCCCTCATCATTGATAGTCTGTTGTTGCTCAGGGGGCCACCAACTTTGGCTCTCTTTGAGGGTAAATTTATCGCCGTGCTTAGGGGGCCGTCCCCGTCCGCTATAGGCAGCCGGTGAACCATACAGCACTCGGTTGGGTCGTAAGCGCATCAGCTTGTCACAGCTAATCTCGGCAGTTCGCTGCACAAATGCTGCGCAGCCATACTCCGAGTCCCAGAGTGACAGGGGACGATGGCTCAGTTGCTCGCACACGGTTTTGAGTTGCTCAGCGGCTTTCTCTGTGGCCGTCTCAAAGCTGGTGATGCGCTCATGCAAAAGCGGTAGCGTCCAGCTACCTTGGTCTTCAGGCACACAGACCAGTGTGCTGTAGCCCTGACCAATCGTCACCCCAGCGGCTTCGCTATGCGGCTGCGGTTGATGCTCGTAGGTGCGCTCTTTGAGCGTCGGTGACCATAGCCTCGGCCACGCCGTGTGGTCGCCTGCTAACAGCAATTGCCGACCTGAGCTGGGCTCGGGCAGATGCTGGCTGTAGAGGCTCATCAACTGACCAGAAGCCGGGGTGCTACGCTTTAGGCTTTGGTACAGGCTCGACCAAGCTCGTCGAAATACCGGCGATAGCGACAGCTCTACAAAGCTCGTCAGGCTGCGGCTCGTGAGCACCGCATCCATCAGGTCGAAGAGGCCATCTCGACCGTTGCCCATCAGTTGATAGGCTCGCTTGCGGAATCGCCTCAGATCAGTAAAACTTTCCATAGGCACCTGAGTTTGGTTGTTCTTTCTCAGTTTCGCCTATTGAGCGATCCGCTTGCGGGCGATCGCTCTTTCGATATTATTTGTCTAAACTCCAGTACTTAGCACAAAAGATTCCACTTCCCCCAATTGCAGAGCAACAGCGGATTGCGGCAATTCTAGATAAGGCTGATGGTATTCGACGTGATCGCAAGCAAGCGATCGCACTCACCGAAGACCTACTACGCTCAGCATTCTTAGAGATGTTTGGCGATCCAGTAGCGAAAGGATGGGAGATGGTAAATGTTGAAGCGCTTCTGAAAGGAGAAAAGGGAGCTATTCGTACTGGGCCTTTTGGGAGTCAGTTACTACACAGCGAGTTTGTAGATCAGGGCATAGCAGTTCTAGGTATAGATAATGCTGTGAAAAATAAGTTCCGCTGGGCAGAGCCACGCTTTATTACTCGTGAAAAATATCAGCAGCTAAAACGATACACCATTAAACCCGGTGACGTTCTTATCACGATCATGGGGACGTGCGGACGGTGTGCAATTGTCCCAGATGACTGCCCAGAGGCTATAAATACAAAGCATCTTTGCTGTATTACCCTTGATCGTAAGAAATGCCTGCCAGAGTTTTTACACTCATACTTTCTAACTCATCCGGTTGCTCAACAGTATTTAGCAAGGAGCGCTAAAGGCGCAATCATGGCAGGTCTTAATATGGCGATCATCAAAGGACTGCCAGTTCCTTTAGTGCCTCTTCAGATACAGCAACAATTTAGAGCAATCAAACAAAAAATTATTAGTCTTAGAGAACAGAGTTTTCAGGCAAAAACCGAAGACGATAACCTTTTCAACTCCCTCCTCCAACGCGCCTTCCGAGGCGACCTCTAACCCATGCCCGCCCGCGACTTCTACCACGACACCGTGATCGCTGCCCTTCAAAAAGATGGCTGGACAATTACCCACGACCCCTACCGCCTCAAACTCGCCCGAGGTAAAACCTCTTCGTAGATCTAGGCGCAGAACGCCTCATTGCCGCAGAGAAAGACATGGAGAAAATAGCCATTGAAATCAAAAGCTTCCGTAGCCCCTCAGAAATGAAAGACCTAGAAGAAGCCATCGGCCA
>JBBSOB010000384.1:0-3630 GCA_038260205.1 Phormidesmidales cyanobacterium
CGGTAAAATCGCTCAAAAAGATGGGGCAAATCCGCCGCCGAAATGCCAATTCCAGAATCTTCCACCCGAATCAAAACCCAACGAGACTGACTCTGACATTTCAAACAAATCTTACCGCCTGCTGGCGTATAGCGACAGGCATTATCCAACAAATTCACAATCGCTTGGTACAACAGCCCAGGTTCTCCTTGCACCATAATCGAATGCTCGGGGAGAATGCTTTCAAAACAGATCTTCTTGGCGGCCATCCGAGATGCATAGTCGCTCTTAATCGCCGTCAGCAGAGCGGTAATATCAGTTGGCTGAAACGCTTCGAGAGACAAGTTTCCCTGATGCCGTGCTAAGGCAAGCAGATGCTCGACCAACGCACTCATCGACTCTCCTGTTGCAGAAATAGTCTGGAGGCAGTCGGCTTGTTCTGCTAGGGAGGTGGGCTCCATCAGACCTAGCTGAGCATTACTGATAATAGCCGCTAGGGGCGCTCGCAGCTCGTGGGAAGCGTCGGCGGTAAACTGCTGTAGCCGCTGGTAGGCACTGCGAATAGGACTCATTGCCTGATCGCTTAACACCCAGCCAACGCAAGCAATAGCCGCTAAGGCAACCGGCAATCCGACGCCTAAAAATGCCCGCAGCTGCTGTAGTGGCACCATCACCGGATTCAGAGATGCCCCCACCTGTAAATAACCCAACAGCCGACTCTGTCGATAGATGGCTAGAGTTAGCTGTCTTAAAGGTTCAGCCGGGTTAGTTTCAGTGCCCTGTAGCGTTTGAAATCCTGGCGCTGTGTCTAGCTTAGCAGCAGGAACAGCGCCGATAAACTGCAACAGCTTTTTTTCAGGCGTGTACCATCGCACAAAGACAATGTTGGTGTCGAGTTTGATGACATCACGACCCAGCAGGGGGGCGTTTTCTAGATCAATGCGACGCTGCGATCCAAAGGTAAGCTCTTCGATGCCTGAGGTAATCACCTGGCTGGTTACGTACAGCTCTTGGTCAAAAAGATAGAGGCGATCGCGCGCATCCCAAACGTACAGCACCCCAGAAAATACCACCAGAATACTGCCCATTGAGAGCGTAAACCACCGGGCCAGATTCAGTCGACTGTGCTCAAACATCAGCGCTAGGACTCCGCCTCAAGAACGCTCAGGCGATACCCCATGCCATAGACCGTCTGTAGCCAGCTATCGGCCTGTAAAGTCTGTAAGCGCTGGCGTAGACGGTGTACCAAAATGGCAACGGCCTTGCTTTCTGGCTCCCTGTCCCATTCCCACAAGGCCTGTTCAATTTGGTCGCGGCTTAGCACCTGATGCGGATGCCGCAGCAAATATTCCATCAACTGGAACTCTCGCCCCGAAAGCTGAGTGCTGTTGTTTTGGCGCTGCAGTTTTAAGGTACTAAGATTAAGTTCTAAATCGCCCAGAGATAGGCGATCGCCTAACCACATGGGCGATCGCCGACCCAATGCTCGCACTCGCGCTAACAATTCCATCAGGTTAACCGGCTTCACCAAATAGTCATCGGCCCCTGCATTTAGTCCGGCCACCTTATCAAGGATGGTATCTTTAGCTGTCAAAAACAAAACCGGCGCACTCTTACCCAACCGGCGATACTGCTCGCACAGGGCTAGTCCGCTAACTTGAGGCAGCATCCAGTCGAGTATTAGCAGATCGTAAGCGCGATCGCCCATCAGCTCTTGAGCCATGCCTCCATCTTCCACCGCATCAACGCCATGGCCCGCCTTAATCAGCGCCTGCTGAAGAGGCTTTAGCTGTGCCGGATCGTCCTCAACCAGCAGAATTTTCATCGTCAGTGCGATTCCTTTCAAGACAACCCTTATACTCACACCCTTATACTCACAATAGACACGGAAGCGGAAGCCATGCAACTGAGAAACGCTCTCAAAATCGGTCTGGGATTTGGATTGCCAATGGTGCTCACTGGAGTGGCCTTTTGGTGGAGCAGCGGATGGTTAACCCAGCAGGTGTTTGGTCAAAGTGATTTGGCAGTCACTCAAATTAATACCACCGACACCCAGAAAATTAAGGTTTCTTTTGAGATGAGGGTATTAGCGATTGATGCTGATGTCGAGGTAGGTTCTCAGGTAAGCAAGGTAACGGTACAGACCGGCGGCTCTGCTCTGCAAGAAATGAAGTTTGAGTTCCCTTCGGTAGACTATAGCGAAATAGAACAGGCGATCGCGCAAGAATTAGGCATCTCTCCCAAAACCGTACGCAGCCTAATCCGATATCGCGTTAATTGAGTGTCTTAGAGTGACCTTGAAGCTGTGATCAAAACAAAAAGCCGGTTTTTATTCGAAAATTAGTAGATACAATTAGGCAAATTTTAAGAGCAAATTTTAAGCAAATTGCTGAGCGACGACTTGAATTAGAATGGGCACGATTTGAACAATGGGGAAGCTCAAAACACTCATCAAAGCCGCCCGCAGCTTAGAGATGTTCATCGCTTTGCTCACCGCCAAAATGACCGCATACAGCGTCCATAAAGAAAGAATTAGCTCAATGGCTCTGCCGAGTACGGGCAAAACCGTGGTGAAATTAAGCAGTTGAGGCGCATAAGCAAATCCCACCGGACACAGCAGCTCGCGGTAGCTAGGCGGGTTAAGCTTTAGCCACTGCCCGGCTTTCCAAATAGTAAACGTCCAAAAGTAGTAGCAGATAATAACGGTGATGATACCTAGCAGCACCGTAACAATTAAAGCAGGCAGTGTTGCTCGGTTAAGCAGCGAAATTAGGATATTGGCGATCGCCCGAGAAAGCGCCGCCAATACAACAATTATCAGCGCCCTCCGCAGCGTTTTCCGCTCGCCCCGCGCCGTCTGATAAAGCTGAGCGTCCAGCGTTAGGGCGTGCCAGATCGTTTGCCTAATGTTCAATTGTCTCGAAGCGCTTTGCTTCATAATGAATCCTTTGCTGCAAACGTATCGCTTTCTATACCGAATTTAGCCTTGCCATTTTATACTACTTCTACGGCACTTCCACAGCACTTCTAGGGCATTTCTATGGCGGGCGCTAAACGCTAAAGTCAGCAATTTTGGAGATGTAATATGTCAAGACGGCCCGGTCGCGCCTTTTCTCACTTAGTTGCTCGCTTAAGTGGAACAACTTTAAGGCTTATCTTCCTGATGGCTGGGTTTTTAGTGCTGTGGGGAATGCTTGCACCGGTTACTACGATTGTATGGTGGCTAAATCAAACGTCTGCCAGCTTAGGGTTCGACGCCAAAGAAAAAGAAAAACCCAAGGTTTTACAGCAGTCGACGGCTGAGGCAGCTCCTTCTGCTATCGACTGCTACATCGTCTTTTTGCCAGGAGTCGGCAACTTCTCGCCCAACGAAATTGCCGATGGCGAAGAATATTTTATAGACCAGCTTGCCGCGCGGCACGACAACTGCGTAGCTGTAAAAGACGTTTTCCCTTATTCAGTCGCCAATAGAGATCTGAACAATCAAAATATTTTGACACCGCTGTGGGAAGCGGCCAAAAACAGCGAGGCATTTCCAGGGCAAGTCTTCATTCAAGTTCGCAACCTCTGGCGATTTGCGCTCTCTGCCGACGATCGCTACGGCCCCGTGTATAACTTAGGTATTGCCCGCACAATCGTTGAGCGAATGCA
>JBBSOB010000385.1:0-3629 GCA_038260205.1 Phormidesmidales cyanobacterium
ATATTGTTCAGTGAGGTGGTCGCGCTTTGCCACTGAGCCGCGACACGCCCCCAATCCGCTGCGGTTTCTGCTGTCGGTAACGCTTCGCTAGCCCCCGTCGCCTCTAAGAGCGCATCTTCGTAAGCACTCGGCGGCGCTGTTGGCGCTTGGGTTTCTGTCGCGACGGTCTTCGCTGTTTCGGCAGTTGCACCCACTAGGGACGCTAATAGCAAAAAGCCTGATAGTACGGAGCCGCTAATCTTGCCTGCTTTAGACCAAGGCGACAGCCATAGTAGTGGAAGGCCCAGCGGCGGACAGAGCAGTAGGCTTCCGAGTATCCAGCGCTTTTGTTGGTGCCATTTTTTTGAACTGAGCTTTGACATGGTTGGATGAACCCTTTGAACTCACTTTTCTAAGTACGTTGCGACCGCTCTGAGAAACAGACAGTTCTGAGAACATCAAAAAAAATTGAAGTCAGCTTTGCTTCTTCTTCATGGCTTATTGGACAGGGCTAAAGTTTAGGGGCGCTAGAGGTGGGGATAGACTATACGCCAATGCCTACTGTTTTGCTTCGGCTTCGGCAGCTCGGTACAGCGAGCCATTGGGACAGCCACCAACTGACCCATCATCAACGATAGCCATACCATCCAGTAGCATCTGGGTATTGAGATGAATTTCTAGCTCTGCCTCTGGACTATCAGTAGGTAGAAAGGCTTCGGCCACTAAGCTAGGGCGATCGCTCTCTACGGCTACGAGAATAATGCGGTTGTTGGTATTTTGAGAGATTAGCTGACGTAGATGGGCTTTTGATGCGGCAGGATTGGGCGTGGATATTCCGCACAGATGCACTTCTTTTTCTTCCTGTCCGTCGAGCACAACCAAGGTGGTTCCATCTATAACGCTTCTGGCCGCTAGCTCGTAATGCTGACTCTATTCGGCAGAAGCCGGGCCAAGCTGTGCCATCAGACGCGCCGTTACTTGAGGCGATCGCCCGATGATAGCGGCGAGTCCTGCAACCAACACCAACAGACCAAAGTAGATATGACGGCGGGCGAGCTTCATGGGCATAGGTACGAGCAACGGCCTAGTTTGCCCAGCAGCTCTTGAGATGACGG
This sequence comes from Phormidesmidales cyanobacterium, assembly GCA_038260205.1. Classification (GTDB taxonomy): domain Bacteria; phylum Cyanobacteriota; class Cyanobacteriia; order Phormidesmidales; family Phormidesmidaceae; genus Phormidesmis. Next base: position 1,095 of record JBBSOB010000385.1, read on the forward strand.
GCAGATACTCTGGGCTTCTAGTCATGAACGCGGTGATAGAGCCGTCATGATTCTTCTGTACAGCCTTTCTCTATAAACCCTATTTCTGATAGGCTGGCGCTAGCAAGCCGTAGTCTTATTCAAAGACTCTCTCCCCTTTGCGATCGCACTTCTCTTCAAAAACTTATCGTTTGGACGAAGGCAATTCAACCCTAATGGACACTGAGCGCGATCTCAAAACATATATTTAGCAACGAGATGAGCTTTCCCCTTCCGTCAGAGATATCAGTTCAAAGGCTACCGTTAGAGAACGGCATGATCTACCAGTTCCAGCATAAAACCTTGGGTCAGCTAGGTCGTATCGTTTTACAGGACGATTCTGATGGGTTATGCCAAATCTCCAGTGAGGTGGCGGGCGATCCAAATGACCCGACGACTCAAACCCGAGCACAGATCTTTGAACCGCTCAGTCAGCAGCTTTCCACAGCTTTAAAAGCAGCCATAGGGAAAGGACGACCGGCCAGCACCAGCCAGTCAAATATAGAAGTCTTACCGTCCCCACCGAAGGAAAAAATTGTTAGCAAACAAATCCTTTGTCCGCGATGTGGTGAGATTGCGGCTCTACTCATTCTCGCCAACAATGCTAGGGAAGTCGCAGAGCTGGAAGACTGCGCCCAAAAAATGCAAAGCACCTACGAAGATCTAAACGTTGTGACTTGGGTTATCGGCGCACCTGTCGGCACTCTCAAAGGCGACCCGCTTGCCCCTGTATCTCCCATATTGAGAGTGTGGCCCATGCGTCACCCCATCAAGTACGGATCGCCAAAAATGTTCGACGCTGAGCTAAATGCGATATTGCCACGCCATTGTGGAGGCGGATTGCCCTAGCGGTATCAGGCAACGGTCAAGAAAAAGTGCCTCCGTTAATACATAGCGGCGCTAGTCAGACCAGTCGTGTAGCATTCCGGCTGCGATCACAGCAGACTGATGCGCTGTGATCGCAGCCTCCATTGTCCAAATCACGGCAGAATCCTCAAGCTGCGTTGAAAGGCGGCGATTAAGCTCTGAGCTAAGAATAATAGGTCTTTGAGCACCTCAGACTCGTTTCAATTGAAGCCGGTTAAGAAGCATTTAGGCGATTATAAAACACCAATTTACTTACGAACCTCTTATGCCGGTAACCCTTTCCAAATGAGTTTTCTGCTCGGCAGATCTATGAGGTTTCCATCGAGTGTGCACAAACCCAGCCCTCTAGCTGGTTCGTAAGTAAATAGCATTTTTGTCTCTTCTACAGAAAAAACGATAGAATACGTTTACACGTAAACACAGAAACACGTAGTAAGGCTCGGCCAGTGCCTAAACTTAAACCTGCTACCCTCCATGCCAAGATTTCGGCTCTAGACGCTGAGCTGCGCGAACTACAGTACCAGCGCCAGCAGTTAATAGACAACGCTAGCGCTTCACCGCTGATCGGGCAGTACATCGCCACTAAGCAGTCAGGCGGAACAGCGTTCTCAGGAAAGTCTGAAAAGCAAGCGGGGCACGATTACTACGCCCTCGTTGATGCTACTGGCGCGTTTATTCGCTACGTGGGAAAGCAGGAGATAGCTGCATACCGAGATCGTATTCATTTAGGCAAGCAGGTCGCTAAGCTGCACCGGGCGATCGCTCGGTGCGAGAAACAGATCAATCAGTACAAAGACAAACTGCCACTAGCCGAACCAATCAAGTCTGCAACCATCGCCATTTCTCATTCACTCTCTGAACCACAGAACCATTCAAGCGATGAGAATAAAGCAGAGATGCCAAACAGCGGTCTTTACACCGTCGAGTCTGATGAGTCCTGGGTAGTCTCTGAAGCAGCCTGATCTGCTGCAAGCGGGTGTCTTGAGAGCCTAAACTGAGTCCGGTTCGTAAGTATTTTCGATTTTTGCTGAAATCAAAATCTCGGCTGATAGATGCTTGGCTAAGCGGTTAAGCTATTAGCAAAGCGATGGCTCATCGGCCCTCTGAAGTAAGCGATCACCTCGCACCCTGAAGTTCACAGACACCAAAATATGGCAGAGCAGCAGACAAGCACCAGAAGAGAGAACGTCAGCGTATCCGAAGTATCGGTAGCGCCTACCGCAGCTACGCCTGGGACGGGTCGCGAGTTTACGAGCAAAACGCAGCGGCGTGGCTCTCCTCAGCCGATCGGAAAACCCCATCGCGTTACATACGACTGCACGGCGACCCGCTACCGGCAGCTCAAGCTGGCTAGTATGAACACCAGCGACAGTATGAACGCCATCATCTCCTCAGCGATTGATGAGTGGATATTGGCCCACCCTGAAGTGCTGGAGATTTGACAAAAATGTATTTGCGAACATAGTTTGGAGCAGACAAATCGGTGAGGAATGAATCCTTGAGCGTCGAAGATATTAAGAGCTGCCAGAAGGCTATTCTTGACTTTATGCCGGTGCCGGTCACTGAAAAACAGCGGCAAGCGCTAGAAAACTACCAAACTGGAAATCTAGAAGAAGTGCGCGATAGTATTTCTCTATGCGGAGATTTTGG
>JBBSOB010000386.1:0-3606 GCA_038260205.1 Phormidesmidales cyanobacterium
CGCTCTACGCTTACGGATTTAACTATTTGCGCTGTCAGTGTGCGTACGACTCTGGCCCTGGTAAAGAGCTGGTGAGCGTTTACGATTTGACTAAGCTAAGCGACGATGCCGATGCCCCCGCAGAAGTTCGTATTAAGTGCTTTTTGCCTAGAGAAAATCCGACTATCCCTTCTGTGTATTGGATTTGGAAAGCTGCCGACTGGCAGGAGCGCGAGTGCTACGACATGTATGGGATTGTCTACGAAGGGCATCCCAACTTGAAGCGACTGCTAATGCCTGAAGATTGGGAAGGCTGGCCGCTGCGGAAGGATTACATTTCGCCTGATTTTTACGAGCTGCAAGATGCCTATTAAGGCCGGAGCGTTCTAGATTGTAGAAGCAGATTTTTCATTGTGAAGGATCTGCTTTTTGCTGGTTTGCACCCTGCGGTTTACATTTTGCGATTGACACTTTGCGATCTACACTTTGCGATTTACGTGGCTAATTCGTGTGGGTGAGTTAGAACTTTCTCGTATTGTTGGCCTGCGATCGCCCAAGTATAGTCTTGCTCAATTAGCGCCCTACCGTTTTCAGAAAGCTGCGCCCTCAGCCCAGCCGAGTCAAATAGCCGACCAATGGCTGTTGCGTATTCAGCCGCAGTCTCTGCTCTCAATGCTCGCAGCGGCATGCCATTGCCCTCTACGGCTAGACCCTCTAGGCCGCGATCGCTTGCCACCACCGGAATGCCCGCAGCCATTGCCTCCAGCGTTTTATTTTTAATGCCGTAGCCGGTTCGCATGGGGATGACGCAAACGGTGGACTCGTGTAAATAAGGCCGCATTTCAGGCACTTTGCCCGTTACCGTCACCTGGGGGATTTGGCCAAGTGCTTGGACGGTTGGCGTTGGTCGAGCGCCGACGAGCGAAAGCGTTGCCGCTGGATACGTTTGAAGCACAAGCGGAAATATTTTTTGGGCTAGAAAAGTGACGGCATCAATATTGGGCAGGTTGTCCATTGCGCCGATGAAGACCAGGCTTTGGCCGTTTGGATCTTGCGATCGCATCGTAAATAAATCCAAATCAACTCCGTTAGGAATGACATGAATCGGCTCTTTGCCGCTGAGTTCGCCCATTTGCCTGCGGTCTTCGGCAGTTGTGACTACCAAATCAGAAAATTTTTGACAATAGCGCTGTTCGTAGCGTTTGAGTAGGGGCAGCGTGAGGCGATCGCGCAGAATATTTTCCGCCGTTCCATTCGCCAGCTGATGGGCGCAAGTGCCGTAGACAGAGCTATGAATATTCACCACAGATTTTGGAATTAGAGCGCTGATATTGTCGGGAACGTATGCCTCGTTGACGCTGTGCTCGCAGGTGATGGCATCGAACTTGGCGCTGGCGATTTTATCGTCGACCCAGCGTTGCAGGGCAGGCGATCGCGCGGTCGTCACGCTAGGCGGTACGCCGCTGATAGCAAAGTTAGCCAGTCGCATCAGCTTTCCGGTGGTGCCAGCTGTTCGCCCTTCATCGGGTGGACGTTGAAATGCGCCTAGTTCATCCACCCAATCTCCTAGTGCAGACACCTCCTCACGGGAGACCTCCTGAGCGATTAGCGTGCCCAGCGTGATGCCATGGCCCTGTTGTTTTAAAAACTTCAGCAAATTAAAAGTTCTTACCGAAGTCCCGCCCCGAGTCGGTGGATAGGGAAACGTCGCTGAGAGCATCAAAATATTCATTGCCAGAGGTTTATTGCTAGAGATTTATTGCTAGAGGTTGATAGCTAGAGATTTAAGGCCAAAGATTTAAGGCCAAAGATTTAAGGACAAATTCACGAATAAAAGAGCAAACCGCTAACGGCGAACAGCCGACGCAGAAAAACAAGCTTTCTCTTGGGCCTGCTCAGAAAGCTGCGCCTCTAATTGCCCCAAATCGCGGGCTTTTGAGCAATATATATCTAGTGGCGTCGTCACCATGTCTACCACCGATCCTTTTGCTAGCAGCCGCTTAGCGCCCGCGATCGGCAGTTCCTTTAGCGCCCATCGTAAAAGGCTGCGAGTGCGGTCTTGTTGGCGCGATCGCCTGGTTAATTCCACCCCATGTAGCTGATGTAAATAGCGATTGGACGTACCGTAGCGATACCACTGAGCATATAAATCCTTCAGCGTTTGCCGATGCCGATGCTCAATTACTGCCTCGGTGGCATAGCGAATTTCCCAACCCGCCTCTTTTTGCGCCCGCCAGCAAATGTCCGCATCGCCGCCCGTCGTTAAATAAGGCCGAAACAGCCCAACGTCTTTCAGCACGGCTAGCCGGACTCCCAAATTTGCCGTCTGTCCGTATGGGCAAAACGGATGCGCCAGCGTGTCTTCCTGGTGCATCATATTTTTGCGCTCGGCGTAGTTTTCTAGCAGCGTTTTGCCCGGAAAGGCCGCAATCCTGCCTGCAACCAAACCGACCTTCTCATTGGTAAAAGGCTGCATTAGCGCCTTTAGCCAATCTGGATGAGGATAGCAATCGGCATCGGTAAAGGCCAAGAATTCGCCAGCTGCCGCCAAAATGGCCGCATTCCTGGCCGCGTAGGCACTCTGAATCTTGCTTTCGCTCAGCGCCTTCAACGTCAGGTGCTGGCTCGCAAACTTTTCGACGGCCCTGATCAAAATATCGGCGGTGCTGTCAATACTCGCGTTATCCACCAGCAAATATTCAACCTTATCCGCTGGATAGGTTTGTGTCATCAAACGGTCGAGCAATTCAGGTAGGTCTTGCTCGCCATTATAAATTGGCACAACAACAGAAACCGTGGGCAAGTAAAGAGAATCTAGATCCGCAGTCATGTTAGTCATGTCAGTGGTGCATTCTAGCTTACCCGCAGGCATCGGCTCTAGTTGCTATAGAGAATGCTCAACCGCCGCTAAAACCAAAAGCCGCCGCTCATTACTCATCATTCATTACGCCGCCGTGTCTTCTAACTCACCCAAAAGCTCACCTAAAGTCAGCATCTGCATACCCACCTACAGTCGCGCAGGTATTTTGCCCTATGCCGTCAATAGCGTCCTAAATCAAACTTACTCAGACTTCGAGCTGCTCATTTGCGACGATGCCTCGCCTGATTGCACCGCCGAAGTCGTGGCTCAGTGGAGCGATGAGCGGATACGCTATATTCGACATCCGCAAAACATGAAGCGCAGTCGCAATATGCGCTCGGGTTACGAAGCGGCTAAGGGGCAGTATTTCATCAAGTTTGACGACGACGACGCTCTGACGCCAACGTTTCTAGAGAAAACGGTGGCTGTGCTAGAGACGAATCCTTCGGTTGATTTTGTTTGTTCCGACCATTGGGTGATTAATGCCAAAAATCAGCGGGAGGAGGCTGCTACCGCCGCTAACTCTGCGAAGTGGGGCAAAGACCGTTTGTCAGCGGGCATAATCGACGATTTATTAGGGGAAACCTTCGTCTATCAAAGCCTGCAAGTCGGCTCATCGCTGTTTCGTAAAAGTAGCCTAGAGGCTGTGGATTTTATGCGACTGGCGGCTGATGGATGTGAGGATTTTGATTTGTTGGTGAGATGTGCGATCGCTCATCAAACGGCCTACTTCCTTCCAGAGCGCCTGATGGAATATCGCTTTCACG
>JBBSOB010000387.1:0-3561 GCA_038260205.1 Phormidesmidales cyanobacterium
ATTACGTTTAGTATCAAACTCAATCAATTCATCCAATTCACTCACAGAAGCAACCACTAGCCTGTCAGTCTCTTATGGAGAAAGAGGTACTTTAAGGTTTGCTTCTTGCTAGTAGTCAGTATCGAAAATACTACAAAAGGCCAATTAATGAATACCCAGAATAATTTTCAAGATCATGTTCCCCAGTATGACGCGCACCTCATTCCGGCTGAATCTGCCGCCCGTCAGCAGCGGGAAGGTCATGATTTTGGCCACATCCCTCACGACGAGACTAATGGAGAATCGAGCCACACCACAGATGGCTACACCGTAGATCAAGAGGGATTGATTAATAACTATGCGATTGAGCCAGAAATGTACGTCGAGGTGCCCGGAGATCTGCGCGGGCAAGCCGCCCAGGAAGCGGCAGAACATGCCCATCAAGTGCAGGAGTTGTCTGAAGATGAGGACGGCAAGCTAACCACAAAACATGATTGGCGTCACAAAGGCCCTGGCTTGATTTAGCGCGTGTCAGATCAGTTTATCTCAGGAGGAAAATCCGATGCAGACGTTATCTAGGTTGTACTGAATATGAAGACCATTTTACGTTTCATCGGCTCCGTCCTCTTGTTCGGAATGCTGGTTTGGACAATGACCCTTAATGTGGCGATCACCCCAGCCCAGGCCGCCCTTCGCCAACTGGAAGAAGCCCCAGGGCAGGTCGTCTACCAGTCGCGCCAAACGCTCAAAGATCAGCAGGGTAAGAGCTGGCAAGCGATCGCCTTCAAACGCCTTCGCCCTGACGATACAGACGTTATCTACTTGCGGCTAGTTGGGTTTCCGGGCACAGCAGAACTTGACCATTCGCAGCCATTAGTACTCACCGACTCGATGGGCAAAACCTTAACTGCCGCCGATATATCTCAGGAGATGTTTGCGGATGAAACCCAAATAAAATCTGATGTCGGACAGTATGACTTGCAGCCGATCTTGATGCAGCTAGCGTCAGCGATTCCGCTACGGCTTATCCTTCCAACCCTCGACCAATCGGAGATTATTCTCAATGTCTCCCCTGAGATGGTTGGAGAATGGCGATCGCTCACGGAGCAAAAATAATCGCTGCATGCCTATTCGGCTCCTGGTTAACCTAAGCCATTGAGGTAACCAATCACCAGCACCAATCTGGGTGCCACTTCAGGCACAGCAGCAGCCCTAGGGTGAAAACCAACAGTGCCAGCCTGAGGGGCAATTCCAATACAGAGCACCGGAGGCTAGGGGAACGGCAGCAGCGAGAACCAACTACCCAACTCCACCACAGTCGGATTGATTGTAGAGACTGTTCTCCGTACCCTGTGGGTTGGTTTTGTGCAGCATGCACTAGGGGAGCCTGGAACTTATTGCGAGGTTTGCGGTCAACCCGAGCTATTCCAGCTGTTCGAGGGCGTCACGCACGTTCACCAGGTGGTTGTTAAAGACTTCAAGGGCGGCATCAAGCACCTTAAAGAGGGCTGGGTCGCGAACGGCATAAAAGACAAAATTGCCCTGCTTGCGGCTGACCACCAGGTTGCGGCTGCGCAGCACTGACAGTTGTTGCGATACAGCAGAGGCATCTAGCTCAAGCCATTCAGCGATGTAACCTACGCTCTGTTCCCCCACCCGCAGCGTATCGAGAATTTGAATTCGCACCGGGTTAGACAACACCTTAAACAGGTCTGCCTTGAAGTAGCTGGGCTTGAAGCTCATGAGGTCAAATCTGGCTGTGTATCTATTAATCTCTTCAGATAGCTTAGCATGGGGATTTTAGATGACAGACTCAAACTGGCAGGCACTGGGTTTTTGAAGAGGATATGACTCTCTCCAGTCCTTATGCTGCGACGATTCGAGCCAATTAGCCGAATCCGTCAGATCTGGGTAGCCAAAGAGAGGTGAATCAGCCTCAAAGCGATCGCCCCCTTTCAATCTGGCCTAAGCAGCCTGGAACAACGCTTCCAGTTCCTCGATGCCTTTCACGAATCGTTTTCTGCGCTCACTTAGAGTCGGGTAAGAGGGGCAGTGCAAGCGTAGCTCGCCTATGCATAGAAGTCGAGAAATTTTGACAGATAAGCTCATCATTTCAGACTCTGTCAACGAGTTTTCAAAGTTTCAGGCATTGCTGAGTCTAAATATGATTTTTCGATGAGCATAAATACTTAGAGATGAAACCGTTGCCAGTAAAGCTTTTCAGCCTTATCTGTTAAAATTTCTCCATGTCTAGACAAAGGCCAAATACTACACGTTCACTCATACCTTATTTCCACTGTTATATAGCTGTGTAGTAATATAGGAGTAACGCCGTTGAGCTTAAAACGTGTCGAAAACATCTCAAAAATCCATTCAAAATCAGTCTGTAGCGTCTGCTGGCGAGGCTAGTAAGGTTGCGCAGCTTTCGGTTGAGTCGCTAACGCTGATTGCCAATTTCTTTAAAGTACTGTCTGAACCTAGCCGACTGCAAATTGTCTGTACGCTCAAATCCGGACCGCACAATGTCACCGAAATTATTGAGCAGACAGGGCTAGGGCAGGCCAACGTTTCCAAACATCTCAAATTGCTTGCTCAAGCAGGAATTGTTTCGCGGCAGCAGCGCGGGGTCTCGGCCTATTACGAAGTGGCTAACCCGATGTTTTTCAGGCTCTGTAAAATCGTTTGTGAAACGCTCTCTATTCAGCTTGTTCAGCAGAGCAAGCAAATTGAAGAAATAACCTCTGTTTCCTGAGGGGGGTGACACAACGCCTGAAATGTCTGCATTCTAAGGAATGGGCACGCCATAGACAAAAAAAGATAGGCTAGTTTTGCGAACTCAACCTATCGATACCGATGATACTAGCGATCTACCAAAGCTACCTGGAGCAGCAGCTCAGCGCCCGTCAATCGTTATTGCTATCGCTGTTAGTGGGCGTGCTGCATACGATCCGCGACGTGCGCCTAGAAGCGATTGCCGAAGCCCTGCCGCTGCCGATTCTATTTGAAAGCCGCCGAAAAAAGTTCAACGGTTCCTTACCCTCGGTGCGATGGATGTGAACCGCCTGTGGCTAGGTCTGTTTGCTTGTTTCATCAGCCATCAAAATGTGAGCGCAAGCAGCCCCGTCTATATTGCGATTGACCGCACCACTTGGGGCCATATCAATCTGTTGATGGTCAGTCTTGTCTGGCGCAAGCGCGGCATTCCAATTTACTGGCAGCGGCTAGAGACGCTGGGCAACAGCCACCTAAGTGCTTGTAAATTAATAGGCTCATGACTTTGAAAGTCCTTAACTGCCTAGCCTTACGGATCATAGGGCCAAACCATGAGGTTGATTTTTTACAGCTCCTAAAGGCGCAAAAGAAAGTTTTGAGAAAGGCCCTTCATGCCTGGTTAGGCTACAAGGTGGTAGTCCTTGGCGACCGAGAGTTTTGCTCAGTGGACTTAGCGCGCTGGCTAGGCGAGCAAGCCGATTACTTCTGTCTGCGTCAGAAGTAATCAACCCATATTCAGCCTGATGGTGAAACTTGGATAGCGCTCAGTCAGCTAGGGCTATCGCCGGGAACTCATTGTTTCTTCAATCA
>JBBSOB010000388.1:0-3374 GCA_038260205.1 Phormidesmidales cyanobacterium
GAACTCGTTGAAGCCTTTGTGGATTTTGGTGAATAGTGAACCGGAAGCTAGTGGAACAACAACATGGTCAGGAAGTTCCCAGCCAAGCTGCTCGGCAACTTCAAAGCCGAGGGTTTTGGAGCCTTCGGAGTAGTAGGGGCGCAAATTGATGTTAACGAAGCCCCAGCCGTGAGTGTTGGCAACTTCGGAGCAAAGGCGATTTACCTGGTCGTAGTTGCCCTTAACGGCCATGAGAGTGGGGTTGTAAATCAAGGTGCCGAGGATTTTACCGGCTTCTAGATCGGCGGGGATGAAGACGCAGCATTCTAAGCCAGCGTGAGCAGCGATCGCAGCCGTAGAGTTAGCCAGGTTGCCGGTGCTAGCGCAAGAAACAGTCGTAAATCCAAGCTCTTTGGCTCTAGTTAGCGCGACTGAAACGACGCGATCTTTGAAGCTGAGCGTGGGCATGTTAACCGCGTCGTTCTTAATGTAGAGATTTTTAAGACCGAGCTGCCGAGCTAAACGATTGGCTTTGACTAGCGGCGTCATGCCAGTGCCGACGTCGATAGGGGTGTCGGTTTCGACCGGGAGAAAAGCTTTGTAGCGCCAGATGGAATGAGGGCCAGCTTCGATGGTGGCGCGAGAAACTTGGCGTTTAATGACTTCGTAGTCGTAGGCAACTTCTAGAGGGCCAAAGCAAACATCTTCACAAACATGCTTATCACCTAGACCATATTGCTCGCCGCATTCTTTACATTGAAGGGCGGTGAATGTCTTCTGGGAGAGAGCGCTCGATCCTGCGAGCCGATCAACTGCTTGAGTCATGAGTTATGTCCTTGCGATGCTGGAGTTGCCATGATGTTAACACGCACATTTGCGCAGGGCAAACATACCCGACTAAAAAAGTCGGGATTGAGCTTCAAAGCTAAACGCTGAGGCTATAACGGTTGATAGATAAGGAGCCTAACCGTCTTTTTAGGTTTCAGTCAACCGTTTGAACGTTTTCCAGTCAGAGGGCTTGGTCATCCATTGTTGAATTTTTACCCGTTTGGGGTTCTCGGTTTTGGAGGTTTGAAGATAGACTTTGCCGCTATTGATGCTGATATCGTTGAATTTAGCGAAGGGGTGGCGTTTGACGACTTGTCCATAGAAGCTGTAAACGGTGAGGCGATTAGGCGCAATCCGGAAGTAAGGGCGCTTTAGGTAGAGCAGGCCCACTGCAGCTAGGAGAATGCCGAGAAAGAGGCGAAGGCTAAAGACCTGATCAACCAAGATTGTGCGGAGGGCGAGTCGAGAAAACAGCAGGCCCATGAATATAAGCACGACGCCGATCCAGGGATTGAACCGGGCTTGAAAGTGATTGTCCTCGGTTGGAAACTCGAAGGTCATAGGCGCTTTGTATTACCGGCTTTTTACCGTAATTTAGGGTGATTTAGGAGGGACTTGAGAATCTGCATATTAGGCGGATGCCGTTGGCCGCTGCGGGTTCTATGACGAATGCACCTTTGATGATGGGTAGCGTGGTTTGTGCGGTTGCTAGCACTAGCCCGGTAGATAGCTTTAGGCTTTCTGGATCTGGAAGGTTTCGGGCGGCTTCGATGGAAGGAGACGTTATAGAGGTTTTAGGGTGAGCTGTCGCGGCTTCGATTTCGGTTAGCTCGGCTTTGAGCTGGGCGATGGAGCAATAGGGCGAAGGCGTAGCCCCGCGATCGCACTCAATTACAATATCAATAGCCGTGGCCGTTTTTTCTACTGATAGCTTTAGCTGTTTAACATAAGGAATCGCATCTTGAAGGAGGCTGGTCAGCGTGTTTTTTAGCCAGCGTCCGTCTGTGTGGATTGCTAGTTCGTCGGTGAGTGGCTCTACGGTATAGCGCACGTTTTGATTGGCGGCTTGCAGGGCTGTGAGCATTTCTACTTCGGGGAGCAAAAAGCTTAGATCTACAGGTTCTAGCTTGGGGGGTTCTCGGCCTATGTCTAGTTTGGCGACGGCGGCAATGCGATCAAACAGGGACAGCATTTTGAGCGCTGCGTTTTTAGACTGTTCAATGAATTCTTTTTCTTCTTCGGGGCTTTCGCACAGATCTTCTAGGATGAGCTGGTGCAGGCTGACGATGGTATTGATGGGCGATCGCAGTTCGTGAGACGTGCGTGCCAAAAAGCCGCTCTTAAAACGTTCTAGCGCGAGCAACTGTCGGTAGGCGAGCTGTAGATCTACGTAATTATTAGCAGCGGTGTCTTCACGGGGCATAAAAGTTCGGTGTATAGAAGTTCGGTGTTTTGCACACTACGTCTCACGGCTATACAGTAGCTCGATTTCAGCTCAATTTCTGTGGGCTAGATCTGAACTTGTCCCTGTCGTAATATTTTCCAGCCGCTGCCTGTCCATTTTGCAACGGTAGAAGGCTGGCCGCTGGGCGCTGCTGCTAGCTCGGTAGGTACAGATAAAATGAGCGCGGTGGGGAAGGTTTGGGCAATTTCTTGCGGATCGGTCAGGGGCGGCTGGCCAGATCGGTTAGCGCTGGTGGTGGCTAGTGGGCCGGTGCGAGCGAGGAGGGCGATCGCGGCTGGGTGATTAGGTACGCGAATACCGATGGTGCCGGTGGTGGTTGGATTTAGATTGGGCGAGGTGCGATCGCTGGCGGTTAAAACTAGGGTGAGCTGCCCTGGCCAGTGTGCCTGCGCGGTGGCCTGCCAGATGTTGAGAGCCTCAGCATCTCCAGAAACATAGGGTAATAAGTCGGCCAGCGAAGCGCCCATCAAGATTAAAGGCTTTTCGGGGGGACGGCGTTTTGCCTGATAGATCAAGTTGGCTTGCTGCGGATGGGTAGCCAGGGCAGGAACGGTATCTGTGGGGAAGCTGATCAGAGTTGGGATGGTGGAAAGAGCGATCGCAATTTGATCAATAGAGGCTAGAACCATAGGAGTTTACCTGTTGTGTTGATTGGATGTTTTGACTGCATGTTTTGACTGCATGTTTTGATGATAGAAAAAAGGAGCACATCGTATAGACATACTCCTTTTAGACATACTCCTTTTCGGTTGTATTGAAAATCAATTTGTCTTTAACTGAGCCGTTAAGCGGCAATGTCGAAGCGATCAAGCATCATCACTTTGTTCCAGGCCGCGACGAAGTCCTTTACCATACGCTCGTGACCGTCATTAGCGCCGTAGACTTCAGCCACTTGGCGAAGCTCCGCGTTCGAGCCGAAGATAAGATCACAGCGTGTCGCGGTGAACTTCGTTTCGCCCGTTTTGCGATCGCAGATGTCAAAGAGCATCTCGCGATTATCGACCGGCTTCCATTCGTAGTCCATGCTTGTCAGAACCCGGAAAAAGTCATTGGTCAAGACGCCGGCCTGGTCAGTAAAGATACCGTGCTTTGAATGGTCATA
>JBBSOB010000389.1:0-3368 GCA_038260205.1 Phormidesmidales cyanobacterium
CTACGATGTCACCGATATTGACATCAATAGTCAGAGCCCCCACAGCCTGCAACAGTACGAATGTGGCGAGATGGTGCGCGAATGGTATTTGCCAGTGCCGGTGAGCGATCGCGACTACACCGTAGAAATTGGCTACATCTGTGACGATGGCCGCTGGCTATTGCTGACTCGCTCCGTATCCATGCGAATTCCCCCGGTCTATCCTTCCGACTGGGTTGAAGACCGCTTTCTCACCGTTGACTGGCAGGCGGGTCTGCAAAGTCGCACCTTTGCTAAATTGGTGTCTCCTGCCCAGAAAGCAGGAGCTGCGGGCCAAACCGCTGAAGACAATCCGCTGTACGACGAAATGGTTGCCCGCGCGCAGTCAATTGAGGCGCAGCGCGCGGCGGGTTCTCTGTTTGGCTCTATGCATCAGGTGCCCGAGCAAGCGGTCAGCTCTTTTGTCTTTCCCTCTGGGGCTGGGCTTTGGGCGCTGCCAACGGCCTCTGGCGTCAATATGTCTGGTATTGGCTTTGCCTCTATGCCCCCGGTTCAGCCGCGCAAGTTCTGGCTAATAGCCGACGCCGAGCTAATCGTCTACGGCGCTACCGAGCCCGATGCCACAGTCACCATCGATGGTCAGCCGATTCAGCTCAGTGCAGACGGCACTTTCCGCTTCCAAATGTCCTTCCAAGACGGTGTACTGCGCTATCCGATTGTGGCAGTGGCCAAAGACGGCGAACAAACCCGCTCTATTCACATGGACTTTGAGCGGCAAACGCTGTCACGCAATACCAACACCAAAGCAGAAGCGGTGGAAGAATGGTTTGCCTAAGATAGGTCGCTTCATTTGGACATAGGAGGCTGGCAAACAAACAACACACCGGCCACCCCTCACCCAAAATCCTTCTCCCCATGGAGAAGGATTTCAAAACGATCAAGCGTACTATATTTCACTGATAAGTCAGTAGCAGAAACAGGTTGAGCAGTTCACTTGATTGGTTGGAACGTATTTACAAAATAAATACGTTTAGCTATACTTCTCCCTATGGATGTGTACTTCGCGCTCAGCGGCATCACCTTCGTCTGGAACGACCAGAAGGCCAGAGCTAACCCACTTAAGCACGACGGCATCACCTTTTTTCAAGCCGCCGAAGCCTTCTTTGATCCACTTCTGGTCGTTGTCGATGCTGGCCGTAACGATGAAGCCAGGGACGCTGTTATCGCTCTAGACAAGCGATGGAATCTCTTGTTTGTTGTATTCGTAGAACGCGAAGATGACTACATCCGTATTGTCTCCGCTCGCAAAGCGACTCGAAAAGAGCGCGAATACTATGAAGCCTGATGCTCTCAAAAAACGACTTAAGCGTGATCGCCCAATGACGACGGTTACTATTCGGATGCCCGAAGATGTGATTGAAGATCTAAAGCGAATAGCCCCTATTCTGGGGTTCTCAGGCTATCAGCCACTTGCACGGACTTACATTGGCCAGGGCTTACGCAGCGATCTGGAAAGATTAGAGAACGACACCGTTTCTGCCTTGATTGACAGCTTAAAGCGGCACGGTGTCGGAGATGAGGTCATTCAAGAAGCACTCAACGAAGCTGTAAAAGGATGACAACTATTCTGACTGTTCGCTTACTTCTTGGCATATATTTCACTTCTAAACTCAGACGGAAGAAATAGTCTCAGATTTCAGAGGTTTTGATACCCTCGTGAGAATGTGTCTCAAAGTAAGTCTTAATAAGATATAGCGCCACCGAACCGGACAGATTTACTGCTAGCTCTGCGTGTCTTTCTTGAGGTTTAACACTCAACTTCCCTTTCCCATGCGCATCTCCTAACTTATTCCTTATTTCACCTAATCCGCCAACCACACCAGCGCAACTACCCAGTATCTGCTTAAATACTTTCTCAGTGTGCTGGGAAGGCGATAGGTTCAGTGCATCTGCTGTCTTCTTATAAAGCTCGGCAAGCTTCATTTTATCTGGATCATACTCAATGTTCTGCCTGTCTAATATGCTCTTGCAGACACTTTCTAATAGGCTCCTAGCAAGCGTTATCGCACCTTCAGGGTCGTTCTGTTTTCTCCTTAGCGCTTTCTGCCAAGCAGCATTCACGCTGGATTCAGCAAAACATTCAAGAGTCTCGCTTATTGAACTTACTGCTGGAGAATCTTGATCATGTCTGACTATCTCAAGCTCATTCTCCTTAACGATCTTCTGAGTCAAACACGCCAGTGCTATAGGTAGATCACGAAGTAGTATGTCTTTTATATCGGAGGCGCATGATTGCTTTCTCTCCATCTCTAGGTAGCGCTTAAAATAATCGAGGTGGCGTTTTAGATCGCCGCAGTCTGACCACTCCAAACCAGAGACTTCTATGAATGTCTCAGCACGTTTTCGAAGCTCACGTTCATGCTTTAGAAGGTCAAGAACCTTAGATTTCTCAAACGCATAGAAAGTTTCTGTGGCAGTCCGGTACAAATCATTGTAATAAGTAACAGCCCTTGCAAACGAGGTTAGTCCGGAGGCAGCCATTTAATTGATAATGCGACATGGAAGTATAAGTATATGCTTACCACAAAATTTGGGAGAGTAACACGAATTAGTCACGAGAGGCTACAGATGTGCGTAGCACGGAACCTCCTTCTATCAGCGGAATAAAACGCCAAAGCCGCTCAGTTACCCCTAGCTTATCAAAAGAAAGGTTGCATATTTGGCTGGTTGTGCATCGAAGGATTCTACCGCCTTCTGAAATGAGTGCATCACCCTTGCGGATTTGCTCAAGCGCTTCATCTAATCCAGGGCGTTCTGCCCTCGCACCACTCACACTGTGGTCAGCAAAAATCTTCTCGCAGCCTGCCTGCTTTAAAGCGTCCGTTTGCAGATCCAAATTTTGATCAGCAGTCGAAACTCTGGCGTATCCTATCTTCACTGCCGCAAAACTCGTAAAGTGTGCTCACTTTTGACGCTTTGATTATGACATAGCTTTTGATGCACAAATACAGCCAACAAAGCAGCTTTTTTAGGGTTTTGCCGCTATGCTCCAAGAACGGTAGGGTTTAGGCCAAATGCCCCGCTAATCCATGTAGGGCTTACTCTCCTCGTAGAGTAGGCTCAAGATGCTAGTTCAAAGGACGTTATTCAAGCGCACTTCTCTAAATCAACTGTTGACGGCAAAGAGCGCCTGCCAGCGGTTTTCTATCCACAGCAAAAGCTGGTCAACCCACTTCAGCAGCCTTTCCAAAGGGTGCTGAATATAACCCACAGCCAATACATCAGCTTCCCAGTCTGCTGTGCTCGCGCTGTCGAGGCGCTTTATAGTCGATGGAGTCGGCTGATATGCGGGCAAAGCGCACTGCAAATTTGGGGCTAGCTCTATGAGC
>JBBSOB010000390.1:0-3324 GCA_038260205.1 Phormidesmidales cyanobacterium
ATGAAAACAGGAAAAAAAAGCCGGTCGTCCCTGTTCGATTTGTTCAAGCCTGCGTGTATGGCCACATTAGCGATATTGACTGGCGTGGCTATGTGCATCAGGGAAAGTCCTGTACTGGCAACCTTTGGCTAGACGAGGGCGGCACCGGCAGTGACTTTGCCGATATTTTTGTACGCTGCGAGTCCTGCAAAGAGCGCCGCGCCCTCTCCGACGCAACTTTGCCAAACTCGAATGCGCTAGGAAGCTGCCGAGGCGATCGCCCTTGGCTTGGTAAACATGCGCGTCAAGAGTGTGCCAACGAAGAGGGTCGTCGTACCCCTAATAGGCTTTTAGTTCGCTCAGCGAGCAACGCCTATTTTGCGCAAACTCAAAGCGTTATTTCGCTGCCCAGCGCTGACGATAATATCAAAAAAGCAGTAGGCCTTTTTTACGAAGACTATTTGCAGTATGCCGAAGACGCCAGCGACATCAAGCGTGAACGCAGGAAGCCACAAATTGCGCAAGCCTTAGAAGACTTCTCCGATGATGCCGTATGGAAAGAAATCCAGCAGCAAAAAAGCGGTAAGCCTTCCGAGCAAAAAAAGATCAAACAAGTTGAGATCGAAACGTTACTCTCTCAACCCGATGAAATCGGAGAAGACTTACCCGATAGAGACTTTTACGCGCGTAATCTTCCACTAGACAATCTCTCCGACTCACTTGAATCCTCTATTGATCGTATCGTGCTGGTTCACCGGCTGAGGGAAGTGCGCGCGCAGGTCAGCTTTACTCGCTTTGAGCCTCCCTTCGCCGACATTGATGGAGAGCTTCAGTTGGACGTTGCTCCGGCGATGCTAGGACTCGACACAGACTGGTTCCCCGCAATCGAAGTTAAAGGTGAAGGGGTCTTTGTTTCGTTCAAACCAGAGGCCATTGATGCATGGCTTCAGAAAGAAGCGGTGCAAAAGCGAGGACAGGAACTTCAAAAAGGCTTCAATCAATGGCTGGGCCGTAAGGAAATTAAGTTAGATAGCTCAGAGGACAAGCCGCAGTATACCTTCCCAGGCTTGCCCTACATCATGCTGCACACCCTGTCGCATCTTTTGATCACGTCTATTTCTCTGGAGTGCGGTTACTCTGCTAGCGCCATTCGAGAACGGGTCTATGCCGGTGACTCAGGCTATGGCATTTTGCTCTATACGGGCTCATCTGGTTCTGAAGGAACATTGGGCGGGCTGATTCAAATTGGGCGAAAGCTAGAGCATCACCTAATGATGGCCTTGGAATCGGGTCGTCTTTGCTCTAACGATCCGGTCTGCGCCCAGCACAAGCCCGACGAACTCTACGAAGAGCGCTTCCGCCATGGCGCGGCTTGCCACGGCTGTGTTCTTATCTCCGAAACCTCCTGCGAGCAAGGCAATGAGTTTTTAGACCGGGCTTTGGTCGTCGATACCGTAGTGACCAGCGCCGCCGCTTTCTTCCCAGCGTCGCTGAGTTAATAATGGATTCAGTGTTTCATCAGCTTAGTCGGCCTGCAATAGAGGGATTAATGGATGCGATCGCCCGCAATCGTCTTCGCCTACCCTGTCATCCTTCCGCTTTGGCAAGCATCGTGCCCAACGCGCTAATGACTGAAGTGGCGATCTCGATAAACCAGCTTAGCGAGCAGGGAATGCAAGGGCAGCATTTGGCTTTTATGCTCAAGCTGCTAGCCGATGAACGGGGGCGATCGCAGCAAAAGCGCAACAACATCGATCTAGTTTGGACAGGCGAAGAAGTCCTGGGTACGGAAAGCCGCGATACTCGTGTTGTGGTTAAAGAACTCTTTAGTAACGCAAACAAGAGCGTTTTGATTTCTAGCTATGCTTTGGATGTCGGACATAAGGCAAAAGCACTATTCCAGCCCCTTGCTCAAAGAATGAACGATAAGCCAGACTTGCAGGTTCGATTGTTTGTAAATATAAATCGTCCTTACGGAAAAAATAGTCAATCCAATGCTACGTTATTGCGTGAGTTCTCTGAAACCTTCCGACGTAGCATTTGGCCAGGTAGTCAGATTCCTGAGGTATTCTACGATCCAAGATCTTTATCCAAAGAGAAGGCTCCTCGAGCGTGCCTCCATGCCAAGTGTGTGGTGATTGACGATGAGAAGCTTTTGGTGACCTCTGCCAATTTTACAGAAGCTGCCCATCAACGAAACATCGAGGCGGGCGTCCTGTTGTGGGATGCTGTAGCAGCAAAAGCGATGCGATCGCAGTTTGAGATGTTAGTAGCGTCGAAGATTCTCCGCCGCTTATCCGGAGTCTAATTTTGGGCGTGGTTCATCGCCGGGTAACACTTCTGAGCGAATACATGAACGAAAGGCTACGCGATTCTCTGGCAGAGAGGCTGCGCCAACGCATAGGCTGGTTGTCGCCAGTCCCTTCAGCGATTCTCCTAGGAGAGGCTTCGCCAACGCCCCTTCATGAGCCGAACCCTCTCCGTCGCCGCCAACCTGTCTCCCGCCATTCGCCAAGATATCGGCATCCAGGTGCTTTCGCGCTCGCAGCCGATCAGCCATCTGGCTGCAACCCATCAGGTGAGCCGCAAATTCATCTATCAGCAGGGCGACAAAGCGCGGTGGTCATTGGTGTAGCCAACGACCTCTGTCTTGATTTAGATGATTAGCTCCCTTGCATGACCGCTTACTGCCGCCTGAAATCCCACGGCATCATCGGATTAGCCTGTGACCAGAAGACCAAGCCATTCCCCTGCGCGATCGCCTCTGCGTTTAGATATGCCTCAGCGTTGCAACTGCTCAAATACTGGCGATAGGCAACGGCATGACCGCTGGCGACCAAAGAGAGATTAACACTTCCGTTGGGCCGAAAAACTTCTGCGACGAGGCGACCATAGCGGTCTGTATCGACTGAACGCAGCGAGACGACAGTATTGACCGGTAGAAGCGCCTGCAACTGCTGTTTTGCTAGCTCTCCGTACGTTGGCTGTCTCATCTCTGGCGCGTCAATACAAGCTAGGCGGACAGTCTGCATGTCTTGACCTCGGCTGACCCGGAGCGTATCGCCATCGCCGACGGACAGAACGCGCCAGCCTTCAGAGTAAGGTGTTACAGGCGCTGACTGGGTATCCGCACGCCCACGGGCATCATTGTCGCGGTTGGACACGCCCGGTAACTCAATGACGTTGCCAGGTGCGTTGAGGCTTCTCTCAGAAGAGTTGCTGCTATTGCTGCTGCCGGATGGGTAGCTGGGCTGAGTTGGGTTTGTGGAACGGCCTACTCCCGATGGACTAGAGCCAGCAGTACCGGACGAGCTACTTCCGCTATGGCAATGGTAAGTGCCATTG
>JBBSOB010000391.1:0-3298 GCA_038260205.1 Phormidesmidales cyanobacterium
AGGTCGGCAGTGCCAGCAGCACTTTGGCTGCGCCAGCAGCCGGAGGAAAGCGGCTGTGAGGCTTTGATCGATGAAATTTTCGGCACCTTCCAGCTTAGAGCCGTTCCTAGTAATGTTTATAGCAGGCGACAATCCGAAGACTTCATCGGCCAGCATTTATCTTTGATGTGGGAAGATCCGCATTTGCTCCCACCGGAGTTTCGCCGCAAGCCCGCCGCCTGAAATCGTCCTTTGTTTCTATGCTTAAATTTCTTAGTTATCTGCGATATTCATTATGTCTGAGCTATCCGAGTCCCAACCTCAACCAACAACCGACCAGGCATGGCATATCTTTAAGGATACTGGCCAGCCTAACGGCAATTGGGAAATGCCAGATTCTCCGAGCTGGCGACCTTTTGGGCGCTCCATGCAGCCAGGGATAGATCGGCGCAAGCAGCGGGCAAAGACATTTCAAATGCAGCCTGAGCAGAAAGATATGGTGAATGCGGCCATCTATCTACGTCGTCCTTTATTGATCACAGGTAAGCCCGGAACGGGAAAGTCGTCTTTGGCCTACAAGGTTGCTAGAGAGCTAGTGCTTGGTGAAGTGCTGTATTGGCCTATTACGACGCGCACGACGCAAAAAAGCGGGCTTTATCGCTATGATGCCATCGGTCGATTGCAAGAAACTGAGCAAAGAGCCAAGTCTGAGCAGGGCTTTCAACCGCCTGAATCGATTGGTAAGTATATTACGCTGGGGCCACTAGGAACGGCGCTGCTGCCTTCACCAAAGCCTAGAATGCTGCTGATTGATGAGATTGATAAAGGCGATATTGATCTGCCCAATGACCTGCTTTCTATTTTTGAAGAGGGTTGGTTTGAAATCCCTGAGCTGGAGCGAATAAAAAGCGAGGTGCCAGAAGTAGAAGTCAGAACGGCTTATTCTGATGCTGAAGCGTCTACGGCGAATGATATTCGCTATCGGGTCGTTGAGGGACGGGTAAGCTGTGAAGCTTTCCCACTGGTGATTTTAACCAGTAACGGTGAGCGCGATTTTCCGCCAGCTTTTCTGCGACGCTGCCTACGGTTGAGAATGGATCAGCCCGACAAGAAAATGCTAGGACGAATTGTATCGGCGCATTTGGATGCGGAATTTGAGACGCTGAGCAAAAAGGAGGGTGGCGAAGCGGTGGCGAATGCGCGTAGAGCGGCTGCCGAGGAGGCCCGAGAATCTCTGATTCAAACGTTTTTAGACCGACGCAAAGACAGTGAGCTGTCTACTGACCAGTTGCTGAATGCGCTCTTTATGGTGACTCGGGAGCGATCGCCTGTTGGTAGCCGTAGGCAGCAGCTTATTGATGCATTGCTAAAGCCTTTGAGCAGTGCTGAAGACCTGGAGATGGCAACGGATTGGGACAGCTCAGTATGATCGATCAGCTTATAAATCGGTTGCAGCGGGCAGGCTTAACGCTAAGCGATGAAGAAATTGCCGATGCGCTGTGGCTAGCTGAGCGATTGGATGCACCACCACCTGTACCACCGCCACTACCACCTAAACAAGCTGATCGACTAACTGATACTGTACGTATCGAAGAGGCTGATACGACAGCGCGAGATCGCCCAACGTCAGATGTGCCGCTATTTGCTGCTGAGACCCTCACGGTAGAAAGCGAAGGTGAAGACGCTGATGTGTCCGAAGGCTTTCCGTTTAAAGCGCCTGCTGCGACGGCTTTATCTAACGCGATTGATTTGAGTCGAGCGCTGCGATCGCTTTCGCGAAAAGTCCCTTCCCAAACTCAAGTCGAACTCGATGAGGATGCGACCGTTGAGCAAATTGCCGCGCTGCGCATTTTTAGCCCAGTAGTGAAACCGGAGCTAGAGCGTTGGCTTGATCTGGAGCTAGTGGTGGAAGAATCTGCTATGAGTTTTGTCTGGCGAAAGACGCTAATAGAATTCAAGCGGAAGGTGCTAGAGCGTTTGGGTGCTTTTCGTAATTTGCGTATGTGGCGACTGCAAGAAGATGAGCATGGACAGCTCTTGCTGTGGCCTTATATACAGGGGGCTTCCCACTCGGTGCAGGCGTCTGCTTCTGTCAGACCGCGCAGCCCAAAAATGCTGATCCATCCCTCGCAGCGGCGGCTGATTTTGCTGGCTAGTGATTGTCGTTCGCCGCTTTGGCAGGCGCGTCCTCGGCGTCCTCGGGCTCAACAGCACCCTTATCAGCCCACAATTTACGATTGGTTGCAGCAGTGGAGCGCTCAGGGGCCAACGACGCTAGTGCAACTTTTGCCGGAGAGGCTGTGGGCACAAACAGAGCTGGGCTATGGAGATAAAGTACAGCTAAGCGCGCTGTTGCCAGGTGTAGCGAATACACACCTAACTGTAGAGGGCGCAACTGACTGGCGAAGAGCAGAGCCTTCGTTGCCGGAGCCGCTGTCGCTGCCTGTAATAACGCTAGAACCTAAGCCGATACGTCAGTGGGCTAAGGTGGTCGCGGGTAGGGGAAATGAGCGTACACCGGGCGTTTGGTTCGATTTAGGGCTGCTCTATCAGTTCCCGTCAGAAGGTACGGAGCGGTGGACAGGGCTGTCTAGTGAGGCGAGTGTCAATCGTTTTTTTGCATCTGGTGTATCGCCTGTTGCTAAGCAGCTAGCTAGGCTAATGTCGGCTGCGCCAGTGAGCTTATCGGTGGTGCATTTGCTGCAAGAGAAAATGCTCAGAGCGGCAACGCCTGTGCATGTAGCAGAAGTATATATGAGCGGACTGCTCTACAATACGGGTCGGCAAAATACTTACAGTGAGCCGATATATGACTTTAAAGAGGGTGTGCGTGAGCGGATCGTCAAGTCATCTAATCCAGATTTAACCATCCAGGTATTTACGAAACTAACTGAAAAAATTAAAGAAGAGCTAGGTGAAGTCGGAGAGTCGATAGAAAGCTTTGATGCGCTGCTGTCGCCTGATCCAAACTGGGTACAGTCGAGTGGCTTGGTTGCACCTTTTGCAGCAGTGGCGCTGAGCGTCTTGAAGACGATGGGCGGAGACTATGCCGATTATGCAACCTTTATAGAGGAAAATCCTACACCGAGACGCACGACAGCAGAAGTCTTCTTTCCGCCTCTAGAAATGTTGGATTTCGTACATGGAGAGCTATTGGATGAGGAGTCGTCTGAGGATAGTGCGACATTAGATAGCTTCTCGCCACCGCTGAAAACTGTTAGTTTCCAAGTAGCGACAATTAACTTGCCTCAGCAGTCTTTAGATTTGTTCGAGTTTAAAACGGCGAAGATTGAGCAGGAACGAGCGGGAATATTCCGCC
>JBBSOB010000392.1:0-3296 GCA_038260205.1 Phormidesmidales cyanobacterium
ACTCAGCCACTTCTCCATGAGTGAGCAACCATAATACCAAGAACTCTGCGAAAGCTCTACTTATATTTTCAAGGTTTTTTAAAAAACTTGATTGGTGCGATCGCTACGCCACTCCAAAGAAGTATCGCACACAGCTCTGATCATCCACAGAATCCTCACTCAACCTCGACGCTATCTGTTACGAAAGGCTGCGGCACGGTGCCCTTTCGCACCCGAGGCAACCGGTGTTTAAAGCTACAGAGAATTTCCCAGGAAATGGTTTGCGCGATCGCCGCCCACCGATCCGCGCTCAGCCAATGTCCGCTGGCCTCACCAATTAGCGTTACCACATCGCCCACCTGCACCGTCTTTAGCTCAGAGACATCTAGCACGAGCTGATCCATCGTAATAGAGCCAATTTGTGGCACCAAGCGATTATCCACAGCGCATTCCAACCGATTAGATAAAATGCGAGGCACTCCATCGGCATAGCCAATGCCAACAATCGCGATGGTCATCGGCTGAGTAGCCACAAACCGATGACCGTAGCTCACGCCAGTGCCCGGTTCAATTTGCTTAATATGAGTAATGCGAGCTTTGACACCTAAGACAGGCCGCAAATCGGTGAGGGGCGCTGCGGAGATGCTTGCTAGATGAGGGGCAGGATACAGGCCGTAGGTGGCCAGGCCAACGCGCACCATGTCGTAATGTAAAGCGGGATCTGCCAGGGTCGCGGCCGAATTGGCTAGGTGCAGCTTAGGAGGCAGCAAATCCTCTTTTTTTAGGGCAGAAATCGCCCATTCAAACCGCTGGTGCTGAAGCTGCATAATCGCCGGGTCGGGGCTATCTGCTGTGGCCAAATGAGAATACAGGCTCGCCGGTTCCAAATGAGGGAGCTGCTGCACCCACCGCACAAACTCCACCGGACGCCGCCAGTCAAAGCCTAGGCGCGACATTCCCGTATCTAACTTTAGATGCACCGGCACCGCCATCGTCTCACCGGTGTTGGTGTTTTCTGCGCCCGTACCCGTATCGCGCCAATAGCCAGCTAGGGTTTCGGAAAAAATCAGCGCTTGCTTAGCGTCAACAATCGTGGGCTGAAGCTGCCAGCGCGCGATCGCCCGCATCTCACCCGGCTCATTCACCGCCCCCATCACCAAAATAGGCGCACTAATTCCCGCTTTTCTCAGCTCAATGCCTTCGGGCACCGTCGCCACACCCAGCCAGGTCGCGCCCGCAGTCAGCGCCACTTTAGCCACCGTAACGGCCCCATGTCCATAGGCATCGGCTTTTACGACCGACATCAAATCTGTACTCGGCGAGAGCAAAGCTTTGAGCGATCGCACATTATGGGCTAGCGCCGCCAAATCAATCTCAACCCAGGCTCTACAGCAGCGCATTGAGGAAAGAGCAGGCGTTTGATCCCAACTGAGCATAGCGAGCGTACCTCTACCGCTTTAACAAATATTTATCAACTATTTATCAACATTCCATCATTTCGGTATAGTCTACCA
Source organism: Phormidesmidales cyanobacterium (assembly GCA_038260205.1). Taxonomy (GTDB): domain Bacteria; phylum Cyanobacteriota; class Cyanobacteriia; order Phormidesmidales; family Phormidesmidaceae; genus Phormidesmis. Next base: position 1,494 of record JBBSOB010000392.1, read on the forward strand.
GCCCCTAGCCGCCGAAAATAGGTCGTATGTGCTAGTATTTACGCATAATCCTGGCGGGATAAAATGAGTAAAGTTCTCGTTTTAAATGCTTCTTATGAACCTTTGAACATCACAAGTTGGCGTCGCGCTGTGGTGCTCATCATAAAGGGCAAAGCTGAACGGCTCGAAGAGCATCATCAGCAGATTTACCCCGGATTCCAAATGCCTACGGTCATCCGGCTGCGTCATTACGTTCGTATCCCTTATAAAGAAATTCCGCTTACCCGGCGAAACTTATTGCACAGAGACAACAACACCTGTCAGTACTGCGGCTATGCAGGCGACGGCCTTACACTAGACCACGTCATTCCCCGCTCTCGCGGCGGCGGCGATAGCTGGGAAAACATCGTGAGTGCTTGCGTTCGCTGCAATGTCAAAAAAGGAAGTCGTACGCCTAAAGAAGCTCGGATGCCCCTTGCTAATCCGCCTCGCAAACCGCACAGCAGTCTCTATTTTGAAATTTCTAGACAGGTGCGGGGTGGGGTTCATCAAGAGTGGCGGCAGTATGTTATTGGCCTCAACTAACGCCCTCCCCCATGCGGTCACCTCAGGTACATTCACCTCCAGTACAGTCATCTCAAGTACAGTCATCTCAGGTCGCTATTTCAGCTCAATGCACCAAAACTAGCGCCGCATTACCCATCAGGCTGCATTACCCATCAGCTAGAGACCTGTTCGACTCCCGTCATTGCTCGCGGATCGCGCTATGTCCATAAGGGTTACCTACCATCGGTAGTCACTAGACGGCTATCTCAAATTCCTGCTTCTTATACCGTTATCAGACTCGATATTGTCTACGGAAAGTACTTTGTTAGAGAACTCCACTTCAAAATCTACTTCAACATCTGAGGAATCGACCGCTGAGGATCAGCCGGGAGGAGAAGAGCGGGCGATCGCCGATCAAGCAGCCATTCTTCGCCGAGCCGCTGGGTTTGAAGACGACCCCGCACAAGCATTAGAAAAGTTACTGAAAAAGCACAGCGGCTCTCGTCAGATTGTTCTTCTACAAGACTTTCCAGATCCAGATGCGCTTTCAGCGGCCTGGGCCTATCGCATCATTGCCAGCGCGTACAACATTCAGTGCGATATCTATTATTCCGGTACGCTCAGCCATCAAGAAAATATTGCGCTCGTCAAACTGACCAATCTGCCTGCCAAACGCTGGCCGACCCAGCCCAAAGACAGGCCCGATCTGAGCCAGTATCAGGGCTACATTTTGATTGATACTCAAGGCACAACCAGCCAGCTAACCGATCTAGTCAAAGCCGCCGATCTACCGCTCATCTTAGTGGTCGATCATCATGCCAGCCAGGGCAAGCTCCATGCCGAACTCGCCGATATTCGCCTGGATATTCACGCCACGGCAACTATATTGACGCAGTATTTGCAGGCCGGTCTTATTCAGCTCGATCGCAGCAACAGCACCCATGTCAAATGCGCGACGGCGCTAATGCATGGCCTGCGCTCAGATACAAACCAGCTGATGCAGGCATCAGAACCAGACTTTTTGGCCGCTGCCTACCTGAGTCAATATTACGATGCGCAGCTTTTGAGCGCGGTATTACAAGCTTCTCGTTCTAGGCGAGTAATGGATGTGATTGAGCGATCGCTCCGCAACCGTCACATGCAAAACAGCGTATCCATCGCGGGCGTTGGCTACCTACGCTACGAAGACAGAGACGCCATTCCCCAGGCCGCAGACTTTCTAGTCACCGAAGAAAACGTTCATACCGCCGTTGTTTATGGCATCGTCCACGACGAAGA
>JBBSOB010000393.1:0-3267 GCA_038260205.1 Phormidesmidales cyanobacterium
GTCTGCTTTGGGATAGTCCAGTGCCACAACGGGATAGCCCTGGGCTAGAAACAGCGTCAACATGCCGCTAATCGTGACTGACTTGCCCGCGCGAGTGGTTCCCCAAATGCCTACGTTTTGATGCTGATTGATGTAGTCAATACATACTGGCGTGCCGCCTGCGTCCGCGATTAGCTCAAAGCCCTGGCTGTCAAGCTGGCGAGTCATGGTTAGAGGCACCACGCCAAGTGCTGTATCGGTTAGATAAGGAATGGTTCTTCGATAAGGCTTATCTAGTAGCCGATCCCACACAATCGGTAATGTTTGCAGCCAATATATCCAAGCAACGTCCTTTTCTCTAATGAGCCGTGCCGGGAGCGGAAAACATCCCGAGATCAGATTGCAGGCATCATCAATTTGAGAGGGCTTATCTCGATGGACTAAGAAGACAGTGCCCGTTGTAACCGGCGCTGCGCCTTCGTAGAGCTGATATTGGGCCTCCAGTCCCTTTCTTAGCTTGATATCTGCGCCAACGTCGATAGATGACTGCGAGCTGGCAACCTCTGCCTTTCTCTGGGACGTTTTAATCACGTCCTGCATTTTTTCCCTCATGGCTTTGACACTAGAGGAGCTGACTTGAGTCACGATCTCGATGTCCTTAACTTGCGGCCTGCATACCACATTCCATAAGTACGAGAGCTGATGCCGCACGTTGGCAAAGACCTCTGGAGACTCGGTAAAAGCCATCACGCCGACGTACTTGTCTTTTACCTTTACCCACTGGTGGTCTGAGACCGGGACACGCGACTGGCCGTATTCCCCTTGAACCAAAGCCGAGCGGGGATGCATGGGCGAATTGATAGTTTCGCTCAGCCCTTGTCGGGTGCAGGTAACGTATTGGGGAATAGGCGGTGCCTCATGCTTATTAAAGCGCTGGTACAGACGCTTCCACAGATCTTCTTTTGATAGGGGCATGACCTCTAAGCCCATCCTGACGGACAGAATTTGCTCCCACCGTAGATAGCCATTATTGAATGCGGATTCGATCAGGTTTTTGTATTTGAGGGCAGTCGTATCATTATCGAGCGCACTCTTTTTAGTAGACTCCCAAAGCGACATCACCTGTGCGATCGCCTTCTCGCTCCAATCACCGCCGCTGGCTGCTGCCGTATCGAGACTCATGGTCTGATCGACATAGATGGTTAGCCGCTTAACTTGGCGAACACCATCCTCAGTCAGTTCCTGAGTTCGTTTTTTCTCAGAGAACAAAATAACTTGAGCTTCAGGCGAGCTGGAGTTAGCGATCAGGTTGTCCAGGTAATCCTGTCGCGCCTGATCATCGGAAAAGGATTCCATGTGGAAGGTAACCGTTCCACTCATTTCCTTAAAGCCCTGACGAAGCGCGGTTATGGTTCTTTCTACCTGCGAATCTCTGAGATTGTCGTGAATGCCCAAGCACTCAAACCCAAAGACAGACCGGATGCTTTTACTGCCCTTCTGCAGCAATGCGCAGCCAACTTGCCGTCCTTTCAATCTGATATCGACAAACGTTTCTAAGGCTAATTCCTTTTCAAAAGCGCTGAGGGTTACTGACCTAGCCCCCTTAGCAGTTGGCATTCTAATCTTCTGGTCTTTGACTTTTGTTCGCATGGCCCTGGGATTGAAGAAGAGGTGTATAGCTCAGTTGAGCGAAGGTGTAGCGTTTGGGCTGATGGAATCGGTTTAGAAATTTCCACGACTGCTGTCCGGTTAAAATCCAGGATGTACCTGCCATCCAGACGAATAGAGGAAAGCCTAGCGGCCATCCCCTACCGAATAGCCGACAAATCAAGATAGTAAGCAGCATGGCCCCAGACCACCACCAAATCTGACTGCCTGGAACGGGGCCAATGTTCACCTCTGCGTCCAACGCTTTGTGAACGCGAATTGGCGCGTGAATTGAGTCCATTACGTAGCACCGCTACTAGAACCAACGAGGAAATCTACAGAGGTTGCGCCTGCTAGCACGATGCCCACGACTAGCATGGGTGTCTTCGCTAGGGAACGCCATTCATCGCCTTCCCTAGCTGCCTGGATTGCGGGGAGGAGGGCGATCGCGACGCCAATGACAAAAGCGCCTCTAATAATCCAAAAAATCAAAGAAACCAGGAGGGCTACTTGATTGCCTAGCCCAAAAGTACTTGCTCCAGTTGTGAAAAAGTCTTCTGCATTTTGAAGAAACTGTGCGTCTGCTGCGCCCGCATTGCTGAAGACAAAGACAACAGTTGCCCCAGCTAAGAAAAAAGCCAGTGCTTTTTGCCACCGATTGAATCTGCCTCTTAGCAAAGTCAGGAAGTATCCGCCGATAAAGAGAAATACTGTGCTAAAAGCAATGCCGAGTAGGTGAGAGAACTGGCTCAGGTGAGATGAAACGGTCACGCATTCTCTAATAAGCAGAGCGCTGACGGCGGTAATGCTGGCCCAGCTCGTAATATCTAGCCAGGGGTATTTGATATTGAGCCGATTTTCTAGTGACATATTCAAATAGCTTCTTACGTATGTTCACTTAAAAGCTTATGAATACTGGCTAGACCTGTAAACGTTGCAGGGTAGCAGTGAATATCTAAAAAAGTGCTGCTATCTTGCAGTGTTTTGCCTCATTAATTAGAGCTATTCTTTCCAAAAAAATGTAAGCGTCGCAAAAATAATTGCTAAAAATTGAATAATTAGGGCAGTTAGTCGCGTTTCTGTTGTCTTAATTACCCGCTAGACGTAATGAAAGTTTAATTATCAAAAATGACAGTTTCTCTGGACTGAAAACAATTCATAAGTAGAGTTGCTTTCTCAACTTGTTCTATGTATAGACTGAAGCTGATCTACTATTAAATTTGTGTTTTAATTTGTTCTATCGGAGGAACTAACCAAGTGGGATTTACTCTGAGCTGCCAGCCTGATATTGCAGAGTTAATTGGTAAGGAAGCTCAACTAAGCGGAACTAGTCGAACTCAATATATCAACAGAGTTTTGAAAGAGTTATTTAGTGTTCGCAGCACTTTAACCGAGGGGACAAGACTAGAAGAGCTACAAGCCTATTCAAGGTTGTTTAGTGACGAGTTGATGCTAAAGATTCCAGATTTAGCTGATAGAGAGCGCCGAAACCCTGATCAAATGCTGCTTTTTCTAATCGAGTTAGGTATAAAAGCGATTGAAGAGCGTTCAGGCAGCACGTGGCAGAGTCATGAAAATAAGACCGTTAGAATGCGATCGCTCTACTGAGATCGAATATCCTCTTCTCCGATTCCTTCAGCA
>JBBSOB010000394.1:0-3266 GCA_038260205.1 Phormidesmidales cyanobacterium
AGCCGAACTTTTTGCCGACTGACTGACGTACATCCGCAGCAAGCAACTCGCGTCTTTTCTAATAGAAGAGTCAGCAGTGCGCAGGGAAACGCGATCGCGATAATCGCACAGGTCGTAAAACAGATCCTCAAAAGTAAATTCTGTGCGATGAAAGGCGTTGAATGCAAAGTCCCAAGCCGAAGCGTAACAAGGAGCCTGCAAAAATTCCCAGTGCAGCAACCAGAGAGATGCCGGGTCTTCGAGGTATGTATCCCACCCCTGACTACCTAGCAGGTTCTGGCCGAACTCAGTTGGCGCGTCATCTCTCAATAGCTCAAAGGCATTGCACCAGTAGCGGATAGAACGCACCATATTTTTCCCAACACCCAAGCGTACAGGCGCATCCTCTTTCAAAAAAACGTCAGGATGCTGAGCAGCTCTATCGAACCCCTTTTTCAACCAGCCAAATCGAGGATGGAAAGTTTCATGGCGAGCAAAGGCAATGACTTGCGGAATATTTGCACTGCTTGGCTTGAGTGAAACTTGTTTGCCCATAGAGCGGAGCCTAAATGCTTAAAATAGTACTATTGAACTAAATTTATCTGCAAACCCTTACAGAAGCAATGATGCAATTCCTCATATGAATGAAATGGTCAGCGTTTTTCCAGGGCGATCGCCTATCAGAATAGCGTGAAATTAGGACGATGGAACGCTGATTACCGCTACATATAGCGTCTAATAGATGGGACGAACGTTTTGCGAGGGGTTACAGCACAGATTGCACTCTTTACAGTTCTTAGACTTTGAGCAGAAAGGTACGGGATCTTTCGATAGGATAACCAAAACGCCTCGGTAATTATCAGCACGGCATGGTCAGTCCTGTAAAATCCGCAGAGATAGCGCCCATAGAAAGCATTGCCAAAATCTGCCGTAGCAGTGCCGTGGGCAAGTTACTACCCGACGCCCTTTATGTCCACGATTCGGCTCTGCCTCTATTACATGCCATCCTTCAAAGGCTAGAGCAAAAGGCGCATACCAGCATTGAGCGATCACAGCGAGCGACCTTAATAAAATTCAGCTTGATGAAGCCTCAACTGTCCTACCTGTTTTACCCAGACTTTGACCGCGACCCTCACCCAGCTTTGCATACGAGCATCAAAGTCGATTTGGAAACGGGACAGACTTCTACTCGCAACTACGGCCAAACGGCTAACCCACCTGTACTGCATCGAAAAGAAACCTTCATCTCACCCGACTATCCTTTATACGAAACGTTTCGGCATCTGACTTGGCAAGAAGAAGCCCTCGGTTTATTAGGTAGCCCTACATCTATTGGTACCGCTAAGGGTTGGCAGCAGCGACTAGATCAGTACGGCTGGGTAATAGAAGGTCATGCCGTAGTCTGTCCGCTTCAGGGGCAGCCACCTCATGAACTAGCGCAATCTAAGCCCAAAATTGATCGCCACAAAGCAGCCATTGTCCGGGCACAGTCATCTAAGCCTATCCGCTTAGCTGTCGAGGCAGAACTGTTTGAGCCGGATGTATCTTTTTTCGACTATGGCTGCGGTCATGGTGCGGATATTGAGTATATTCGGAAGCTTGGTTACAAAAGTGAAGGTTGGGACCCTCACTTTCGTCCGAATATTAAGCATCAAGAAGCCGATATCGTAAACCTCGGCTACGTCATCAACGTAGTCGAAAATATGGCTGAGCGCCGCGAAGCCTTGTTAAAAGCCTGGGCGCTGACTCGCAAAGCTCTAGTGGTGTCGGCCCAAGTGCTTATTAATGATCGTGCGAACGGTGTGATTGCCTACGGCGATGGCATCATTACTAGCCGCAACACCTTTCAAAAGTATTACGACCAACAGGAACTCAAAAACTACATTGATCAGGTGCTGGGTGTCGATGCTGTTCCCGTCGCCCTGGGCATCTATTTTGTCTTTCGAGATGAGACGCGAGCTGAAAGCTTTCGAGCATCACGCTTCCGCTCTCGGGCAACGACACCTAGAGTACGAATCAACGTTAAGCGGTTCGAGGACTATAAAGAACTGCTACAGCCAGTGATGGCTTTCTATACTGACCGAGGCCGGTTACCAACGGCTGAAGAGCTAGAAACAGAAGAACTCGCCTCACTTACCGCAGAATTTGGCAATGTTCGGCGAGCCTTCAAAATTATTCTGCAAGCGACGAATAGCAGTGAGTGGGACGACATTGCCGAAAAACGGCGTCAAGATTTACTTGTATACCTAGCGTTGAGTCAGTTCGGGCGTCGGCCTAAATTCAGAGATTTAGCCCCTGTCGTACAGAACGATATTAAGGCGCTGTTTGGCAGTTACCAACAAGCCTGCATGGCCGCTGACCTGATGTTGATGAGCCTCGGTAACACTGATGTCATCGCAGACCGATGTCAACAGAGTTCCATCGGTCAACGAAGGGCAAACTCTCTATGGGTGCATACATCGGCCTTAGATCAGCTCAGTCCGCTGTTGAGACTCTATGAAGGCTGTGCTTCTCGCACCATTGGGCGACCTAGAGAAGCAACCGTTGTAAAATTTCATACGGGAAAGCCGAAGATTTCGTATCTGTTTTTCCCAACATTTGATACCGAGCCACATCCTGCCTTGCAGACCAGTATGCAAATTAGTCTAAGAGATCTCCATGTTCGCTACCGAGATTACAATCCAGAAGATAATCCGCCATTGCTCCATCAGAAAGATCAGCTAGTTATGCCGGATTATTCTGAATATGAGAAGTTTGCAAAGCTCAGTAAGCAAGAGCAAAGCTGGGGCTTGCTGGACGACATAAGCACTATCTATGACCGCCGAGGTTGGGAGGCTTGCTTGGCATCTCATTGCGCAGAACTGAAAGGACACAGAGTGGTATGGAGAAAGGATGCGGATGATTATCAGAGGAAACTCATACAGACGGCTCGAAGACAGCGGCAGAGAAAACAGAACACTCTGCAATAAGTGTCAGACTTGGGCTGTATAACTCTCCTTGAAGAGAATTCACCGAGAAACGTCTCTATTTCTTCTTTTTCCGTTGGTTGCTGAGTAGTTCTTGCTGATAAACTTCAATTGCCCGAAGATGAGCAGATGGATCGCTGCGATTGTGTAGCCAGTCCTTAATCAGGTCGAGATTGTAGCGGACACAGCGGCTGTTGATTCGGGGACGGTTCAAACTCGGGTCACACTTTAAGCGCAATCAGGTAGTCTAAATGACTGCCCCTTTCCCCAGAACACTCCCCATGAGTCCAGCCGTTTCTGTCGCTGCCAACCTATCCCCTG
>JBBSOB010000395.1:0-3259 GCA_038260205.1 Phormidesmidales cyanobacterium
CAGCCGTGCGGTTGCTTTGGCATCCATTCACAACGATCCGTTTGATCGATTGATCATTGCGACAACGCTAGTTTATGGCGCAAAGCTAGCGAGTGTTGATGGCCTCATCTTTCGCTATCCAGAATTGACTGATCGGATTTTAAAACGAAATCTTGAGTAAGGCGCTGCTGGGATGTTTTGAGAACGGGAGTTGATAGGATGCCTCGTCGGGTTAACAAAAAGTGCGTAGACTGCGCTCAGCTCAGTGCAGCTCAAGCTCAACAGCTGCACGGGAAAGAAGGCGATGGCTGCTGGAATGAAAAGCGCTGTCCCCGCAGGCGATCCTATTACCGCAATCGGCGTGAAGTGAACGAGAACCGGCGATCGCTCTATCGGCAGCAGGTATCCACTGAGGAATCTGCCGGTGAGCAGGTAGAAACCGTATCGCTCCCAGTTGCCGAAGAATCAGCACCTTACGCCAACCTCTACATCTGGCGGGAGAAGCGGAAGGACGCGCCGGTTCATGCGATCGGGGTGTCTGTGTTTCAAAATGGTTCAAAAGTGCTGGAAGTGGAGCCAATTCACTGTGCGGGTTATCGCAAGCGGCAGCTAGAGCAGTATGTCCAGAAAGATGTGATGGGCTATCTAAAGGCCCGGTTCGGGATTACCTTCTTTGCCGACGAGATTCGCTTGGAGCCGATTGAGTGTCCGATTGCGGGATGTCCGTGGGGTGATCGGCTGGAGCAAAGCGAGGTCAGCAATGGTTGATGTGCGCCAGCTAGAGTTGAACCTGGAAGTCGCTTTTGACGAAGCTTCTGAGGTGCCTGAGGAAGCGGACTTACTGAGCCTTTGGGCACAGTTTGAGGGCGAGCTGGCAGGGTTGCCGCAGCGGGAGCATCTCAGAGTGGCAGGCGATATCTTGGTGAAGCTGGCAGAACTCTGCGAGACGAAGTCTAACGTGCTTTGGGAAGATTGGCAGGATGCACATAATGCCGAGGGGCCGGTGATGAACGAGGGATGGCTGCAAGGAGTGACTCGCCAAACGCAGGAGCTGGATTTTTCGGAGCTGGTGCAGCGCTCTTACCGTTCGGGCGATCTCTCGAATGAAGATAAGACCGATGAAGATTCTGTGGCAGGCAATGTCGAGAAACTGTCTGTTTTAGATATGATTGACGCGCTAGAGGATGACGATCTCAAAAGTCAGGCGTTGGCCGTCTCTCATGCTGAGAACGTATCGGACTGGGTGAAGGCGTTAGCTGGTGGGCAGGTGGACTCGCCGCAGCGACTGGTTGATCTTCAGCAGCAGTTGAAGATGCCGCTAATAGAAGTGTGGATTGCGGCACTGTTGGGTGGGTTCCCGATGGAGCAGCGTGGCAGCTTTTACCAAACTCAGGAAGTCTGGGTAAGCAGGTGCAGATGAGGACGTGTCTGGAGTATCAGCTAGACAAATGGAAGCGTCAGGACTGGCGAAAGAACACTCGACATTATTCGTGTGAAGTGCGGCAAAACCTGTTCGGACAATGGGTTGTGCTGCGGCGATGGGGGCGGGTGAGTGCGCTCAAAGGGCAGAGTCTTGAGCATCCGTGCGGTAGCTATGAAGAGGGATTGGAAATCTTTGAAATCGCAGTTAGACGGCGAGAAAAGCGTGGATATAAGGCTTGGTAGGTCAGCTATGGCGGTACTGGTCTTTCCATTTTCGTGGCTCTTTCAATATTCGACACCTATGACTAAATATCGATAGAGGATAAACCTCTGTTACTTGTAGCGCATACTATTTTTGTCTCATGTCTTGTAGTGCATCAATTCCGCTTGCGATTCTTGTTTCATCTGTTGGCGCAGCTCTATGGGCGCAATGATTTCTCCATTCGGTCGCCACTCTCGCAGGCGCATCACGATGTTGATATCACCTAGTCGAATCCAAGCTTGATAGTAGTCGTCGCCAGCGCTTCTCCGAGAAATTGTTTTTAGCGCGATCGCTTGAGCATCAGCATCTTTTATCTCTTGCTTTATGAGTGCTGGCAGTGCCTCATAGGATATTGGCTCGAATGTGGAATGTCTATCAGTTTGCTGAACGTATCGCTGGGCAAATGTAGGTAGAAAGCGCATGATTAGCAATCGGCGAGGAAGATAGAAATTAAATCCCCAGGCTCCTTCTAAAGCTTCACTGACTACTTCTGAGGTCGGCAAGTTATGAGCGCGATACATTGCCATAAGTCGTTGCGGAATTTGTGAGTCTTTCCAGTGCAAAGTTTTTAGGCGGGGTGATGTAATGCGGTCTAAGCGGTAGTTGTGCCAGCCAAAAACGCCTTCGGGGTCATAACCGTAGGCGCTGATATACTTTGCCCGGCGCGCATAGTGCAGGCATACAGGATAAGTGACAATTGGCACGATGTGGCTCGTCTTTTTTTCTGATTTCAGAGAGTAGTCGAATTGAATGACGCCGTTGCCTTCGCGCCAGAGTTGCTCTATTTGGTTTTGCAGAGTGTCTACCTGCTCTTGCATCGTCACTGATAGAATATAGTCCAAATGAATAAAGATGCGTTTTTCTGGTTCTGCGATGCCTCGCTTTGTTGCGCTTTGGGCAGGGAGAGCCGCAAGCTGCTCCCAAAGCGATTGGATAATGATCTCTAGATTGGGCTGAACAAAAGAGATCGATTCGAGTGACCTTAATACTTCCCAAGTCTGAGCTACTGAGAGATTTTCCAGGGGCTTTAGCTGGGGCTTAGGTATCTGCGGCCATTTTTTTGAGGTCAGCGTGTGAAAGCGTCCTTGACCTTTATTGACTAGCCACCCCAGCTCAGCAAGATAGGCCAAGTCGTCTCGAATAGATCGATGCACCGTTGCAAAAGGATGTTGCGACAGCAGACCTTCCAGCATTTTGGGAGATAGATCAGTAAATTTGCTTATATCCTTTCGCCAGTCTGTAACTGAAAATTCCAGAGTACTTTCTGACAGTAGGGCTGCTAGTGATTGCCCGCAGCGGCAGGTAGAAGCACACTTTTGCGTCAACGTCTCGACTGTTGCGATTTCAGTGCGCCCGTGAGTGTCGGCATAAAGGCGATCGCGAATATCTGCGTAACGAAATGGCTGGGGCAATTGGCCCGACCAGTTGGCTTCCCCGTAGAGCTGACGCAGTAAAAACCAAAGCCGTACTGATCGCTGAAGTCGGTCGGCCAAACGACCTTTCGCTAACCAATGCAGGATTTGAGGTGTTGGCGGATAATCAAACATTCTTGAAATATTCTTGAAACTTTATTCAAAAATTATGCTTGGAAGACCC
>JBBSOB010000396.1:0-3244 GCA_038260205.1 Phormidesmidales cyanobacterium
AGTAGAAGCGGCTCGAATCTTAGCGCTACCGCCCAAATATGTCGGGTTGGGTTGGTTGGGCGGCGGCATTATTAGCGCCATGTGTCTGGCCTCTTGGATTAAAACTGAAACGGGCTGGGGCTGGACTTGGCGGGGCCGTTCTTTAGCCGAATAGGTCTATTGCGGGCAAAATAATGAGGCATTTCAGAAACATTTTAATTGTTCGGGTGTAAACCGCGCTCCTGATGATAGAATACTCAAGCGAAAGCGTTGGGGTGTCGCCAAGTGGTAAGGCAGCGGGTTTTGGTCTCGCCATTCCTAGGTTCGAATCCTAGCACCCCAGTTTAGAGAAGCATAACGAGTCTGCCGGTGGTCTAGGCCACAGATAAAACTGAGCAAAGCAGACAAAATTAGGCAAATCTATAAGTTAATCAGCGCGTCAATCAGCCGACTCAGTATTTGCTCAGTCGGCTTTTTGCTGTGGCTAGTTGCGCAACTGTATATGGCGGTCTATTTTTCGTTGGTTTTTTGCGGTAGCAACCCACAGACTGAGCTAGATCAAATCTAGAAGCATCAATATTTCTTAATCTTTACTTCATAGGTAAGAAAGTCTTGTCGGTGATGCTTGAAGTTATGAAGCGCCCGTCGCAGAGACGTTTTAGGCATCGTCTTGCGTTCAAGGGCACCCTTTGACCATCGGAACTTCTATGAAAAGCACCCCGTCTAAGTAACTGTATAGGGCGATCATCGGATTGGGATTTATGTAGTAGCAAATAGTTTTCGGGCGGGTTTTCGGGCGGCGGTTCGCTTGAGAGGGCAATCCGACTTCTATTTCTTTTCAGACTGCCGATTAGAACGCCAATAGGCTTAGTTTTTAAAGTTGTCAAGAGGTTTTTAGACTGGTTTTTAGACTTTTGATGTATTGAACGCGCACTTGGTTAGAATACGGAGATTTTGCTCCATACAAGGTGCGAAAACATACGCAAACAAACTGTGTATCGACTATCTATTTGGCTGTATCTATTGCCATCTGTTCTCCTATTGCTCAAAGCCGCTTCTGCAGAATATGACTCATTCTCAGTCTGATCAATTTTTACCGGTAGAAACCACGTCGCCCGTCTCTGTGGCCAGCGAGGATTCTGGGAATATGTCTGAGGCTTTGGGGCGATCGCGCTATGCTTCGCAGGGGAGGCTTCGCCGAAGTGCAGCCATAAACTCCATGGTGGACACAACCTTGAGTCTAAGAGCAATTTCTATGGATTGGCTAAGCAATCGCCCTAAGCATAAATACTCGCCGCTTGGCCCTGTGGGTTCTGCTCGAGATGCTTCCGCCGCCCTCCTTTCACAGCAGCCTGCTGATAATGCTTTTCCCAAAATTAATTTGCTGGGCGTGGAGTTTGACAACGTTTCAAAACAGGAGCTGCTCTCTAAGCTAAAACAAGGCGTGGTGTTTACGCCCAATGTTGATCATGTGATGAAGCTGCGGCGCGATCGCGATTTTGCATCTATTTATCAGACGGCTGACTACAAAGTTTGCGACAGCCAGATTTTGATCTATGCCGCTAAATTTTTAGGCAAACCGCTGAAAGCAAAGCTATCAGGATCTGATTTATTTCCTTGGTTTTGCGAATATCACCGGCACAATGACCCAATAAAAATATTTCTTTTGGGCGGCGCTGAAGGGGTTGCCAAAGAAGCTCAAACGCGAATTAACGCTCGCATTGGTCGGCAGATTATTGTGGGTGAATACTCACCGCCTTACGGTTTTGAGCGCAACCTAGAAGAGTGCGAAAAGATTTTATCAATATTGAATCAATCGTCTGCGAACGTCGTAGCCGTTTGCCTGGGTGCGCCTAAGCAAGAGAAATGGATTGCCGCCTACCGAAACTATTTGCCCGGTATTGATATCTTTATGGCAATTGGAGCAACGGTGGACTTCGAAGCCGGTATAAAGCCTCGATCGCCTAGGTTTGTGAGCAACATCGGCCTGGAATGGCTTTACCGTTTGATCTGCGAGCCTAGGCGGCTGTGGAAGCGGTATCTGCTAGACGGGTTTCCTTTTGTCGGCTTAGTATTGGCGGAAAAACTGCGACAGCTACGGCTGCTGAGATAACGACAGAGGAAACAGTAATTGAAATCAGTGATCGAAATCAGTAATTGAAATCAGCGGTTGAGACACGGCGCTGATGATTGCAACGTTATGATGACACTGTGTTACTGGCTTGATTTTTCATGGCAATGTCTTCTAATCGCGGCGCTGCGGATCCTCCTGCGGGCGATCGCGTCCAATCTTCCCCGATAAATGCGTCGCCTGCGGAAAAGCTTCACGGAATACAGTATTCCGAGCGCGTGGTGCGTAGAGCGCAGCGAGCCGTCGCGACTTCTCCTTTTTACCTAAAGCTCCTAGCCGAGATGCGTTCAGCTAGCGTTAGCGTCCCAACGATTGCCGAAGATAGCGGTATGCTCAAAGGCTATACCCGCAGGCCGCTGTCGGAAGTTAGCACAGAGCGAGAGCTAGTATGGCTAGCGGATGTTGGACTGTTGCGCCGTGAGGTGGATGGTCAAGGACTCACTGATAGCTTTAGGCTAACGCCCCTAGGGCGACAGCTTATAGAGCAGTGGCAAGTTCAGGGCTGTCCGGACAATCGAGCTGGACTGATGGACTATATAAAAAACGGATTAATCCGACGGTTACGTATTCCTGACTGGCTAGGATAGTAAGGTTAAGCTTAGCGAGCTACAAACCTCCCCTGTCTGCCAAGCTTGGGGAATGTGGAAAATGTGTAACCTTTATCCTTAATCTAGTCGTTTCTAATCATTTAATTAGCTATCTAATAAAGCTTGGTTAATCGGTTGATAAGCGCGAATGTAAGGCCAGTTCTTGGGTATTGCGTTCAATCTTCAACTTGATCATTTCGATCTCATGTCAATCATTTAGTTCAAGCATTCGATTCAAGCATTCGATTCAAGCATCCGATTCAAGCATTTACAAGGGGGAGCAATTGGTAAAGTCAATAATGGTGGTAGGAACCACATCTCATGCGGGCAAATCCATGCTGGTGACCGCACTTTGCCGAATCTTGAGCCGTCGGGGATGGCGAGTTGCGCCCTTCAAAGGACAAAACATGGCGCTGAACTCGTACGTGAGTACGACCGGAGCCGAAATTGGCTATGCGCAGGCTGTGCAGGCTTGGGCTGCGGGCGTGTCACCTCAGGCCGAAATGAATCCAATTTTGCTAAAGCCCCAGGGCGACCAAACTTCTCA
>JBBSOB010000397.1:0-3226 GCA_038260205.1 Phormidesmidales cyanobacterium
GACTGAGAGCTGCCATTATTATCACCGGAGTAGCGATTTTTGCTGTGATTGAACTGGGACAGCAAGGCAACCATTCTCACCCTCAGCCTTCTCCATTTGCGGATCTTCCTGTCCTTGCCATGTCGGGAGGTGATCCGTACATTCGCGCCTTGATGCGAACGATCTCTGCCAGCGAATCCAATGGAGACGATCCTTATGTTTTGATGTACAGCGGAGAACACACGCACGATCTTGGGCAACACCCAGATACATGCATTCTTATCCAAACGGAAGTGAATCAAGGAAACTGCTCGACAGCGGCAGGACGCTATCAGTTTCTGACTTCAACTTGGCTAGAAAAAGCATCTTTGTATCATCCAAATCCAAACTATCAGACAGAACAGATTACTTATAGTTTTGCACCTGAATATCAAGATCAAGTAACCTACCAATGGCTCAAAGATGAAGGGATGTGGTCGATGGATATTCTGGAGAAATTAAGGAAAGGAGAGACTGGTGAGGTTCTCAGGCATCTGTCAGGCACTTGGACAAGTTTAGGATTTGGAATTGAAGACAATTCCATGACGCCCTATTTAACTGAAATTTATGAAAAAATGCTGACTGAGGAGCTTCAACAAGCCCAGAATCCGATGGATCACCTTCATTGACTAGGGTACTCCCACGACCTTGACTATTACATTGCCTTAAGACCTGATCTTTTTCATTTTGATTTCACATTCGTAAGGGAGAATGTATGTCTAAGGTGTTTGAGATTGCGCTACAACCACCATAAAAAATTACACAGTTTGGCCTTGGTCAAGAGATCTAACAGTAAGCAGAGTATGAAACGCAGACATTTTCTTCTGGTTGGTGCTGCTGGTGCCGGTTCGGTTCTATTAGCACAATGCAGTCGCGTCTCTACACCCTCAGCTCAGACCAGTGATGCGCAAAAGGTGGCTCAGTCCCCTAGCCCAACGCCTTCACCTAGTGTTTACACCAGTGCCGACGGCCTGCTGGATCTAGATTTGGAAGCTAGCTACAAAACAATTGAGCTAAATGGGAAGCAGGCTACGCTGATGGCCTATAACGGGCAGGTGCCGGGGCCAAGGTTAGAAGCCAAACCAGGAGACACCGTTCGGATTAGATTTACGAACAATCTGCCTGATCCCACCAACATTCACTATCACGGACTCAATATTTCACACAGCGGCAGCGCCGACAACGTTTTTTTGAGTGTGGAACCCGGTGAAACTTTTGCCTACGAATTCACCATTCCTGAAGACCATCCGGCGGGCACATTTTGGTATCACCCTCATCGTCATGGGTTTGTTGCCGACCAAGTGTTTGCTGGGCTTTCTGGTTTCTTTGTGGTGCGCGGCGACCTGGACGAAATTCCCGAAGTGAACGCCGCTTCAGAAGAATTTATCGCCCTAAAAGACTTTCAGCTAGACGATGAGGGGAATATTGCCTCACCGGATCGCATGGCGATGATGATGGGCCGAGAAGGTTCGCTCGTCACGGCCAGCGGCCAAATTAGTCCAGATCTTTCGATTCCGGCTAACGGGCTGCTGCGTTTGCGTTTACTCAATGCTTCCGTTTCAAGGTTCTATCGGCTCAAGCTAGAGCAACACCCCATGCATTTGATGGCAACCGATGGCGGTGCGCTATCCGAGCCGGTTGAAGTAGAAGAATTGCTACTCGTGCCGGGAGAACGAGCAGATGTCCTGATTCGAGGCGACCAAGCCGCTGGTACCTATCGCTTACTCAACTTGCCCTACGACCGAGGCGGCATGAGTATGATGGGCGGCGGTTCGATGAACGGCATGAATATGAAGGGGGGCACTTCGACTAATAGCGGCATGGACATGAACGGCATGGATATGCCATCTTCTAGTATGTCCGCTAGCAATGAAGCAATGCCCTTAGCAACAATCACCTGTGTCGATTCATCCGCTGAGGCCGCCCCACTGCCCGCCCAGCTCATCGCCGTACAAGCTATCCCCGTCGCGACAAATACCCGCCGGATGGAACTCTCTATGCAAATGTCATTTTTGCAAGGGATGGCGTTTACGCTCAATGGCAAAACCTACGACAAAGACCGAATAGATGTTCAGGTGCCGCTTGGCACGGTTGAAGAATGGGGAATTGCCAATGTCGATGCAGATTTGATGGATCATCCTTTTCACCTTCACGCTGCGCCTTTTCAAGTCATTGGTCGAAATGGTCAGCCGGAGCCTTATCTTGCTTGGAAAGATACTGTTCTAGTCCGTGGCGGTGAAACCCTTCGCCTTCGAGCGGCCTTTAAAGACTTTCCGGGTAAAAGCGTGTATCACTGTCATGTTCTCGATCATGAAGAGCTAGGGATGATGGGCGTTATAGATGTGCAGGCAGATAGTCGCCAATGAAACGTCGCCAATTTAACCGTCAGTTCGTCGGATCTTTAGCGGCGGCGGCGAGTGTCCCTCTATTGTCTCAGTGCGATGGCGAAGCCCCTCCGAAGAAGGATCGCAACAACGCAGCCAAGCGCAGCCCGACAATAAAGCGAATCAGCAGCGTAGAAGGGTTGCTAGAGCTGTCACTTACGGCCAAAGCACAAACGCAAACCATAGCTGGAGAATCCTTAAAGCTGCTCGCCTACAACGGCCAAGTTCCTGGCCCAATTCTCGAAGCTCGCGCAGGCGATACGGTTCGGCTAACTTTGATCAATGCGCTGGGCAACCCAACCAACCTGCACTACCACGGGCTGCATATTTCGCCCGAAGTAGATAATGTTTTCCGAGAGGTGGCAGAAGGAGAACGTTATACCTACGAGTTTCAGATTCCTGAAACTCATCCTGCCGTCACAGGCTGGTATCATCCTCATTACCATCTTAAGGTAGCCTCTCAGGTATTTGACGGATTAGCAGGCCCGATGATTAGTCGAGGAGCGCTGGACGATATTCCTGAGATCAGACAGGCAGAGGAAGCGCTATTGGTACTCAAAGACTTTGAGCCGAAGCTTCAGGGCGGTGGTCAAACGCTCTCGCCCCTAGCTAAACGGTGGGGGCGAGAAGGTAGCCTGCTTACAGCGAATGCTCAGCGAAATCCGGTGGTTGACATCTCTCAAAATGGTCTGCTGCGGTTGCGGCTAATCAATGCTTCGGCCTCGCGCATCTACCAGCTTCAACTACCAGAGCATCCTTGGTTTTTGATGGCAACAGATCGAGGGGCGATCTCAGAACCGACAGAAATCGAAACCCTCATGCTC
>JBBSOB010000398.1:0-3129 GCA_038260205.1 Phormidesmidales cyanobacterium
ATTTGATTGTCGCTGAGGTCAAGCGAAGTCAGGCTGGTGAGCTGGGCGATCGCTTCTGGAATGACGGTAATTTGATTGTTGCTGAGGTCAAGCGAAGTCAGGCTAGTGAGCTGGGCGATCGCTTCTGGAATGACGGTGATTTGGTTGCTCCAGAGGGCAAGCGAAGTCAGGCTAGTGAGCTGGGCGATCGCTTCTGAAATGACGGTAATTTGATTGTCGCTGAGGTCAAGCGAAGTCAGGCTAGTGAGCTGGGCGATCGCTTCTGGAATCTCAGTCAACCCTGAGCGAATAATGGATAACTTTTCTAAACTGCGTAGCTCGAAGATCGCTAAGGGAAAATTGTGTAACCGACTACCGCTCAAATCTAACTCTCGCAGCCGCGTTAGTTTTTTTATTTCAGGTGGAAGTGTTGTAAAAAGGTTACCTGAAACTATAGGAAGAAGTTTTCCTTCTTCAACATCAAACCCTTTGAATCCTCTGACTCCTTTTTTCTCTTTCTCCCACTTCCCTAATATCAGCGTCTTAAGCTGCGTCAGCTTCCCAATCTCCGGCGGCAGCTCTGTCAGATCCTGCCCTGACAAATCCAGCTCTGTCCGGCCTTCCTCAGCAGCCTGGTCTATCAGCGCAATCAGCTCATCTTGGGTCATGCTTATGGGGCCGGGTGACGAAGTTGCCTCTATTTTGCCAGAAGTCCCTATCGTTTGCCTAGCGTATACGAGTACAAGCTAGCTACCCCTGCAATTCTGCGCTTAAAACCGGCTCAACCGCAATCTTTAGACTCACAAAACGTCTCCATCAACCAAAACTGCTACAGAGAACCCCGTAGCGTTTTCAATGTTCTCATTGATCGATTTGCACAACCTAAAAACGCTTTCAGACTCGGCATTCATTAATATCTAGCACCCATTCAAGCTTTCTGTGTAGCTCGCGAGCTATCACGTTAGGTAAGACGCTACGACCTACTTTTGTGATGTGCGATCGCCCAACCCAAAACCCAAAGACGCCAGCGCTGCCATCTCCAAGCTCCCCAAAATTACCTAACCCCCAAACTCAACATTCGCCCAAAATAGCCAACTTCACGTAGATCCTTTCGTATCAATTCGGACATTATAAACTTGTTCCAATTTACGGAACTGAATCTTTACTAAAACTAGGAGGCCACCATCATGGCTAGACAAAAACGCGGATCTCGCACATTAGATAAAGCCCAGCGTCGCCTATCTAGCATTCGTTCTATCGACGCTGAACTCGCACTAGACGGCGGTATTACAGCCGCAGACTACGAAAACCGCATTGTCATTCTACGCACCCAACTAGACGCTTACAACACAACACTCTCCACCGTTGACGAGCTATACAACAAAATTAAGCTCACCGAACAAGAACTCTCCGACTACTCCGAGCGAGTCCTGATCGGCGTTGCTGCTAAATATGGCAAAAACAGCAACCAGTACGAGATGGCAGGCGGCGTCAAAAAGAGCGAGAGAAAACGCTCCACTCGCAAACCGACCATGACCCAATAATAATGGCCAAATAAAGCAAGATAAAACAGACTCCGCCCCAACGCCTCCCTACACAGTTTGGGGCGGAGCAGCAGGCCACTATCGAGCCGTTTCCTCAATCAAAAAATCAACCACCGACTCGCAGCTTTGCGTTTGTTGATAAACTTTTCGCTGCCGCTGCGCCGCATTTCCCTGCGTCAGCGTTGTCTCCACCAACTCCGAGACTTCATCCCAGTCTCCTGCTTTTTCCAACGCCGGGCGAATGCGGTTTAACAAATGCTTAACGGTCTGCGCAGCGGGCAAAGCCTGGTTTAGCTCAAAGTCAATCAGTTCTCCGCCTAATCCATAGCGAGCGGCCTGCCACATTGCGGCTCTTAGCACCGAGGGCCGAACCTTTGGATAGTCTTTTTTAGTAACGTGATCGTCGTATGCAGTTTGCGCGATCGCCCGACACAACCCTGCTAGCATCACCGCTTCATCCACCGTCGCACAGACATCCGCCACCCGAAACTCCACCGTCGGATACCGCTCTGACAGTCGAATATCCCAATAGATCTTTGTAGGTTCATCCACAATGCCATAATCCACAAACTGTTGAATCACCGCATTATGCTCCGCATAGTCTGCAAATATTGGCGGTGGCCCCGCCGAAGGTAACCGCCACCACTGCTCCATTCGATAGCTGTCGTAACCCGTTTTTTGCCCCATCCAAAAAGGAGAGTTTGCAGAAAGCGCTAGCAAAATAGGCAAATAAATCCGGCTGCGATTCACCACCTGCACCGCCGCCTCTCTATCCTCAAGGCCCACATGCACATGGCACCCATAAATAATCAGCTCGCGAACCACCTGCTTTAGCGTATCCGCCAACTCGTAATAACGATCCTTCGGCGACAGCGTTTGGTCGCGCCAGCTAGAAAACGGATGCGTCCCCGCCGCCACAATTTCACTGCCATTCTCTCTGGCCGCCTTGATTACTCGCCCTCGCAGTTCGGTCAATTCCTGACGAACATCCGCTAGCGTATGGCACACCCCCGTCGCAATCTCCACCTGGCACAAATGCAGCTCCGGCTGAATCAGGTCTTGCTCGTCTCCTGGTGTTGCCTCAACTTGAATAATTGAGCGCGCGTTACTGCTCAGCGCCCGGCTCTGCGGATCGACCACCTGATACTCTTCTTCAACGCCCAAGGTAAAAACATCAGAGGGTAACATAGTGCGCTTAAATAGAACAATTTTAAGCGCATTCTCGCCGCACAGCCACGATTAGAAAACTGCCTAAAGAGTGAACTCAAAGGAAGCCGCGATCGCCCCATACAAGCGTTGTTCTCCCCTTTACCGCTCCCGCCTAAATCCGCTCAGCTCTTGATGGACGCTCGTCCCAATCTGAATCGCCTCATTCAGCAAGCGGCCATAGTCGTTTGCCTCATCGCTCACCCGCAGTTGCTGAAGCGTTGCCAAATTTCGCTCAATGCTCGAAAACATATCCTGCCGCCGCGCCATAAACTGCTGATGCGTGCGCAGCACCCGCTCCGTCATTAGCCCACAGACCAAACTCTCTCGAGTTAAATGCAGCGCTTCTAGTACATCCGCCCGGTTCTCCAAATTCAAACGGCTCCCCTGATTCGTCAGC
>JBBSOB010000399.1:0-3120 GCA_038260205.1 Phormidesmidales cyanobacterium
AGAGGACGCCGAACTCGATGAGGTCAATGCGCTATTAGAGACGATTCCCCATGATATGGCTGACTTTAATGGCTATATCTGCTGATGGGAAAGGGATACAGCCTTAGCGTAGGTTTCTGTTCCGTTACTACTCAAACCCCAACTAGAGTGGGAAAAAAAGATCTCTTGGCCAGTTGGCAATCTGAAGCTCAACGGCGTTGTTGATTTAGTCGGCGATGATTTTGTCTTGGACTTTAAGACCGATCGCGAGATATATCCTGAACACCATCGGTTTCAGGTTTGGGCCTACAGTAGGGCAACGGGTAAGCCTAACGCGCACTTGGCCTACTTACGGCACGACCAGCTACATAGCTTTTCTGCTGAGGCGATCGCGTCTTTAGATCGAGAAGCGACAGCGCTAGTTGATCGACTAATGAACGGAGACTTTTTGGCTCAGCCAGAAGAACGTCATTGCAGAATTTGTCCTTATTCGGAGAGCTGTGTAAGCAAGATCGCATAGCATATTGCGTCAGCGAGATATTAAGACTATGGAGTCTGTGACCTGGCTGGGCATCATGAAACGACGCTCTTTCTTCTAAAGGCGCAAAATGTTCAGCTAGACAATAAATTCTCTACACCAGCTCGGTATGGTCGAAAAAGTCGCAGTTTTTCTAGATGTCGAGAATCTATCCGGCTGGTTAAAAGCAGATGGCGGAGACATTCTGCTAGACCGCTCAACCGAGCTAGGCCAAGTTGCCGTACGCCGTGCTTATGGTGACTTTAGCATCCAGTCTGTCAACGTTCGTCAGGTCGAGCTAAATCTGCTGGGCTTCGAGTTTGTCCATGTCTATCACCCAGTTAAAGGAGAAAACTCCGCTGATATTCAGATAGTGGTTGACGTGATGGAATACGTCGCTCGTATTCCAGATCTGCAATGGTTTGTTCTAGCTACTGGCGATTCAGACTTTTCACCCCTGTTTAGGCGTTTGCGAGAACTGGGTAAATCGGTTGTAGGCGTCGGGCCTCGCTCGGCGCTGAGTGAAGCGGTTAAAAAGTCTTGCAATCGGTTCATCTACATTGACGGCTCTTTGCAATCTAAAGATGCGTCTGTCTCTTCGTTAAAAGCCATTCAGGTACGTGAAGATGCCTTAGAGCTGCTAGAGCAGGCCCTCAGCAAGCTGGCAGAGAGGGTGAATCTCTCTATTCTTAAGAATAAGATGCTAGAGCTAGACTCTGCCTTTGATGAGGCTAGCGTAGGATTTAACGGCTTCAAGAAATTTCTTCAGAGCGCACCTGAAATAGTAACTCTTTACGAAGTTAAGGGTATCTGGTACGCGCAAACAACCGAGACAGTCGCTGAGTGCGACAATCTAGTCCAAAACGAATCTTTATCATCTACTGAGACAGTGCAGCCCACAGCGGAACGTTATCATCAGCTCTTACGAAAAGTGAGCTGGACTTCCTGCGAATCGTCTTTGCTCTGGGATGCTTTGACCAAGCTAGATGCCTATTTTCTTGATGGTTTCACGAGAAGCGAAGAACTCGAATATCTCATTCAGTTATTTGGTGATCGTCATACCCGAAACGAACTACGCGCGGTCATTTGCATTCTTTTCAAGGCTGGATTTGTCAGCTACAGACCTTATCAGAGCGAAAACGACAAGTCGATTTTAATCGCGCAGCCGCCTACCTCACAGCAAGTGATGGTCGAACGGGTCGATATGGAGATGCTGCTGCGTCTAGTTAGCGCCTGTAATGCGAACAGAGTGCCGCTCGTACCCATAGCAGTTGCACCCTTACTGTTGGGCGCTTACAGCAAAGTGAAGTTACACAGTTTGATTGAAAAGGCTCAAGCTGAGCAGCGATCGCCCAATGGGACTCTTTAAAGGAGTGTAACAACTACTACATTGCCAAGGTTTTTCGAGCGCTGAGCGAACGCCCGAACTTGCAGCTCATCAAGATAGATCTGAGAGACGAGCTGCTCTAATGAGTGCTTTCTAAATAGGCGAGAGCGCACCCATCGTCAGCCGTCATCTTCAGTTTTAGCTGGTACATCCGTAGCGTCGGATATTCTGGCATTAGCTGTCAGTGGTGTCCGCTCTGTGGTTGCATGGGGCGACTGACAATACTTAAAGGGGAAAAGCGTTAAGCTTATAAAACATAGACGTTGACTTTAGAATTCGCTTTATTATTTAAGTTGGAATAAGCAAAGCGCTAGTAGAAACCTGACAGTAGTAAAGCTAATGGAACCCACTAATCCTTTGAACATGCTAGAGCGCCAGCCGGATAAGGCTAGTGGTGCATGGGTGTTTAAAGGCACTCGCGTACCCATATCTGCTTTTTTTGAAAACCTCAAAGATGGTGCTTCAATTGATCAGTTTCTAGAATGGTTTCCAGGCGTGACCAGAGCGCAGGTGGAGGCGCTTTTAGACTACGAACTTGCGGTGCTAGAACAAACCGCGAGCTAATGAGAATTCTTTTCGATCAAGGTACGCCTGTACCGCTGCGCCGCTATCTGCTAAGCCATACCGTTGATACAGCCTATGAACAGGGCTGGTCAGAACTATCTAATGGCGACCTGCTAACGATGGCTGAGCAAGAAGGATATGAGCTTTTAATTACAACTGACCGTAACCTTTGCTATCAGCAGAATTTGGCTGCTCGTCAGATTGTTATTGTCGTTTTGATGTCTACCTCTTGGCCCCGGATGAAAAAGCAGACTGATCGTATTCGATTGGTTGTTGATGCTATTCAATTAGGTGCCTACCAAGAGATTCAAATATGAGCGCATCTGTTGTTCGAGCGCTATCTTAACTCTGAAGAGCTGCACTTGTCTCTCAGTTCTAGCTGGTTTATTGTAGCCTCAGATACTCTGGCCTCAGCCGCCGTGGTAGCCGATTGGCCATTATATAGGATGCTCTCATCGCGGCAACTACCGCCTTTATACCTGTTTGAGAACAGCCGGTTAATCGTTAGCTGAGTCCTTTTGGTTGAAGTATGTAGGCAGAACTTCGCTCAATTTCGCATAAAGCTCATGGCCATCAGCCACGCCAGCGTACTTGATAGCAAATTCAGCAGCTTTATCTAGACACTCAGTAGCGTTGGATGAGGCTGCTCCAGCATTCAGCAGCGCCAAAAGAC
>JBBSOB010000400.1:0-3054 GCA_038260205.1 Phormidesmidales cyanobacterium
GGCTAATTCGCCAACAGCCTTGCCCTCGTACCAGTTGGCCAGTTTGCAGCGCACTTTGCTGGCGTTGGGAATATTGGCATCGGCGATCGCCCCATAAGCCTCCGAAAACGCCGCCTTCATCGAAGCCACATTCCCCCCATGTCCATTGATGAAGTAAAACCGCTCAAAGCCATTGCGAGCCAGTGGCTTCACATAGTCTTGAATCAGCGCAATCAGCGTGCTAGGCCGCAAGCTCACGCTGCCGGGAAAGGCCAGATGATGTAACGCCATCCCGACATTAATCGTCGGGCCAACCAACGCGCCGGTTGCCTCGCCGACCCCTTTTGCCACCACTTCAGCGCAAATCGCGTCCGTGCCGATCAGTCCTGTGGGGCCATGTTGTTCGGTGGAGCCGATGGGGAAGATAATGCCGCGCGATCGCACTAAATACGCCTCCACCTCTAGCCAGGTACACAAATGTAAAAGCATAATTTTCTCCCCGCGTTTCTTATTGCCACATAGTTTGACTGACAAATGTATTTTATCGTCCGGATAGCTTCAGTAAGCGCCATAGGCGTAACAGTGGGTTGCCGAAAGTCGTGATTATTTTGGTAATTTCCCGTCTAAGTTCGATTTGCTTAGAACAGCAGAGGTCACTTTAACTACCCGCAGCATCGAGCGATACGGTTTTCTTCTGTATGTCAGTAGTGCTTTTGTTAAGAGGTTGGGAAATATGACCTTACACTTTTGATAGCGCGTTTACTTCAGAGATGTCGCGATATCTCTGCCCCTAAAGGAATCTATTTCAATGGATCTCACAGATCTAAAAAAAGCTATTCAGGATTTGCCCTCATGTGCACCAGAGCCAATCATAGAACAGCGGTTTGTACCTGCATTTATGCAGGCATTGGGCTTTGATTTGTCAGAGACAGTCCCTCAGTTCGAAACAGGGAATGGGAAAGTAGATCATGCAGCTAGACATAATTTAGAAGACGACGTATTTACTAATACAAGAGCTAATCCGTGCTTGTATGTTGAGGTCAAAGGACAAGATAGAACGCTGACTGACCAGCATCCTCACTATACACAAACACTGATTCAGCTCAAAAAGTATCTTTTAGCACCTGGGTCTGAATCGGTAGAGTGGGGCATCATGACGAACTCGCTGCATGCTCAGCTATTTCGCAAGCATGGCAGAGTCGTCTATCCGGTAACACCTTGTTTAACTTGCTCGGATATTGATAGCGTTATAGCAACATTTCGTCGTCATATCGAAAAGCCCCCTAGAGCCTTGACTGTGGCAGTCTACAACAATAAAGGTGGCGTCGGCAAAACAACAACAACAATTAACTTGGCCGCTGCTTTAACAGTTCTAGGTAAGCGTGTCTTAGCGATTGACTTCGATCCCAACCAGCAAGATCTAGGCGATTCTCTTAATATGCCTCCCGCTACTGGGGGAGCATTGTTAGAGGCACTTACAAAGAAATCTGCCAACATTCGCGACAGTATAGAAACCTATACCTACAAGCATCCAAAAGCTGCGAGAAGCTTTAGCTTTGATGTGATTTTATCTGATGTTGCTATGGCTACTGAACTCGACGAGGTGCGGCTACGGCAAAAGGTTAAATCCGAAGCTTTACTTAGAGCACTGAAAAAAGTCAAAGACGACTACGATTACATATTGATTGATGCGCCACCTAATTGGCGAGTCTTTTCTCAGCGTGCGGTATATGCGGCAGATGTTGTGCTGATGCCCGCTAGACATGACAACCTTCATTCACTGCAAAATGCCGCGATGGCAATCGCCGATTTACTACCAGAGATTCAGCAAGATCGCATTAAAGATGGGGATGCAGGGCCAATAGCGCTTCCTATTTTTCTCAACGGTGTGCCCTCTAATATTCCTCACAATCAGTCTGAGATGATGCATCAGACAATTAGGACGCTGATCAAAACCACAAAAAACCAAAAGAGCATGGATTTAACGCCATTCTTTTATCCTAAATGGGTTCCAGGTCGTCGCAACAGCGACATGGCAAGGATTAAGTACATGGCCCACATCTCTCAGGCTGACTTTTATCACGTGCCTGCCGTATTTGGCTTCAAAGTCGCCCGAGAACAGTATTTTGAATTTGTAAGGGAGTATTTCTTATGGGCTTAAGTGATGTTGGTAATCTGCTGTGCCTGCCATTCGATGAGATTAAGCCGGGTGAGCCGACCGATGCTCATGATTTTTTGATCAAGGAAAGTGCTCAGTTGCTCGGAAAAAGCCAGCGCAACTGGGTGCCGTTAGTTGTCAAACAGGTTAAGCGCGATCAATATGAAGTGATTGGCAATGCCTATATTTATGCGGCGATTGCCGAAGCCGGTCTAGAAGAAGCTTGGTGCATTCTGGCTGACGACTCCGCCGAGACCGCTGCCGTCGCCGCTGTCCTAGCGCAAGACACCCTACCGCGCATAAACCTTTCTCAAGCCTCTCGCCAGCAAATTTCGACAGCGTTGGACTACTTAATCAAGCAGCCCGGTACCCTTCTAAAGGGCATTAATGTCGCCAGCGCGACCAATCGAATTGACGAAGCACCTCGCAAATACTGGAAAACGCTTCAGCCTATTACCAAGCTCAAGTGTAAAATTACGCCCAGCAAACTCAAAGCGCTGGAGAAAGTATTCTACGTTGACCCAGAGCCTTTACCCGAGGTAATTACCGACCGCCAACTACTCGACTCGTTTACCGCAGCCGAGCTGAAGAAAATGGCGACTAAACGGGGCATTAAAGGCTGCACAAAACTCAAGAAGCCTGAACTGGTGGAGAAGCTGGCGATCGCCTAGACCCCACCCAATCGCTTAGAATAGGAAAGAGTACAAACGCCCTGCCGCCTGCGGACATTTGTGCTTTCTTCCCTATAGATTCCAAATCTTACCGATCATGCTGCAACGTAAAATTTATCAGCTTTCTTGCGATGGCCGCGAAGTGCATATTTTCCTGCGTGACCAGCAGCGCTGGATAGAATCAGCCACAATTGTGGGCATAGAAGGCGATCTGGTGACCGTGCGCTACGAAGACGAAGACGAAGA
>JBBSOB010000401.1:0-3000 GCA_038260205.1 Phormidesmidales cyanobacterium
AGTGAATTTGTTCCCAATCCGCCGCTGAATGCATTTGAACAGCGTCGCCGTCAGGAATCGCCGGAGATGCAAACGGCGCATATCCCAATGCTTACGCAGGGACCAGATTTAAATCTTTCTGCCGAAGGACTGACGGCTTCGCAGCTGATCGATATTGGGCGTAGGCTAACATACTACAGCCCTTTTATCATTCCTTTTAGCTACAGCTCTCCTTTTTACCAGGGGAAAGCCTGGCAAGGGCTTTCTGTCCGCACTTTTTATCGCACGGGCGCTCGTCCCGCTGCGATGGTTTTTGTAGAACATGAAAGAGATCTCATCGACTCTGTGCCTTCGCTCACTCAGATTGCCCGACTGCCCGCTGAAGTAGGCCGCATAGAGTTCAAGGCGTTTGATAGCTGTGGTGATTTTGAGCTGTACGGCAGCTTGTTAGCTTTGTTGAAAGGGTTGGTGCTCGATCAGTCTTTGCCTGGGCGGGCGACCGTACCAGATGCGAAGCTTCATCAGCAGTCTGCGCAGTTGGGATTCGCTGATGAGAGAATTTATACAGGAGCTTGGGAAGTATTAGAAGCTGCTGTTAAGGCGCTGCCGAATGAGGGCAATTCTCCAAAAGAGAGGCTTTGCGATCGCGCTCGTCTAGAAAAATTAAAAACCAGACTACAAAACCGATACAGCCCTGCTCAAGCGATGCTCGAAGCCTATAAAAAGGGTGATTCAATTGCCCAGATTTTGCAGCAGGGGGTATTTGCACCCGACTGATAAACCTTAAAGCGTAGAAGCTGGTTTAGGCTGCAAGTCTTCAGCTAGAGGATGCGTACTTACCGAATATGCAGTCACTGTGTATTTGACAAAGGTAGAAGGTGAGGTGTCGCGACAAGAGGCTTTCGTGCCGTACGTTTTCGCCGCATCTCGGATGATACTAGCGCGGTACAAAGTGACCCCGCTGACGTTTGGGGCTCGCACAAAAAGTTCGGCCTGTAGCTCATCACTGGGGCGATCGCCCGTATCCGATGCCAGCAGGTTGCACGCAACTTCATAGGTTAGCCACTGCCAGCCGTGGCTGAGGAATAGCTGTCGCTCTAGCACCTGAAGCGGCGGCGGTAGAATGCCCCAGCCCCGGTAGACTGAACGAACCTGACTGACTGGGCCGCTGCGAGTAGAGATCGCTTTCAAAGCAGAAAGAGTGAGGCGACCATAGTAACGGCCATCCGGCATTGAAATGGCCGTCGGTGCAAAGCGGTGTCCGCCAATGTGACTGACCTTCCAAACTCGGGTATTGGGCAAATCGCCCTGCGCTACGCTGCGCTTAGCCGCTCTGAAGAAGGGTTGCCCAAACTGAGCGCAGCACTTGTCTCTCATGCCATGCGTGCAGATGAAGATATCTTGCTGGTCAATTGTTCGGCCTGGGCGGTTCCCTTGGAAGGCTGCGCGATCGCTCTGCCAATGAGTTTCCAAACAGGCCACGACTTGATCCAGGCCGTCTACTTGAAACTCTTGGCCATAGTAACGATTGGCAAAATTTTCAGAGAAGCCGTTCTGCGCTAAGCAATCAGCGCCCTCATAAACCAGTACCGCCGTACGAGAAGACGCAGACGCTGTTCCCCGATTGATGCACAAAAACTGCACAGAGCGTTCAGCCTTAGTCGATTTGACATACTGCCGCAGTGCTAGCGGCATACGCTCCGAGTCGAAAGCCTTTTTAGGCCAGGGAAGCGGGCATTCAACGAAGACATAGGTCTGATAATGTCCAGCGGTGCCGATCAGATCTTCTCCCGCTCGCTGAGCGGAGACAGCGCAAGGAAGGGGTTTCATGGTCTTCCAACCGATATAGCCATGTCAATAGTACTTTTTTACCGGTGGCCATTCGTATAGTAGCAAGGTAACTGCCAGCTCTGGGTCAGCGCCATAGTGAGATCTTGCCGGGACAGGGAAACCCGTCTGACGATGCTCCAGAGCTGAAGGGCTTCTGTGGCCGTTTGAATAGTCACCTTTAAAGGCTGGAAGCCACTGCACTCGCAAGGGATGTCCAGCTCTTGCAGGCGATGATAAACCTGCCAGCGATCTTCACAGCTAACAGCGATGCTGGCTGGCTGCTGAGGGGCTTGGTCGGCAGGTGTTTGAGATGATTTTACAGAGTTGGATAACGACACTTGAGAAAAAGCTCCAAGGGATAAAAATTGTCTGGCGAAGGAAGAACTAGAAGCTATTGTCAAATAGCTGAACAGTGATGACAGTAGTCTTTACAAGAATGCTTGCTATGTAAAGCTTTGTAGAGGGCTCTTTGGGATGATGCTATCCGTATCTAAAAAATAGCTTGATGGGAAGATATTCTACTAAACGAGATAAGAACAACTGTAGAGATAGAGCGAATTGTTATAAGTTGCAAATATAAATAACCCGCCTAACTAGAAGGTAGTTTCAATAATTTTTTAGGAGTTCATGGGTAGAAAGTTAGTTCCGCACGTATACAACGCTTGAGAGGCTGTTAGTTCCGCTCTTTTTATATTCTCGACGATTTATTTTATTGAGAATGCGTATCACGATAATTAAGGAAAAACCATACATTTCAATGGATGCAGACTTTCTCAATAAGCTACTATACTGTTTGTAATTGACACCCACACCCAACTCCAAATTTAACCTAAGGGGAATCGAAAAATATGGCTATTTCATCTGCTGTGATCACGCCTTTTGGACAAGTCGCTGACAACGCTATTCTGCTAGAGAAGTCTATTACTGAGCCCGTTTGTGAAGGTCTAAATATTGCCTTAGCGAGCATTCAAGGAACCTACGTTCAATATCAAAAGCATCACTTTGTGGTTGAGGGCGCTGAATTTTATCAGCTTCATCAGTTTTTTGAAGAGAGCTACGATGCGACTAAGCAGCATGTGCACGATATTGGCGAGCGCCTGGATGGACTCGGGGGCGTACCCGTGGCTAGCTTTAGAACGCTGGCTGAGCTGTGCTGCTTTGAGCAAGAGCCAGACGGCATTTATGGCTGTC
>JBBSOB010000402.1:0-2971 GCA_038260205.1 Phormidesmidales cyanobacterium
GGTTCAGGTGTATCAGATTCATTGCCGCAATCGCGACTATCACTGAGACCTGCGCTCATAGAGCTAGCCCCAAGTTTGCAGGGCGCTTTGCCCGCATATCGACCGACTACATCGACTGTAAAGCACCTCGACAGCGCGAGCACAGCAGACTGGGAAGCTGATGTATTGACTGTGGATTATATTGAGCATCCTTTGGAAAGACTGCTGAAGCGGATTGACCAGCTTTTGCTATGGGTAGAAAACCGCTGGCAGGCGCTTTCTGCCGTCGTCGCTGATGTTTTGACAGGTATTGGCCTGATTAGGTAAGCCATAGCGAAAAAAAGGGAAGCCGCTGGGTGATTCCCCCTTAGGAAATCTGTAAGCAAGTAGGCTGCTCGCGTTCTGCTTACTATCGGCAGGTAGCTCCAAAATTGTAGAGTCAGCCCAAGGTAAAGTGAACTAAAGCAGCGCGTCAGCGAAAGAGCGATGAATCTAAGCATCAAAACTCATATTGGCCCCAACGGGGTTTTGCACATATAAGGACTTGATCAGATTGCCGATCAGGACGTAACCGTAACTGTGTCCCTTCCGGCTACATTCGTCAGCCCTATAGAATTTGACCTAGAGCAGTATGCTGTACCCACCGTAGGGTCAGAGGTAGCCGCTAGTATCATGGCTATCAGCGCCGCCTGTGCCAGCCTGCCTATTTTGGACGAGCGCAGCGCAGACGAAGTCTTGGCCCACAACGATATCGGTCTACCTGAGTGAGTCAATGGTGATCGACACCTCGGCAGTGATTGCCATTCTGCAACAAGAGGAAGCCCAGCAGTTCGCTGAACTGATAGCCGCAGATCGCTATCGGATGATGTCTGCCGTGTCGCATCTTGAAAGCGCTATTGTTATCGGTAGCCGGTATGGTGTCACTGGACAAAAGCCAGGTGAAAGTGGCGATCACACTGGCTGAAGCAGACGAGCTGACGATAAAGCAAATCTGCGAACAAGTTGGATGTTCGCGCTCTACTTACTATCGGCAAATAGCTCCGAGCTTAAGGCAAGCCATTAAGCAATGAACGCTGTCTTCAAGCCTTTAAGCTAGCAGAAGTAAGGCATGAGTAGTATGGCTATACTATAATCCACCATCCGAATATTATTTAAAGATGAGTTAGAGAATGAGCGACATACCCAACATAGTGAAACAAATTCAAAGTGATGTACTTAACCCAGAGATACATATAGAAACTATCTTACTAAAAGCAAAAGTACTGGCGCATTATCTCAAGAATCAAGAGATGAAGGGATGGGTAAAAAGCGAATTAGATGGATATTTGGACGCAGACGATCTACCAGATTACAGGATCAAAAATGCAGTGCTCGTGGGCACTTTTTTTAACGGAGCTTACAGACAGACAGGTCGAGTTATAGGAGAGTCTGAAATTCATCCTAAACTTCGTAAATCGTTTGGTAAAATTCGGTTTTCTCAAGGTATAGCTGAGCTGAAGACAATAGCAAAAAGTAACAACAATTTGAATAGCCCTATGTCAGGTGACTGGGTCTCCATGTATAACATGTTCAATTCTGAGATGCTTAGTCATGGTCTCTATCAACTGACTGAAGCGCACCATCCAATTATGAATAACTCTGTTATTCAGGTTTTATCGGC
Organism: Phormidesmidales cyanobacterium; assembly: GCA_038260205.1. Taxonomy (GTDB): domain Bacteria; phylum Cyanobacteriota; class Cyanobacteriia; order Phormidesmidales; family Phormidesmidaceae; genus Phormidesmis. Next base: position 1,640 of record JBBSOB010000402.1, read on the forward strand.
TGTACGGAACCGTTTGCAAGACTTTGTTCTGGAGATTTCAGACTTGTCATGGGATATGGTTCATGAACCTCCGCCAGTAGAGCAGATTGCTAGGATATTCCATGTCACTATCTACCATAATTCAGGAGAGATTAATATGTCAGACATTCAACAGAGTAATAGTGACACGTATAGTGTTGGACAAGCTGGGGCTGTTGGGAGATACGCAAGATCAGACAATAATACGTTTATTCAGTCTGAACAGAAACAAACTTTAGCAGAAGCCGCCGAAGAGATTCAGCGACTTCTAGTACATCTGGAAAAAACAAATCCATCTGCTACACAATTAGAGATGGTCGAGTATGTCAATGACGAGACTACCCCTAGCCTAAAACGTCGAACTGCGTCCGCGATCCAGGCGTGTGGAGAAGCCGCTATTGATGAATTTATTTTAGAAAATAAGTTTCTCAAGGTTGCTAAAGCTACGGTCAAGGGGTGGCTAGAAGGAGTTTCTTAACATAGCTAGAGTACTCAACATATCTATTGATGCTGCCATCCCGAGCTGCTTGCGACCTTTGAGTAGTGATGGAACAGCAGCGTACGCTAAGGCTGAAACCATTAATACGTAGAGGTTTCAGAAGCAGTAGTTTTGAACTTAATTCTTTGTACCAGTTAGACCTTACCCTAATTGGTACGGAGAAATAGAACGGTATATCAAGGGTTTCAGCTACCTTTTGCCAGAGAGGTTTAACTGGTACAGCGAGTTAGAGGCGCTTAGCGTACATTACTGTTCCGATGATACTCATACCCCATATACAATCAATCGCGCCTGTGATGAATCCGAACCAAGATGTCAGGGTCGCAACTGCTAATAGAGCATCTAGCGGTCTTGGTTTTCAAAAAACTCAGATAATTCTGGCCCAGAAATCGCCATCGCATTTTCTTCAACCATCTGCCCGTTTGTTCCTATATGCGAGAGGTAAAGGGTTTGATCTTCTTCGCTATAGATGTAGTTATACAAAGCCCCACTGTCTATTTTCTCTCCGGTGCAGCGCACACCGTCGATTAAGCTAATCAGCCGAGAATTAGAATTTGATTCAGGGTCGGGGAGGATGAGTTGAGAGATAGTGGAGACGTTCTCTATGTCCTCAGGATTCTCGCAAAAAATAACAACGTCTATTGTGATGGAAAACCCACGCTCTCCTTCGGTAAAAACTATTAGCGACTCTACCTTGTAAGGACTTGCTGGCCCGTTTTTCAGTACAACGTCCACACTTTCACCTCGAGGTGCAATATCTGATGAGAGAGTGCTTTCTTTTTCCGCTGCATTCTGAGAAGTGCAGCCAGTTATCA
>JBBSOB010000403.1:0-2969 GCA_038260205.1 Phormidesmidales cyanobacterium
GCTCCCTTCAACTCTAGTAATGTCTGGTCTGCTGCTGAGCTCAGCGTTACCGTGAGTCGAGGGAATGACATCGCAAAACATTGGTTTCTTTACCTCTCTATCCTATCGCTATGGCTACGCTTACATTTGGCCACCTACTTATCATGGGCACACAACGCGATGACATACTTAAACTATCTAGATCAAACACTTAATACTCCAGCTGCCAACTATCACGAACGTGCCTTAAGGACGAAGAAAAAAGTAGCTTGTCCAGAATTCTTCAAGCTGCCTTCTGTTCAGGAATCATGGGCAAACATATCGAAATTAGAGGAAGAAATATACGAGCTCGAAAGCGCTGACAACTGGCCATACAGCAGCACACGTCGTATCGTGAACAATGCGACGCAGGAGAAGTCAGGATCGAACACCTCTTCGCTCGACTATCTATATTCAAGAATAGATTCTGAAAAAAAGAAGTACGATCTTCTTAAACGCCAGAATAATTTTTCTTTGGAAGATGAATCAACTCAACTGCCCAAGTCTTCTGAGCCTCAACATTGCAATAGTAAGAATTCTAGCAAACAAGCACTATTAAGCGCGCGCGCCTCAAGCGGTGAAATGAGTGGGGTTAATTTTTTATTGTCTATAGCTGGTAGGTTTTCCTCGGGAACTGTTGAGAGAACGTCTTCAAATAGGGAAGACATTGCCACCGAAATCCTTCGAAAGCACGGGAGGAATCAGCAATAATGCACAGACTGCTGATTGACTCAGGTTTTTTATATGCAGTATTAGATTCTAGCGATAGCAAGCACCAAGAGGTCGTTGATGTGCTTTCATTTCTATCAAGCGATGAGATTATTCTGCTTGTGCCTGTGATCGTAGAAACAGCGTATCTTCTTTTGAGCAGAGTCGGGCACCATGCAGCAAGAGACTTCATCAAAATTATAGAGTCAGGTCATTTCGAGCTAGAGTGCATCGAGAAAAATGATATTTCGTTCGCGTATATCTGAGATATTAGAAGAGTATTCCGATGCAAACTTAGATTTTGCAGACGCCGCAATAACGGCCCTAGCTGAACGACTACGCATAAGGAAGATCCTAACAGTAGATCAAAAAGACTTTCGGATGATTGTGCCAAAACACTGCGATTATTTCGAAATACTACCCGTTTAGCAAATTATTAAGCAGTGCGAAATTGGAGATTTTAATATCTTACCAGCGAGGCAATTCTGACTAACTGACAAGAAAAGATCAACGCCAGCTGCATTGCGTTGAAATCGACGGCTAGCCGTATTTACAAAAAGAAAAGGAGTATGAGTCTGGAATTAACCAAAACCGATCTTCGCAAAAACCAGATACGGATCGTTCTTGTCACCCTCTTTTCTAGGATAGTTTAGGTCATTGATCCAAACATAAACGATGACTTTCATCTGGATATCGACCCTGAAGAATAGCCGATTCCGACTTCCAGGCTCTGCTCTGTACCAGTTTCTATAGCTAGACTGACGGCTACTTTTCCCTAGCTTCCCACCATGCCGATATTCGGGAAAATCATCAGAGGCCGGGATTTCGACCAGTATTTTATGGGTGAGTGATTTGAGAAGCCGGGCGATCGCCTTATGCTGCCAGGTATTCGGATATCTCACCTTTGTTTTTTCAAGGACGGCAATAAAATCCTCTAGCTTTGCGATGAAACCAGAGTGAGCAAGCAGCGTCCACCCCTCGGATGCCGCCGTTGCTGGTTGCGAACTGGGCTTATTCGCCATCGCCGGTAGCGCCTACAGACTCGCGCTCAGCACGAACTTCAGCTGCCAGTTCAGCATATTCAGCCGCTTCAGCCTCATCCATCTCAAAATCGTCGTCTGCATCTGGCAGCGGCACATCTTCAGTCGTTTGCTGCATTCTGGCTATAAGATGCTCAGGAAGCAAGGCAATCTTTTCAGGATGCTTGAGCATATCTTGCTCAAAATAGTCCAAAACAGCCAGCATCACCGGATCTTGGTCAGTGAAGGGCGCGGGCTTAGTAGTAATCCGGTAGCTGCCGTCACTCAGGGCTTCATAACAAACGATGCCCCCCGGCTCCAACCCAATCGCGTCCCGCACAGCGGCTGGAATGGTTGTCTGACTTCGCTGCGTGGTGCTCCCCTTAATTGCAGGGACTGGCAACACACTCAGCGTATGCTGATTCTCCATTTTATACACCTGAATTCAAATGAATTCACATCGTAGCACTGCCTGAATTCAAATGCCTGCAATTGGCTATGGAGTAGTCATAAAGGCCTGCTAAGCCTGTCAACTGAAATCTCATCGGTATATTTTTGAAGGGGAAGTTCGCTTTTATCAGGAGTTGACCGTTGCGTAGGTTGCCATTGGGATGCCGCCCGGTGCGATCACCCCTCTCGCTACCACTCCACCTACTCCGCGTCCGTCTCCAACCTGCCCAGGGCAGTGCCCGGATAGTAGTGACCCAAAATCTCCATATAGCCGTAGCCCTGATCGGCCATGTCTCGCGCGCCGAGCTGGCTCATGCCGCTGCCGCTGTGGGCGTCATCGACGATTGCTTGAGAGGCCGCATACAGCGATTCGACAATGCCGCCCTGATGACTGATGAATTCGCCAGCGGTTTCTTGGACAGCTGTCTGAGTGGTGTTGGCTTCGCGAGCAATGCCTGTGTATGCCTGAAAGCGTGGGGTATTATCCAGGTCGAAATAGGCTTCGCTAGCCGGGCGAATATTGTGCGTGAGGGCATAGGAACGGGCCGCTACCGCCTGGGCTTTGAGCGCTTCGAGCGACCAGCTAGCTGACATTTCACTGCCGACAACGCTGTAGAGATAGTCGCCTAACAGCACATAGTTCACAGCGATTAGACCGCGATCGCGCAGCGCTACCAGCACCCGCCCCCGATACCAGGTGTCGCCAATCGCCACATAGCCACCATTTTCGGGATAGACCCAAAAGGCCGTGGGCATCGCCGCGCCATCGACAAC
>JBBSOB010000404.1:0-2955 GCA_038260205.1 Phormidesmidales cyanobacterium
TGCCTGTTCAGAGGTGCGAGGTTTTTCTGGTTTAGAACCGGGAGCAATCGCCTGCTCGAAGAGGGGGTGTAACCGACTCAAATCTTTGCGCTGTAAAGCGGGGTCACACCTACCTGTTGTTAACTTGTGTGCTGCTTTTTCTAGCTTTAGTTCTGCTCCAGATTTCTGAGCAGTGGGCACCTCTGAGAGGAAAGAATTTGTATTCTCTACAGAACCCATAGAGAGGGTTAAATCGCCAGACTCTTTAACCAGTTGGCAAATCAATTCCCAGTGCTTTCTAAATGTTTTGTAGTTAGGGGCAATGCCAAACAGCCGTCTACATACCTCGCATACTATCAGCCATAGCTTCTTACGTTCTAACTTCAGCCCTTTACCCAGTCTCTTAATGGCCGTTATGATTCGCTGTCTAGCCTGCTCAGCAACGGCCTGATTGTGATCAGGTGAAATCTTAGCGATGTACTGCCATTTCTTTCGGAAGTGGGACTTAGCCCAGCGGTAGGCCCAGCCACGTCGTCGTAAATCGTTCTTTGACTCCTTACTGGCGAATTGCTCGAAGCCAGGCAGTTGAGGGGCGATTTCAAGAATCCACTCAGCTAAGTCCTCGACCGTTTTTTTCCCGGCATACTGATCGCCGTAGTTGACTAGCTGTCGCATAACGCTATTAGACTGTCCTAAGCCTGTCCAGGCGATAGGTGGTAGATGCGCGTTTGCGGTTGCTTTGAGCGGAGCTGGTTTGACATCGGCTTCGGTTAGCAGTCTCTCAGCTTGGTGGTTAGCGGCTGACTGCCAGATCTGTATAAATGCAGCCTTGCTGTCGCCGATAGGTGCAAAGTCCTTATCCAGGATGAAGGAGCCAGCCTGTAGTGGCAGGCGATGGCCATTATGTTCGGCATCGTAGGCTTTCTTATTGGGAAATAATTCGCATTGGCCACCTATTATTTCTACGCCCGCACCAGCTAGGGCTGTATGAGCAGCGCAGGCGATCGCCCAAGAGTTGACTGGTTCAGGTAAAGGGAAGTAGATGTGGAGTCCGCCAGAGGCGCTGGAGCGGACAAGGATGTATCGAGTGAGTCCTAGTCTTTCTAGTGCGTCTAGAATGGGTCGCAGACTGCCATTCTCGGGATGGTAGCGACTGTCAATATCAATATCGACCATCAGGTAGTTGGTCAGCTTGCCAAAGCGTTTACCGATGATTTTAATCAGTCGATAGGCCGACTCGATAGCCTGGAGCGTGAGCGGCACCCGCTTACCGGATTTGCTCTTTACGGTTAGCCAGCCGTTGTCTGTTAGGTAGATCGGACTCCAGCTAGGTTGAGCGAGCCAGAGTTGGAAGAAGGCGTGGTTTAGATCACCTGCAACGTCTGCGTATGTCGTGCTATGCCCTTGATAGGCTGCGCGATCGCGCTTAGCCGGAAATTCATCACAACTTTGTGAATCGCTGGAAGCCTGGTCAGATCTATGTTCTGAGGAATGTAGATCGTCGCTATTATGAGTCTGCTTACGCAGGCCCTCGAAATCGGGTAACATGATAGGTGAGTGCCCCTGTGGGGGAACTGTAGTCCTGTTGCACTGGTAAAAAATTTAGTAGCTTCCTTCCCGCCAAAGAATTCCGCTATTAAATTTCGAGCGCTTCAGGTTTTACATGAAGGACGACGGTCTAGACCTTTTGGTTTAGGCCGTTTCTGATTTAAACAATTCAAACTGACTGCTACATAGTTGTCTCCAGAATTTCTAATCTTAAATTTAATTTTGCTAGTTCTATCAACCTTGATTGGCTAATCTGCTGCTGGGCATTAAAACGTCGCCGATTCTCTTCGCGGTCTGCCCTAGCTTTGCCAAGTAGATTTTTAAAGCGCTGCTCGTTGGCCGACGCCTTTTTCTGATTCTCCACCATAACAGTGCTCATTAGTCGCAAGATACCAGTCACGAATATGTTGAGCGCCTGATTGATATCAGTGATTGCTTTCGTATTGGCTTCTTGCTGCGATTCGATTCGATCCAGCGGGTTTCGCGGTGTATTAGTTCCAGTCATGGGTTGTCCTTTTTCTCTAGTGATTGTTCAGACTGTCCTTCTGGTGGAAATTCACCCGATTTCTCGGCATCCTTCACAGCTAACTCTATAGCTATGCCTGCAACAGTAGCTAAGGGTTGTCCCCGAGCCTCAGACCAGCGTTGCAGTTTCGCGGCCACCGTATCCGCAAGAGTAACAGTCACACGTTTAGGCATCATTTTAGGTCATTTTGATTCGCTCTAATCCTACTCTACATAGGCGGTTTGGCGAAAAAGTGAATAATTAGCAACTAATTTTGACCTTCTGATTTGCTAATTTGATGCTAGCATGATTTTAGCTGAGTACAAGCCGCAACAATCTACTCCACGCGAAAACAGGTAGAAGCGTTTGTGTTAGTTGCTAATTATCCGTCTCAAACAGGGTCGAATCCCTGAGAGCCTATGACTTTGACTACTAAAAGCCCTGCTAAAGACAAGGGATTAGCCCGTACCCATCGGGTTACATCTGTTTCACGCCGTACACAGACCAAGACAAACGTACGCATTTCACTCGATATTGGCTATTACACCTGCGTCGCCTACGACGGCCAGCATGTTTCTACCCTGCGCTCGGTCTATGCCAAGCTGCCAATCGGTCAAAAAGCGCCGGTAATGCCCAATACTTTCACGCTCCAATTTGGGGGAGATCGCTATCTGGTTGGAGAAGGTGCATTGACCCAGCGCAACTATCTACCGTTTGCGAATGAGGATAAGCTCAGCACCCACATTTTGAAAATGGCACTTTACGCCTTGGCTGGAGAAGGCAAAGTAGATCTCGTTATTTCGCATTACAGTGCGGATGAGTCTGCCGAAAAGTTGACCGCTATTCTCGAAGGGACTCATACCTTTGTGCTCGATGGCGATCGCAAAGACCTCGACGTTCGCCGCGTGACTGTCTTGGACGAA
>JBBSOB010000405.1:0-2941 GCA_038260205.1 Phormidesmidales cyanobacterium
AAGATATTGATATCGCTGATCGTGGCCGTGTGGATCAGCAGCTAACGCTTCGCAGTGTAACACTAGACCAAGCTGCGGCTATCTGGGCTTCGCGCCTGAGTCAAATTCATCGGAAAGCTAGCCCGACGCCTAGTTCTCTTATTGCACCGCTTACAAAAGATTGGCTCGAACACAAATATCCGGGAGGCCGAGTTGATCCACGTTCAGCGCTGATGCTAGCAGAACAGCTAATCCGTGACATTAAGCAAACAGGCAAGTTGCCAGCTATTCCAGCTCAATCTGTAATTGATGAGGAGACTGGAGCGGTAGAACCTGAGCCTGTAACGCCGTCTTCACCGGAGAGCGATCGCGCCAGCTTCGAGCTAATGTGGCAAAAAGAATTTAAAGACATTGGCAAACATCTGCGGCGAATCTCTCAGTTTTCTTCGCCAGAATTGATTCGTCGGCTGCAAGAGGTTTTAGAAGCGCTAGAGATACCAAAAGTTCAACGCGCTATTCTGCCTAGCCCTACCTTTACCAGTTATTCGCTAGGTCACGAGCATTCGGGGCGAGTTTGTGTTGTTTGGTCAGAAGATGCAAACCTGACTTCCTTTTTTCATATCATGAGAGCTTGCGGGAGAGTAGACGAGGCTCGAACGCGCGATCGCATTTACCTCATCCGCAAAGAAAAACTCGGCACACGCAGCAATAGAGGCTACCAGCTATTTGAAGAGATTTTTTCTGGCAGTAAAAATGTCTATCTCAAGCCAGACTTAGAATCGGTGCAGTATCTGGAAACCTATCATCGGCTGGTGAACGCAGCAGCAGGCGGCGAGCTTGTCATTGGTGCTAAAACGCCGAACGTAGAAGAATTGCAAACGTTCGTCAGAGAAAGCGGCATTTTGGACAATTGTACGCTGCTTCAGCAGTTAGGCGTTGTTCAAACCAAAGCAGATACAGCGGACATTCCCCAGGTTATTTCGCTTAAATCCAGTAAAGCAAGTAGAGAGAAGCCTAAGCCAGTCAAACCCCCTGGCCCTTCACCGAGAGATATTGCAGCCGCAGAGCGCTACATTTTGAATCTGATGACTACGCAGTCTTTGATGGGAATGCAGGTACTGGTAGAAAACACTCAAGAGCAGACGCCTGCACTCGACTCGGCAGCGGTTATTAGTCTGATTCATTCGCTGTGCGATCGCAACCAAATCCAAATGCTCGATCCCAATGCTAAGCCCAAGGATCAGCTCCTATGCTACGTGCCTGCTTAGCCGTTGGGTCTCGCTATAATTGGCTGAACGACCTTTGCATACTCAATCTCGCTGATGGCTTCTTCCCACCCCCCCAATTCGCTCAGCGTTACTAAGGTTCGTGAGGCTTTCGAATGCCCTCGGCTGATGTATTTGGGGCATCACGAGGGTGGTATGACGATGTTTCGAGCGTCGAAGTCTGCGGGCGGTGGCATTGGGTTGGCTTTTCATAAGCTGTGTGATGACTGTGTGGAGCGGATTTGTTCGGATGAAGCGATCGCGTCTCTATTCACGCCACCTGCCGCCCAGCTTGATTCTGAAGCGATCGCCCAACAAATCCAGCAGCAGCTCTATCGCACCGTATTTTTTCCACTCGTACAACAAACCGTTAAAACTGCGCCCCACAAAGTCGCTAGCCTCAACCAGCTATGGGAAGGCATCACCGGACTCATTCGCCGCTGGGCAGAACTGCTAGTGAGCAATCGCCAAATCTGCGAGCCACCAGATGTCATTCGCAAAACCTTTCTAGCGCAAGAGCTGTCGGTTCAGTTTGAGTTTGATTTGCCCAACGGTGAAAAACAGCTCGTCAACGGTCGCTTCGATAGCCTGGTTTACGACTTTGCAAAACAGCGGCTTTGCGTGGTGGAATACAAAACCTATCAGGCAACCGATCCGGCGGCTCAGCTCGCACAAGTGGCGCTTTATAGCTACATGCTCAAGCAAAAGCTTCAGGTCAATATCAACTCCGCCGTCTACAGCGTATTACCCGACTGGCAAGGCGTTGAATATTCCTGGGATCAGCTAGAAAAATCGGTGCATCAGCTAATTCCACCCAAACTACAGCAAATGCGATCCTGGCTAGCATGGCAGCCGCCCAATGCAAATCCACCGCCCAAAACGCCGCACCCTCAGCTTTGCGAAATTTGCCCACAGCAGAACAAGTGCGAAACCTATTTCGAGACCAGCGCAGTCTCAATGCCCGAAATTCTCCCACCCGATCCTGCGCCCCTAGAAAACACGCCGCCTTTACTCGCGGGTTCTGTAGCAGAAAGCTTTACCGTTGACGCTTCAGTTCCGGTACCGGCCGACGTACTGAACGTAGAGCCGAGGCCAGCAGATTCGCAGCCAGCAGATTCGCGGCCAGCAGATTCGCCAGTTAAAACACCCGCTAATTTTTCAGAACCATTTGATTTCCCCACGATAATTCCCACGCTAAAACAAGCCGCAGTCATTCCGCCTGTAAAACCCACCCCTCGGCCGATGAGCATTACGCCTGCCGCCGACAGCATGGCAAAGCAGCTAGTCGAAACGCTGCAATCTTTTAACGTTGGCGTCGATTATTTAGGATCAGCGCTTGGCCCGGCGTTTATTCGCGTCAAGCTCAAGCCTCATGCGGGCGTTCGCGTTGCGACCATTCTCAAATTTGAGGACGATTTGCGCGTCCACTTGGGCTTAGACAATGCGCCCTTGATGGCTCCGCAGGCAGGCTACATCAGCGTGGATTTACCTCGCCCCGACCGGCAAACGGCGGTCTTTCGCGATTATGTTTCTAGCTCGGGGCAAAATGACGCCACTGCCAAAATTGCGATTGGCGTGAACTTAGAAGGTCAGCTGATAGAGGCGGATTTGTCAGATCCTAATACCTGTCATTTTTTGGTGGGCGGAACAACAGGGAGCGGCAAAAGTGAGTTTTTGCGATCGCTCCTCCTCAGCCT
>JBBSOB010000406.1:0-2906 GCA_038260205.1 Phormidesmidales cyanobacterium
CACAGGTCAATTCTAGCCTTTGCGTTCGTTAGCGTTCTATCGAAGTTCTTAGTCAAGCTTTTGCAACGCTCCATCCGAGCGTTTGAACGTTCTATCACCCATTTCGCCTCAATCGGTATGAAGCCGGTTTTGCCCAGCGCTGCTTTTTCTGCTTTAGACGGCTTTGGGGATAGCTCAAAGCGTAGCTTCTTGCAAATGTTTGGATACACTCGCGCTAGCTCAGTTCTAATCCGCTCAGGGGCATAGCCATTACGTCCATTGAGGCTTTTTTTACTTGGTTCTAATCTCCTCGTGCAATACGCGTATCAACTCTTCGAACACGCCTGCTTCTCGCCAGTGCTTATAGTGCCAGTAGACAGTCGAATATGGCGGCAAATCTTTAGATAAGTCGCCCCCGTTGCAACCGTTCTTCAGTTGGTAGAGAATACTGGTAGAGAGTACCGTCCATAATCGCGCGCTCCGTCCAGGTTGGCGGACGGGTTTGCTTCTTTTTCGGGAGAGCCGCTGAAGACGTTAAAGACGTGGACTGTGATCAAGTTATGGGCGATGAGATGTGGTCACTTGTGAAAAAGTCGCACCGCCTGCGCCGAGGTCTTCTCGGCGTAAAGCCGGAGCAAGCAGCAAAAACAATGCAGTTCGGGAGACATAGCTGTCGGCGATTGCTGGTTGGGCATTAGCCTCGCCGATGAAAGTGAATTGATGGAGAAACGGATTGTAAGCTTTGGTGTACAGACGATTGGGGCGGCTATGAGCGCGTGTTATCCGCTGAAGTCACTCACTTGATAGGCAAGCAAAATACGCAACGTCTAGAACGTACGAATGGGATGATTCGACAACAAACCGGGCGGTGGCATCGACGACCGAACAAATTCAGCAAGCTGTGGGAACAACTGAAGTAACCGCTCGTTTAGTTGTTGGCTATTTCAACTGGATATGGCAACATAGCCGAAATAAAGACACGACTGCTCAACGGGCTGGATTGACCATATGCCCTTGGGTTTGAAACGATGTCGTGACCTATCCCACATTTTACTGAGGCACAACCGCTTATTTTTGGGCCTACTTGCCTACTTGTTGTAGTAATAGGCCCGATTGCGCTCTGTCAATTCTGTGACGTTCCAATCAGCGGTGGGTTGATGCTGTAGATGTAGATAAGTTAGCTCAGGGCAGCGGCAAAGTGTCCGATCGGTGCCCAGATAGCGTTCGATTAGATCTTGATCTTCAGCGCCCCAGCCTATGAAAGCTTCATCCCATCCGCTAATGGCTAAAAGTCGGCTGTGGGAAAACAGTGGCATCACGCCGAAGCGCTCTCCTTTGAGCAACTGTTTTCGCAAAGCCGTTGGCTGATCTTCTGAGGCTGTGGTTGCCTGCTCAAGAGATTGGCTGATTGTGGCTAAATTGACGGTGTCGGTTGCGGCCATCAGCCGGTAACCCGTGAGCAGGCAGTGAGGAGAACGCGCGGCTAACCAACAGTGCCGCTCTAGCGTATTGCCCAAAGGAATTAGATCCACATCAAAAGCAGCGATCATCTTTCCTTGAGCATGACCTAAGCCCAAATTGAGCGCTCTGGTTTTGTGAAAGCTTCCTTCACAGGGCAGATGGAGGTAGGTTACCTGAGATTTTTTTAGCATTTGCTGCAAGGCGGCGGAGGGCGATCGCGTGACTTCGACCACTATCCATTGCAACCTCTGTTTGTGCGGATATTGTTCCCACCAGGCTAATTGATTAGTGAGATGATTCAGACGATTTCGATAAGGCGTAATTAGGGTGAGTTGCATGGGCCAGCGTGGGTGGGTAGTCAACATTAATAGCGCGGCGAGAAGGTTGACGGCTCTGCGTCAAGGCCGCCGGATCGAATTGAGATAAGTCGCCTAGCAGTCTACCTTGAGAAATTCTTTTTAGGGAGCGTAAAATATTGCGATCGCGGCTTTGCACAGGCGGCTGTTTATTTTCTAGATTTCGCTGATCGTCTCCATGAGAGAGATGAACAACGGTTCCTAGCTCGGCGATCTCAACGCCTAATAGCTGAACGCGAATGAGCAGATCTTGATCTTCCCAGCCCCAGCCTTGAAAGCAATGACGATATCCCCCTACCTGTTGAAATAGTTTTTTTTGACCACACAGCAGGCCACAGCCTGGGCGATCGCGCGTCAATGAGGGCGGTGCCAAATAGATTCTCACCGCGCTGCCTGCGGGCGTCTGCTCAAGGCAATAGGCATAGCGGGGTCGTTGGGGAGCCACTGCGCTGGCCTCAGATTCTTGTACGGATTTGACCGAGTAAAGGCACCTTGGATGGCTAGCGGCGGCAATCCCTAAGCGGCTGAGCGCGGCCTTATTCCATAGAATGTCTACATCTGAGACCAGAACTAAAGGCGCTGTCGCAGCGGCCAATCCCTGATTAATTAGCCAGCCTTTGTTAAAGCCTAGATGGGGACAGGCTAAGATCTTCACCTGTGCAAGCTGAGAAAGTTGTTGCATCTGAGCTTGACAATCGGTAGATTGCGATCCCCCATCGCACAGCAGAACTTGCCCTAAGCAGATTTCCTCGCAGCGAGCTATTTCTGACAATAGGGTAGAAATACAGCGCAAAACCGTCGAGCGATTTTTAATGGGAATGATAATGTCTAGCTTTGTACCTGCCATCGCAAGGAAGGCCCCCATATATGCAACAACTCAACAGCCGGTGCGACCTGCAATGGGGTTAGATCCATCGAGTCTAAAGACTTTTGACCCTCGGCTGCTTGACGGTTGGCGATCGCTCGCTGCTTAATAGCCCCAATAAGTGATTGTCTAGCCGGAGAGTCTAATCCTGTTTTCGGGTCTGTTGTGAGTGAGTGGGAACGTTTGCGGCGAAAGTAACAGTAGCGATCGCTATTCACCACCCGCGCTAACCAGTGAACTCGCAG
>JBBSOB010000407.1:0-2802 GCA_038260205.1 Phormidesmidales cyanobacterium
AACGACCCGATAGCCAACTGACTTACCGCTTGCCTGTTTATGCTGGCGGCCCGAAATAATCAGGATTTCGTTGGGCTTACAGATTCTGAGGCTGGTTTTGATCAAGGCGATCGCCGCTGCCAACCCAACTAGGGTCAGCACAATCGCTGAGCCACCTGCGATCGCCCCTGCTCCAATTTCTCGCTCTTGGGGGCTATTAACTTGAGCGAGCGGTACGACTTGAGCCTGCAAATATGCTGGCGTAACATCCTGAGTCGATAGATTCAGGTCTCTTTGAAAAAATGATTGGCTCATCATGCAACTCCATAAAATCAGAGAAATAATCAATCAATGAGGTAAGCTCAACCTCTCTAACTCGGCAGCTTATGGTCACTAGAAACCACCCAAAGCCTATTTTCTGTACGGCCTACTACCAACACCGAATCGCCCGGCCGAAATTCGATTTTTTCGTCAGTTTGCGCCACCAAATGCAGCGTACTACCCCCCACTTCTAAAAACACCTTGCCCTTACTCATCGAATCAAAAGGCAGTTCCACAGTGCCAATTAGTCCAGCAAAGTCTTCATTGCGTACCAAACTATCAACCTGCCGATACTTTAGCCCTCGCAGCGCACTGACTAGCGCCACACCGCAGATAACGCCCGTAGCTAGCGCAAAAATCAGCACCGTCAGACCCGATAATTCCGGTTGAGTGGCACTTAGCAAAATGCCTGCGAGACCAAAAAAACAGCCCCCAAACGTCCAGAACTTAAAGCTTAATAAAATAGATAGCCATCTGGGAAATCGCCGTTTGCGCCTATCTCTAAGTAAGTCAACATCGGTATCTACTTGAAAGTTAGCGTCCGTATCTACATCAGCGTCTATATCTGCATCAAGCTCGGCGTCTAGGTCAAAATCCGCATTTACATCTAAATCCAAATCGGCATCAACGTCCGCACCGTCAAAAAGGTCTCCTCCAATCGTAGAAAGAACGACGAAGGCACCGCCAATAACTAGAAAAAACCAATAAACTGACTGCACAACTCACTCTTTATAGGGGGACGATGTAGGGGGCCGATCAACTCGAAAACACCTTGTTTGATGTTGATTATAGACACCCTGTGTTTAAGTCGTATTCCTGAAGGTCACGTCAGAAAAACCCAAAAAAGCGGGAACACCTCCAAAGAAGTATTCCCGCCCTCATCAATCAAAACTGATGGCTAAACGATTTGTGATACTAACTAGGCGCTTTTTCTGGCATGAGACACTTATCAGAGTCACAGCCCGCAGGCCCGGCCTCTACCAACTCGCCTGCATCATATTTTTCAAGCGCTGTATGGAAGTCTTCAGTGACGCGGCGCGCCTTTACTTCCTCTAGCATCTCTTCATATTGAGCCTTTGTAATTGGCTCAAACGGCAGTCGAGGGAATGTTTGCACGTCATCAAACCGAGCTAGCAGCGCTGCGGAGATGTAGCCTTCGTCATTTTCGATGGCCTGATGAATGCGATCGCTCAACAGCTCAATTTCATGTTCTCTTAGCTCAATAGTAGCTGAGGTATTATGCGCCGTGTAGTGCTTTTGCACCTGCATATAGAAATCAAACTGCGCCAAAGCCGAAAAGTTCTCAATCGAAACCTCATCGGCCCCCGGTATGTTGGCCCAATCCACTTCCACCGGCAGCTCTACTAGCCACTCGGTGCAGCGCGGGTCGAACGGATCGTTGAGCAAGTTTCCATTTTCATCTTTATCAGACTGAGAAGGAATGACAGAATAGCCGTAGTCGATGCAGGCCAGTGCTACCGGATCGTCCTTTCGGAATGTAATTCGACGAATAAATCGCTGAGCTTTTGGCGGATGCCAGCCGGAAGATGCGCCCGTGAGCAAGCTTTTCGTTCCAGCAGGCTGTACGGTTGTACAGCGATTGGGACGGCGGATGTGATGGCGATCGCAATACTCCCAAACCGTCTCATTCACCACCTGCTTCCACCGGCTCAAATACGCCTGTTCTTGAGCTTTGAACTCAATGCCCTTGATCGTATCGGGGCGACCTTCGGTGAACCATTCCAGCCACTCTACGCCAAATGCTTTCACGCAGAAGTCAAAAAATCCTGTGAAGGAAACGCCGACAATGGGATCTTCCTCGCGCGACTTCTGATATCGAGACTCCATAAACTCGTGGTTTAGCAGCGCAGCAACGGCGATCGCACCCGCTCTAAACGCATCATCTTGGGCCTGAGTATCTCTCGCACTAATCTGGTTAAGATGAATTTCAGCCAAGTTACAGTGAAAATCCTGACCCAATATCTCTCCGCATGGGTTTAGACCGTAGCGCCCTTTCCCCTGCGCTCGCCGCTCTGCCTCTCCTGCCCACTGAATGGCTCCCTCTCCCGACTGAAACTGCTTACGAACGGCCTCTAAAACCTCTGCTTGCGAAGGCTTTTCGTGAAACACGCGCGTATGATTAGCCATTCGCAGCACATCACGAGTTGGGTCAATTCGCCAGTTTCCATTCTCGTCCTGCTGCCACAGATTTTCCTTTGCCCCGGTTGCAATGGCGTCGTTGCTGTCGAACTGTCTCATGCCCGCGCTACGCCTAATATTTCCAGCCACTACACAAGCCGCCGCCTCGTCAATTAGCAAGCAGCACTCAATAGAATTAAGCTGACGACCCAGCGCGTTGTTCAAAATTTTTGCACAGCGCTCATACAGTTCAGGCAGCTTTACCGGATTGGCCATCCCACCAAATCCCTTCAGCTGCTCGCCCGCCGGACGCACGTCACTCAGGTCTACAACGGCTTCTACTTCGCCATCAAACCGTTCATC
>JBBSOB010000408.1:0-2770 GCA_038260205.1 Phormidesmidales cyanobacterium
AATAGAAGAATTAGTCAAGCGGGCCAATTGTCAGTTGTTGTATTTACCGCCTTACTCACCAGACTTGAACCCAATTGAGCAAAGATGGTTTGTTTTGAAGAACCGAATGCGTAAACAAATCCAATCAGGTCAACCCTTTCGCCAGGTCGTTGACCAAGCGTTTATAGACGTGCCTTGATCTTTGCGCTGTTTGCTATAACTGGCTATTGACACCTATTGCTTAGATTGAGGCTGGGTCGGTGCAGGCGCAGGCTGGGAGGGTTGACGTGATCTGATTGCTAGGCCGAGGCCGAGCAGTAAAATCAGCGCGATCGCAATTCCGCCTACCCAAACGGTCAGTCCGTTATGCTGACGTTTAGCGGTTTCAGACGTTTCTAGCCCCGCATCTTCAAGTTCAGATGACTCAGAAACAGAAGGCAAATGCCGCGCAAAAACCTCATCACTCAGCCATTCAGCCGTCACCCTCAAGTCGCGAATTGGGGTGGGCAGCATTTCTATATAGATCCCTTTGCGAATGATATCGCCCGCTTCCCCCGTAATTTGAGCCTTGTTGAATATATTAGCAACGCCTCTACGAATGCCAAGTTTCATCAACGTTCCTCGCATAGAAGCTTGGACAGGTTGAGGAGACTGACCCTCAGAAAGGGCAATCAAATTGTGAGCAATACCGGCCCCCTGCTGATAGGCAATTTGCGCCACCGCAGGCTGCGGATCGGGTTGGACAGCGGCGCAGTCTCCGGCTACAAATACGTTTGGAAAATCGGGTAGCTGCAAAGTGGGCGATACCAGCGGACGGTGGTGCCGATCGCGAGCTGAGTCGGGTAGAGGTAAGGATTCTATGAGCGGATTAGTCGCTGTACCGGCTGTCCAGATGGTCGTTGCGGTTTTGAGTCGTTCAGTAGAAGTTTCGCCCTTTGCCTGATAAAAAAGCTCATCGGCGCTAACTGACTTAACGCCCACACCCAATCGCAGTTCTACCGGAACCGCTCTGCTTTTGAGCGCCTTCAAAGCGGTTTCTCGTAGATGAGCATTTACATCTCCTTTCAAGATGTCCTCACCATGGTTGATCAGCACAATTTTAATGTCTTGACCATTTTGGCCTAGCTGCTCGTACCAGTCGGGCAGTAGGTCGGCCATGGTGGCCGCAATTTCGATGCCAGAAGGGCCTGCGCCCACAACTGCGATGGTGAGTAGGGGTTGTCTTTGAGCGCTGTCTGTGGTTTGGCTGGCCTTTTTTAAGCAGCGCTGTAAATGCTGTTTGAGCGATCGCGCATCCGCCTGATCGAGAAAGGAAAACGCATGTTCTTCAGCGCCTTCTGTGCCCAAGTAGCTCTGAGTACTCCCGACCGCGAGCACCAAATGCTGATAGAGATAGTTCGATTGATCGTCTAGGGTGACGCGATGCTGATCCAGATTGATTTGGGTTACCTTGCCCTGCACAAAAGTGATGCCGCTATCTTGTAAAAGCGTGTCGTAAGCTGGAACCACCTGATCGTCGCGAATTTCTTCGGTTAGATATTCATATAAGAGCGGTTTAAAGACAAAGTTTGATTGAGAATCGATCAAAATAACGGGATTTGTATATTTTCGGTGGCTAAGATGCAAGGCTGTAAAAAGACCCACAAAGCCGCCGCCTACAATCACGGTAGGTAGCTTCGATTCAGACAATTGAATAGCATTTATCGCAGTCATCGCAATGCTTTTACCAAATGTAGATTAGAGAGAATAACACCAGCCAAATGACATCCACAAAGTGCCAGAACAGCGAAGCCGCCGTAGTCCCAAAGTGTCCCTTATCGTAGTTATGCGGAATAAAAGAACGACACAGCATAATGAACTGAAGCAAAATGCCCGTCGCCACATGCAGCCCGTGAAAGCCCGTAAGAATATAAAAAGTACCGCCGACAAGTCCCGTCGTAAGGCCAAAGTCTAGCCCCTGCCACTCCTGAAACTCTCCCACGAGAAAGTAAATGCCCATGGCCGATGTAGTCAGCCACAGTAGGCGAAACTGCAAGAGTTTTCGACGCTTTAGGGCGCGCTCTGCAAAGTAAATTACAAAGCTGCTAGAGACTAATACAACCGTATGAAAAATAACGCTTGGAGATGCTTCTGGGCCTTTAATACCCGCAGGCAACCAATCTGCTGTTGTTAACCGCAGGATGATGTAGGTGGCAAAAAAACTTACAAACACCATACTTTCTGACAGCAGAAAGATGGTCATCCCAAACAGATTTTTACCGTGATGATCTTCGTGCTGACCGCCGCCGCTAGGGATAAAGCGCTGAAGCCAGTAGGGTAATCGCCGCCGAAAAGACTGTAAGTCTATGGGGCTTTCATCTTGGTGATGTGTCTGGCCAGGAGATTGACCAGGAGATTGGCCAGGAGAGGATGAAGATGCTTGTGACATAACAGGTTCGCGGCGTTTTAATAAGGGCTGCTCGGATCTTGAACGCAATAGCGCGGATCGCCGTAGCTGTAGGGAGGAAGCGTGACCGTAGGGATGGTTTCAAAATTCTCTTGGGGCGGCGGCGAACTGGTTGTCCACTCTAGCCCGGTGGCGTACCAGGGATTGTTGCCGACGGGCGGCCCTTGCATTGCCGAGACAATCATATTGGCGATGAAAGGCAGGGTAGAGATACCGACTAAAAAGGCTCCTAAGCTAGCGAGCACGTTCAAGTCGACGTACTCCGGATTGTAAGAAGAGACTCGGCGCAACATTCCTTGAAGTCCCAGCGGAAGCATTGGGAAGAAGTTTAGGTTTGCGCCGACA
>JBBSOB010000409.1:0-2742 GCA_038260205.1 Phormidesmidales cyanobacterium
GCAGCATCAGGTGATGATTGAGGCGGTGGAGAACCACATGCCAGAAGTGATCGTGATTGATGAGATTGGGACTGAGCTAGAGGCTTTGGCCGCTCGGACAATCGCTGAGCGAGGCGTGCAGCTTGTCGGCACCGCCCACGGCAATCGACTGGAGAACCTGATTAAGAACCCGACCCTTTCTGATTTGGTGGGCGGCATTCAGTCGGTGACGCTAGGTGATGATGAAGCGCGGCGTCGTGGCAGTCAAAAGAGCGTGCTAGAGCGCAAGGCTCCGCCAACGTTTGATATTGCCGTAGAGATGCTAGAGCGCCAGCGGTGGGTGGTGCATGAAGATGTGTCCGATACCGTAGATTATCTGCTGCGAGGAAGAGTGCCCAGTCAGCAGGTGCGCGAGTTGGGCGAAGACAATAAGGTGATCGTGACGAACGAGTTGTCTAGTCAGTCTGGATTGGCAACGGCTGCGATGCGTTCGGATCGCAAGGGGCGGCTGAGTGCCGGGAACTTGCGACCTATTAGCTCGAATGTGGCAACTCCAGGCGGCCGGCGTACCTCAGGGCAGATGAATCCGCTCGGTTCTGATATTTTTGGTAAGAAGAAGCGAGCGAGTCGACCCTCTTTACTTCAGCAGGACGAACGCCAGAGCTTTCAGGCTTTACTGGACGATTCGCTGGGAAAGCTGGCGACGCCTGCTAGGGCGCAGGAGGAGGAAGCGTTTGATCCGAATACCACTCGAATCTATGCCTATGGGATTAGCCGTCAGCAGTTAGATCATGTGGTGAGTACGCTGTCTTTGCCGGTGGGATTTACCAAGGATTTGGGGTCAGCGGATGCGGTCTTGGCCTTGCGATCGCATATCAAAAACCATTCCAAACTTAAGGACGTCGCCCAAGCCCGGCAGATTCCGGTGTATACGGTGAAGTCGAATAGCATTCCGCAGATAACGCGATCGCTCCGCCGCCTGCTCGACCTCGACGACGATGATATGGCCGCCGAAGCGATTAATCTAGAGCTGTTTTCTCGCAGCGGCGCGAATGACGAACTGGAAGCTTTGGAAGAAGCGCGGTTGGCTGTAGAGCAAATTGTGATTCCGAAGAGTCAGCCGGTGGAGTTGTTGCCGCGATCGCCTAAAATCCGCAAAATGCAGCACGAGCTAGCCGAACACTACCGACTCAAATCTTTGAGCTTTGGCGACGAACCCAATCGACGCCTAAGAATCTACCCCGCCTGATCCCCATCTTTAGTTTATCTCTCTGGCGGGGCTATTTTGTGAGTCCCGCAGCGAGATAAGATGTCGTAGACTCTAAACTCCCAAAAAAGAAAGAGAACTATGAAAAACTTATTGACGCGCCTATTTGCGCTAGTGCTAGTCGCCGCGATTGGACTCACCGGCTGTAGTGCGATCGGTACACCCACCGACGGACTCAGCGGTAACTACCAAGACGACA
Source organism: Phormidesmidales cyanobacterium (assembly GCA_038260205.1). GTDB lineage: Bacteria > Cyanobacteriota > Cyanobacteriia > Phormidesmidales > Phormidesmidaceae > Phormidesmis. Next base: position 1,446 of record JBBSOB010000409.1, read on the forward strand.
CCATCGCGCTCATCGACAGTCTCAGACAATCTATTGCGCTACCCACCGACGCTCCGGACAAAGTAGAACTTCAGGCTGAAGCCAAACAGAGAATTAACGAATTTGCTTCTCGCTATCGCCGCGATGGAAACATCGCTAACCTAAGCTCATTCGCAACTATGCGCACCGCCCTCAATGCCCTAGCCGGTCACTACAGCTCCTACCCCAACCGTCCAGTTCCCCAAAAGCTACAAGATCGCCTAGAGCAAGAATTTAAGCAGGTTGAAGGCGCACTCCGAAGAGGCGCATAGGCAACAGACAACCTGGGAAAACCGAATAAAAAACCGAAGATCTGTGGAACTTAATTTGCTGGTTCCATAGATCTTCTGATACGATAACCATTCTGTGAGTAAATAGGAAATTTTAGGGCATGAAAGTTCGCGCATCTGTTCGAAGAATGTGTGAAAAGTGCCGGGTTATCCGCCGTCGTGGTCGGGTAATGGTCATTTGCACTAATCCCAAGCATAAGCAGCGCCAGGGTTAGAGCTAACAGCACTACACAACAATATTAACGGGTAACGAGGGAGAAACATCGGTGGCACGAATTGCAGGCGTTGACCTGCCAAGAGACAAGCGCATTGAAATTGGTTTGACCTACATCTACGGTGTGGGTCTTAGCCGATCTCATGAAGTCCTTAAGAAAACGGGCGTCAACCCTGACATCCGCGTGAAGGATCTCGAAGACGCTGACGTAATCAAGCTAAGAGAAACCGTCGAAAGCTACCTGATTGAAGGTGACCTTCGTCGTCAGATAAACATGAATATCAAGCGACTGATAGATATCGGTTGCTATAGAGGCCGTCGTCATCGCTTGGGGTTGCCCGTTCGTGGTCAGCGGACTCGCACTAACAGCCGCACCCGTCGCAGCGGCAAGCGAACCATTGCAGGTAAAAAGAAGCCGCCTCGTAAGTAGCTTTTGAAAGTCGGCTTGACTGCGCATCCTGGCCTGGTGTCAGGTTGGAAACGCGGTCTACTGCGAGCGATGCTTCACGAAAGTGGCAGGACTTCTGCAGATGCTGACTAGTCGCAGCGCGAACTGATTTATATCAGTGCGCGTTTTTGTATGAGAGAGCAGATTGACAAACTGCTCGAAAATCGTAGTTTGCAACCCGATTTTGCCAAATCCTTTGGGTGAATTTCAGTTTTTGGGTAATTCATCTTTCGATAGAGTTTGCAGCTAAACAACTACATTTCATCTGAACCCTTTGAACAAGCCAACCAGGAACAACGCTAAGAACCATGGCAAAACCAGTTAGAA
>JBBSOB010000410.1:0-2719 GCA_038260205.1 Phormidesmidales cyanobacterium
ACTCAGGCGGAGCAGCTTCAGGCGCAGATTGAGGAGAGTAAGGGCAGTCCTGAGCTGCTGGCTGAAGTTACCCCAGAGCAAATTGCGCAGGCGGAGCAGCAGCTGACGAGTCAGGCGGAGCAACTGAAGCAAAATGCCCAGACTGGGATCACTAAGGCAGGGCTAGCAAGTATCGGTAATTTGATTGCTGTAGGCGCTGGTCTGGTTGGGCTAGGCCGGTTTGGGCTGACGAGTGCTCGACGAATGGCTAGTGGCCGATGAGTCAATTCATAGAAATAAGTAGTCATGCATAATCAATTACACGACACTTTTACAGAAATGCCTGCTATGCAGCTGTTTCTTGAAAACTGTTCTGTAATTACCTGTGTATAGGTACTTACTACCGCTGTTAGAAGAGGTTGGATAAAATGGTTCGTCTCCGGCAGATAGGGAAAGCATCGGTTCTGTCTGGGCTGCGAAGCTGTACCAGGAGTCTTCATGGCTGGCTAACGTTGCTGGGGCTATCGATGGGGCTTTGGTATCTTCCGGCCTGGATGAGCGGCTTGCTAGATCGCGGCCCGCAGAGTACCGATGGGGTTACGCTGGCGGCTTGTTTTGTAGGGTTGAGCGGTTATCTTTTATGGAAACAACATAAGCAACTGACTTCGCTAGAGGCTTCTGAAGAAGATCGCTTACTGGGTCATGTGCTCATTCTTTGCGGAGTGGGTTTGTTTCCTTTTTGTCGGTTTGCAATATGGCCTCAAGCACTGCTATGGGGCCTAATTTTAGTGGGTATAGCCTGTAGTCATTGGGGGCTGAAGTTTTTTGCGGAGCAAAAGATGCTGGCTATATCAGTTTTTCTGACGCTGTATCCTCAGCCAGCGGTGACGGCGCGACTACTGTGGGAGGCGGTAACCCCCTACAAGTTTTTAGAAAGGCTGATGGCGCAGGCTGGTGCTGTGTCACTAAGGGGGGGTGGGGTGGCAGGCGTCGGCAGCAGACTCGTTCGTGACTTTTCCGGAGGGCGCGGTGGATGTTTACTGGGGCTGCAATGGGTTTGATATGGCGCTGACGATGGCGGTGGCCGGGCTGATTATGGGTCTATTTTTGAAGCAGAATTGGCTGCGGATTTTAGGGTTTATTGCGATTGGGATCGTGGCGTCGCTGATTTTTAATGTGCCGAGGGTGATGCTGTTGGCGGTGGCTTCGGTGTATTGGGGGCATAGCTGGTTTCAGTTTTGGCACGGGCCTTGGGGCGGGCAGCTGTTTTCGGGGGTGCTGTTTACGGTTTATTATTATTTGGTGATGTGGCTAGCGAACCGTCAGTCGCGAGCGGGTTCTTCAGCAATGTGACGGCTGTTGGATTATTCGGTAGGAGTCTGATCGCGCGTAAGCATAGGTGCTATACAATTTACGGTATGTTGTAGAAATGCGACCAATTGGCCCTCACGTCACGGAGCGTCTCCGAAGGAGATAGAGGTGATTGTGTTCTGGCAAAACGATTATTTGGCTAAGCTGCCCGAGTACGGGTGGCTGACTATCCCGCGCTGGGCGGTGTGCGGTTTTCAGGTTGTCCAAAGGCCAAGATTTGATCAGCGCTCAGGGCAAAGGCTTCTATTACGGTCGATTGTATTGTGCGGCTGCCTTCGTAAAGCGTATCTTCGTATTGCCCTTCTACCCACAGGCAGAGCGTTATTTTTTGCGCTTCTGGATCGATAATCCAGTACTCTGAAACGCCTCTGGCGGCGTATTCTGTACGCTTGTAGCGGTAGTCTCGGTCTCGATTTTCTTTACCTGGAGAAACTACCTCAACGATTAGGCTTGGCGGTGGCATATCTGGTAATACAACAGCTTGCTTAGAATTCATCAAAGCAGCGTAGGATTCTTCTGAGTGTATTAGCAGATCTGGTAGACGACATCTTGCTCTTTTTCCGGTGACTGCAATTTCAGTATCTTTGGAAGCGATACGTGGAATAGGAAAATATTTTGCGAATTCAAACAGTAAAAATCTGGCGATGAGGGCATTCACGTTGCTTTCAGCAGGCATTTCTACTAGTGCCCCATCTACCAATTCGTAACGAGTATCTGTGCCATCGTCGTAAGCTAGATAGTCGTCTATTGTCATCAGCTGGGATACATGAGACGCTGCCTGCACCACTTGTCAAAATCCTTTAACTTGGGCTCATCGTTGATTTTAACAAATTAACGAAAATAGCAGCAATTCCAAATTCAAAACCAACCCACGCCATTTCAGCCGATCAGCCCCTCCGCAATAGCTGAATTTTCACGAGGAATCAGGGGTTTCAGGTGTCTGCAAGTTGGAATTTGGAATTGCTGCGAAAATAGTGACTTGCGGCGTATAGATGTATCTACACGCCGCTATGTTGACTGACGGAGCGTTGTTCTGTAGCTACACCAATGCAGGAGCCGGTTTATCTGCTGCTGGCCGTTGCGATCGCCGTCGTTCTGATTTGCGCGTGCCGCCTGCCATTTCATATTCGTCGCTGTTTTTGCCAAATTGGGCGGCGACACCTGTTAACATGCGATCGGACATGTCTGCTAACGTTTTTTCGAGATCTTGGAAGTCGTTGTAGGCCTGGTCGATTCCTGAGAGCTGGGTGTTGTAGCTTTTGAGGGCTTCGCGGGTTTCTTCTAGGAGCTGATCGTAGGCATCGGTGGTGAGGCCGTTGCCGAAGTCGAGTTCGGTGGAGATTGACAGCAGCGCGGCCTGGCGAGACTG
>JBBSOB010000411.1:0-2645 GCA_038260205.1 Phormidesmidales cyanobacterium
CTCACGAGTGATCTGGCAGATGGTGTCCCCATAGGATTTGACTTTGGCACCGTGGAAAGGAGGCATGAGCAGTTTGCGGTCGCGTTTGTGGCGATCGCCATCCAGCAAAACCAAAGAATTTTCCCCGAGCAGCGGCTTAAGTATCTGCTGGCCTCTGCCCGCATCAAACTGCTTAGCATCCACCGCAAAGATCTCCTTAATCGCCTGCGGATTACTAATAATCACCAGCGGCGGAAAGCCCAAGAGACGAGCGATAAAGACATCCCCGTACTTTTCTGCGCACTTGTCCAAAAAATCGTAAGGGCGGGCTATCCATTGAATGAGCTGCTGAAGGCGAGACAGGTTGACCGATGGGATCTGCATAGGGAGAGACTATTGCGATAGGTTGGGCTCAGCGACCATAGGCCAGCTTTCAAAATTACGCCGTACCCAGTCCATGCCCACTTCATTGTTGAGCTTGATTTTCTGGGGCTGATCCTGATAAAGCTTACTCAAAATATCCGTATCTTGCTCAATTACTGTGGCGACCAGCTTCAGAAAAGAGCTTTTCAGGAGTCTGAATACCGGAGACTTGACTTGTGCGAACAAGAGAACATAAGTGCGGGTGCGCTCAGCCGATTCAGGAATGAAAAAATGACATTGAGCCACCGGGCCAGCGACCGTTTCTCCCCAAAAAACGACGATTGAGGGAAAGTAGTTATCCAAATGCGCTTTGATAATTTTTGGCATCATCAGAACGGCTGGATTTTTCAGTATCTCTTGACGAGTGGGCGATGCCTTGGGCATCTTCATAAAGGCTTCTGAATGGTGGCCTTCGTCAATGAATTTATCGAACTGGACTTCTTTAATGCGAAACATCTCTCGGTGGGTGCCGTTTTGATGGTTGTAGTCGTGCATGTTCAACAGCATGGGCAGGAGCGGTGTGGCAACGCTGGTGTCGCCCGTAGCACCAATTAGCTCGTAGTTTTCTGCCACCTCACTAAGGATATTAGGAATAGGCATCGTCGGTTCGGCGTTGCCATACGACCAAATAAAGTCACCTTGAACAATGAGTTCTAATGGCTCTATCTGAGACAAGGTTTTCTTTGGGCTATCTTTTAGGCCGCCTGGCAGAACCGTGCAGCCCTGCGCATCGAATTCTAAGGCGTGGAAGGGGCAAACGATTTTGCTAGTGCCATCCGATTGGGCTTCGCACCATCCGGCAGAGAGCATCGCGCCCATGTGAGGGCAGACATTAGGCAGGGCTTGAACGCTGTTATTGCTGTCTTTCCACAGCACATAGTCGTGCCCGTACAGCGATACCTTCAGCGGCTGATTCACCGATAACATGGAATTATGCGCTAATAACCAGGGTGCCCCCATAAGCATCGACATTGTAAGTAGCTCCTTGCTATGAGATTTTGACGAGGTAGTCTTTGGGTGTGCACATCCAAAACATGACATATTCCTCATGTTTTATATAAGCTCACAGGTTCTAAGTTTGTCAAGGAGTGGGGGCATTGAAAGATTCAGTTTTTCGCCGTCAGCCGCAGCAGCAGCGCAGTCAGGCGCGGGTTGAGCAAATTTTGAAGGCCGCTGCTGAGGTGTTTTGGGAGGCGGGGTACGATGCGGCGACGACTCATGCGATCGCCCAACGCGCCGAAACCGCAGTCGGCACCCTTTATCGCTTTTTCCCCAATAAGCTCGCCATTTTCCACGAACTCGAAAAGCGTCATAGACAGGGCGTTGAGGCAACTCACACGCGAATGATGACGCCAGAATTCATGCAGAAGCCACTAGCCGATATGGTTCAGCAGATGGTAGAGACGTATGCCCATTACTTTGAAGATCTCGGGCACCGAGTTGTCTATGTTCAATATTACCTGTCTCCAGAGATGTTCGTTCACTTCGACGATGCGGTTGATGATGGCTTTATCCAGCGATTTGCGGGGATGCTGCGGATGAGAAACGCAGCGCTGTCGGATGAGAGAAGTGAGCTTTTAGCTGAGGTATGTCATCGATCTTTCAATGCGCTGCTGCTATCTGCGCTGAGAAGTGACGCCGCCCACCGCGCTCAGCTATACAGGGAGATTCAGTCCCTGCTAACAGGTTACCTTCGGCCTCACCTGGGCAGTCATAAAAGCACTGAGTTGGCTGCTGCCACTTCCACCCAGGTCGCAGCCGTCACCCGGCAGCACAGCTTGAACCCCCGCCAGCAGATAGCTTTGGCAAGTGCTCTAGAACATGGCAGTCTAACTATTCAGACCTTTGGATCTCTTTGCCCCGCTCCTTCTCGACGAACTCTTCAGCGAGATCTCAAACAGCTTGTAGACAAGGGGCTTTTGCAAAGTGAAGGGGATACCAATCAGTTAGTTTACCGGCTGGGTCAGCGATTGGAAGGCGACATCCACTTATGACACTTATGTCGCAAGATGTCGTAAGCGATCGCCTCCTCTAACCATGCGTCAGCACAATCTTCCCAATCGCTTTATTTTGATCTAAGCGGTCGTGTGCTTGAGCCGCTTGCGAAAAGCTAAAGTGTTCTTCATCGATCAGGGGCTTAAGATTGCCTGCATCTACCAGGCTGGCAACCTCGCGTAAAATATCGCCATGACGTTCTCTGCCCACGTTTTTTAGCATCGGTAGGAGCATGAATACGACGTGCA
>JBBSOB010000412.1:0-2576 GCA_038260205.1 Phormidesmidales cyanobacterium
TGCAATTTATCAGGCGGTCATTAATAAGGAGCGGCGCGGCGACTACGAAGGCCGAACGGTGCAGGTAATTCCGCACGTGACTGACGAGATTAAGTCGCGTATTCATCGGGTGGCGCGCAATCGCAATCCGGATGTGGTGATTGTGGAGATTGGCGGTACGGTGGGCGATATTGAGTCTTTGCCGTTTATGGAGGCGATTCGGCAGTTTAAGCAGGATGTAGGCCGCCATGATGCGATTTATATCCATGTGACGCTGATTCCCTGGATTCCGGCGGCGGGCGAGCTAAAGACCAAGCCGACGCAGCATTCGGTAAAGGAACTGCGCTCGATTGGTATTCAGCCGGATATTTTGGTGTGTCGCAGTGAGCAGCCGATTTCGGTCGAGATGCGGGAGAAAATTTCTAGCTTCTGTAATGTGCCATTGAATTGCGTGATTCCGGCTCAGGATGCGCCGAGCATTTATGAGGTGCCTCTGTATATGGAGCAGGAGGGATTGGCGGAGCAGAGCTTGAGTTTGTTGAATTTGGAAGCGCGATCGCCCGATCTCACTCAATGGTCAACGTTAGTAGATCGTCTTTACAGCCCAGAACGTACCCTAGAAATTGCCGTTGTAGGCAAATATGTTCAGCTCAGCGATGCCTACCTCTCGGTGACTGAAGCCTTGCGACATGCAGGCACCAATTACCGCACCGAAATCAAAATTCGCTGGGTAGATTCCGAGGATTTGGAAAATGACGATCCGGCCAAGCAATTTGAGGGTGTTGCGGGGATTGTTGTTCCGGGTGGTTTTGGCGCTCGTGGCATCAATGGAAAAGTCAGCACCATTGAATACGCTCGTCAACAAAAGATTCCTTTTCTAGGGCTTTGCTTGGGAATGCAGTGCCTGGTCATTGAGTGGGCAAAAAATGTTGCTAAACTCGAAAGCTCGAACAGCTCGGAGTTTGACGATGAGGCTAAAAATCAGGTAATTAGCTTGATGCCTGAGCAGGAAGATGTGGTAGATCTGGGCGGCACGATGAGACTGGGGCTGTATCCTTGCCGACTAGAAGAGAATACGCTGGCGCGAAAGCTTTATGACAAAGAGGTGGTTTACGAGCGTCATCGCCATCGCTATGAGTTCAACAATGCCTATCGCAATCTGTTTTTAGAGACAGGTTATATGATCAGCGGTACCTCCCCAGATGGTCGTTTGGTTGAGATTGTGGAGCTGCCGAGCCATCCGTTTTTCATTGCCTGTCAGTTTCACCCGGAGTTTCAGTCGCGGCCCAATACGCCGCATCCGATGTTCTTGGGATTGATCGAGGCGGCGCTAAAGGGAAGCGAAGTTGATGGCTACAGTGTTTCTGCTGCTAGGGCTGCTGCTGAAGTTAGTCTATCGAAATAAGCGTTTTGTTCTTACCGGCGCGGGTCTTCCTTGGGCGGATGGTATCCGCCCTATCTCCATAACTTCCGAACACGAACATGCCAGAGATAGATCGCTTTGAAGAGTAGCAATACTCACACAAATATCTCGCCCATATTCTTACAGCTGGTCGAATGCTTTTCCTAACTGTCACAGCTCGCTAGCAATCGGTTTTGCATTTGCGAAAACAAAAATTCTCCTTAATGCGAGGATTTCATCGTGCTCAGCCCGTTTTATACATAGAGATTAATCGATTAGAACCACGGCATAGCTGGATGAATATTGTGTTAGCTGCATAAGATGGCGCTGTTAACACTAGCGAGCGATTGCCTCCTGAAAGAGATCAGCTGCTACGGTCGTAAACGAAGAGATTGTGAACCGTTTTTGGTGCCTGATTGACTGAAACTTCTGCGAGAGAGTTTTTCTACCAAAATTGAGTAGTGGATGCTGCAAAGTCTTGTTTGTCCCTAGGTGTAAGTGGCTCAATATTCTGCTGTTGATAGAGGCTAGATAGCCGCGATCGCACTTTCAATCTGTGGAATCGTAAAAAAACGCCTCCATCAAAAAAGGGCCTGAAAGCAGCGCCTCCAGACCCCTTTTTACTGAACCGATAAGCTTAATCGCCGATTACTCGAAGCCAAGCAGGTCAAAAATCTCTCTGTCTTTGAGCGGTTCAATCTCAAGCGGCTCGGCGTTTTCAATCATGCCTTTCGCCAACTTCAAATATTCATCGCGGACTTCTTGAATTTCAGGATCGGAGTCTTCCATTTCGAAGACGGTGCACTTCTTCAGGCGGCTGCGGCGAATGGCATCGACTGTTTTGAAATGGGCGCGGGTGTGAAGTCCGACCCGCTCGTTGTACTTATCAATTTGGTCGGTGCCGTCGCTGCGGTTAGCAATGACGCCGCCTAAGCGAACTTTGTAGTTTTTGGCTTTGGAACGAATGGCCGCGACGATGCGGTTCATCGCAAAGATGGAGTCGAAGTCGTTGGCGGTTACAACTAAGCAATAGTGCGCGTGCTGCAAAGGCGCTGCGAACCCACCACAAACAACGTCGCCTAATACGTCGAAGATTACTACGTCGGTATCTTCGAGTAGGTGATGCTCTTTCAAAAGCTTTACGGTCTGGCCTGTCACGTAGCCGCCGCAGCCAGTGCCAGCCGGTGGGCCACCA
>JBBSOB010000413.1:0-2539 GCA_038260205.1 Phormidesmidales cyanobacterium
CGAGAAAGATCCCTACTCTGCTACCAAAGGGTTTTGGTGGAGCCACATGAACTGGATGTTTCGCCTCAAGCCCGAGGTGTTCGACCCAGAGATTTATTCAAAGAACGCCCCCGATCTAGCTCGCGATCCTTACTATCGTTTCCTCAATAAGTATTTCCTCGCGCTGCAAGTGCCCCTTGCACTTGTGCTCTACGCGGCGGGCGGCTGGTCGTTTGTCATCTACGGTATCTTCGTTCGCGCCGTCTTGCTGTGGCACTGCACTTGGCTGATTAACTCGGCTTGCCATATGTTTGGCTACCGCAACTTTTCCAGCGAAGACAACGCACGTAACCTATGGTGGGCAGCTATTCTCACCTATGGCGAAGGCTGGCACAACAACCATCACACGTTTCCTAAAATGGCTAAAGCTGGCTTGACGAAGTGGGAAATAGACCCGACTTGGTGGGTCATAAATGCACTTAAGTCTGTCGGGTTGGCAACCAAGGTCGTGATGCCGCCTGCTAAAGCCAAACTAACGTTGAGATAGGCCGCTCTCGATCGCTCACAATAAAGCTGAAAATACCGTAAGGGTCACGTCATCACCTTTGCGGTATTTTTTGTTATCTGCTGAGAAGTTGGGTAGGGCGCTGCATTAGCAAATTGTTTTGGTCATCGTTTTCCAAAGGTGAATACGTGCAGGCCAACAGTCAAAAGATTGGTCAACAATTGCCAATTTCCGTAAGACCGAATGGCGCGTTGATTCTTTTTTTCCACAGTTATATGAAATTGGCTCGTCTATGAAATTGGCTCGTCTATGAGATTAGTTCGGCGAGTTCCATCCATCTTTCTGTTGCGGTGTCGATCTCCGCAGAGACCTTTGCAATTTTTTCTGAGAGTTCTTGTAGCTTCTCGTAGTCGCTAGGAGGCTCGGGATATAGCAGCTTTTCTAACTCCGCTTTTTTTGCTTCCAATTTAGGGATTTTAGTTTCTAAAGAGGCATATTCTCTTTTGTCTTTGCTAGAGACTTTTTTAGACTGAGCGATCGCAGGCTTAGTGGCCGTTCTCTTTTCGGTTTTTGCGGCTTGCTTCTTCTGAGCAGATTTTTCTGCCGACTCTTCTTTTTTCTTCGTGTCTAGATAAACAGAATAGCTGCCTGGATATCGACGAATGTTGCCGCCGGGTTCTAGCGCAAAAATCTCTTGCACAGTGCGATCTAGGAAATAGCGATCGTGTGAAACCGTGATGACGCAGCCGTTAAAGCTTTCTAAGTAGTCTTCTAAAACGGTGAGGGTTTGGACATCCAAATCGTTGGTTGGCTCGTCCAGGATGAGGACGTTAGGGGCGCTGAGTAAAACCCGCAGTAGGAAGAGTCTGCGTTTTTCGCCGCCAGATAGTTTGTGGATGGGTGTGTATTGCTGATTGCCGGTGAAGAGGAAGCGCTCTAGCATTTGTGAGACGCTGATTTGGCTGCCGTCGGCGGTAGTGACGAAGGCACCTTCTTCGCTGAGGTAGTCCATGACGCGCTGATTTTCGTTGAGGGCTTCTAGCAGTTCGTCGGAGTGCTGGTTAAAGTAACCGATGTGAATGGTAGAACCAATGTCTACTGAGCCTGCGTCTGGCGCTAGCTGGCCGGTGATGATGTTCATCAAGGTAGACTTGCCTGCACCGTTGCCGCCGATGATACCGATGCGATCGCTCCCCGTAAACTCGTAAGTAAAGTCCTTAATCAACGTCCGCCCGTCGTAGGCCATCGTCACATTTTTGGCCTCAATTACCTTTTTGCCAATTCGCCGTCCTGGCGTATCAATCTCTACCTTTTCCTGCGTCTCCTTAAATTCTCTGTCCTTCATTTCTTCAATTCGACCAATCCGCGCATTTTGCTTCGTACTGCGCGCTTTTGGCCCCTGCCGCAGCCAGGCTAGTTCTCGCCGCAGCATCCCCTTAAACTTTTGCTGAGAGCTAGCAGATGAAGCCTCTTGCTCTGCTTTTTTCTCCAGGTAATAAGCGTAGTTGCCCGAATAGGTATAGAGATCGGCCCGGTCAATTTCGATAATGCGATTAGTTACGTTGTCTAGAAAATAGCGATCGTGCGTGATTAAAACAATCGCGCCTCGAAAGCGAGCTAAATACTCCTGTAGCCATTCCACCGACTCTGCATCTAAATGGTTGGTCGGCTCGTCCATCAGCAACAGGTCAGGATCGCTCATTAAAGCAGTTGCCAGGGCAATGCGCTTGCGATATCCGCCCGACAGATCGCCTACTCGCGCTTCAAAGTCTTCGATGCCGAGTTTGCTGAGAATTATTTTGGCGTTAGTTTCTAAATCCCAAGCGCCCTGCGTTTCCATTTGTTCGCCGACTACAGCCAGACGATTCATGAGCTGATCTAGGACTGCGCCTGAGGCGTGGGACATTTTGTGCGATAGGTCTTCATACTCTCGTACGAGCTGCATTTGCTCGCCGCAGTCGGCGAAGACCTGATCGAGTACGGTGAGATCTTCGTTGATTTCTGGCGCTTGCGGTAAGTACACCAACCGCGATCCAGATTTAGTGAGTCTCTGTC
>JBBSOB010000414.1:0-2374 GCA_038260205.1 Phormidesmidales cyanobacterium
CGATCGCATCAGCATCTATCGCCACGTCGTACATTGTCCCGACATTTTTAGCCGTTTCATCATGAGAAATAGTGCTCGTCAGCTCGGTATCAACGGCACCCGGTGAGATATTAGTAGAGCGAATTTCGCCATTGGCCTCCAGTCGAATGCCTTCGGAAATTGCTTTTACGGCAAACTTCGTTGCACAATAAACTGCGCCAGCGGGAAAGACTTTATGGCCCGCGACCGAAGAGAGATTGATAATGTGGCCAGACTTTTGTGCTCTCATGATCGGTAACACGGCCGCAATGTTGTACAACACGCCTTTGATATTCACATCGATCATCTGATCCCACTCATCTATTTTGGCTTCGTCCAAAGGTGAGAGTGGCATGAGCCCGGCATTGTTAACTAAAACATCGACGCGACCGTAGGCGGCTTTGGTCGCTGCGGCTAGGGCATCTACCTGATCTTTTTGGGTGACATCTGTAATTTGATACTGAGCGGTACCGCCTGCTTGCTCAATCTTAGAAACGAGTTCTTTTAGCCGGTCTTCTCTTCTTGCAGCGAGCATTAGCTTAGCTCCTCTCGCGGCGAGTCTTTGCGCAGTGGCTTCTCCTAATCCGCTGCTAGCTCCTGTAATAATGACAACTTTGTTTTGAATTTCAGACATATTTTAGTTTTTTAGGGTTACAGCGTTTAGCAACGCTCGATTTGGCGAATTGATCTGTGCGATTTGGCGAATTGATCTGCGAACTGTTCTGTACTGATCTGTTCGGAATTGATCTGACTAGCGATCTTCTTAAATCGCCAGTTCTTAAATCGCTAATAGAGTCTACAGAAATCTCGATAATGCTGAATCTAGCCCCAGGTAGATAGATTCAACCTGTATGATTGGTGTTTTAAAGAATCATGCGCAAAAAAAACACCGCTCGGAGTAAGCCACCGTATTTATGACTGAATCTATGACTGAAAACATCTTAACTTGGGTAACGAATGCCGTTACTGCGTTCGGCTACTGGGGCATTGCGTTCATGATGTTTTTGGAGAATTTGATTCCGCCGATTCCTTCTGAGCTGGTGATGCCATTGGCAGGCTATGCGGCTTCGCAGGGCGATCTGAATGTGTGGAGTGCGATCGCCTTTGGCTCAGTTGGCTCAGTGCTAGGCGCATTACTTTGGTACTACATCGGCCTGTCTTTGGGGCTAGATCGTCTAAAGGCACTGTTAGATCGTTATGGCCGCTGGGTGGGTCTTTCGAGCGCAGATCTAGACAATGCGCAGCGTTGGTTTCTTAAGCGCGGCACTTGGACAGTGGGTATTTGCCGGATGATTCCAGGGATTCGAACTTATGTTTCTATTCCCGCTGGCGTCACTCGTATGCCGCTTGCGCCCTTCTTGCTGTACTCCATCGCGGGCACCGTACTCTGGACAGCTTTTTTAACGCTAGCCGGTTACTTTTTAGGCAACGAATATGAGCGAATTGGAACTTGGCTCGCTCCCGTCGCTCAGGTCGTAATTATTGTGGTCGCGGCGGCTGTCATGGTTTGGCTGGCTCAGCGAACCTTGAACAAGAACAATAGCTAATCATCTTGTATTAGGTTGAGAGGACGTTTGGAGGTCTAGCTTTTGCTAGAAAATGGTTAGGTGCAGCTAAGATCTTTCCGGCTAAGAATTGCATTGCTGTCGGTGGCTTTGGCCGGTGGGGCCTTGATGAGCTTTGGCCTGATTGCCTGGCGGCTGATTTATCTTGAAAAAGTGAGCAGTCTCGATTTTAAGCTGAAGGGGCAGGTGCAGCAGATGATGCTACCTCGCTCGCCTGAATGGTGGGAGACGTTTGGACAGGAGCTGCGGAGTGAGCTGGATACGTCGGAGAATACGCCGATTACGCTGCTAGCGATAGATAGTCGGGGGCGAACCGTTTACGCCATGAGTAAGGCGGAATTGGGTAGCGCTACTTTGAATATGAGTGCTTTGCTGGGCGCGCCGATTAGTTTGTCTGAAGAGGGTTTGCTCAAGGGGCTGACGCCGCCGTTTACGCGGAAGACGGCGACAGAAAGCTGGCGAATTGAGATGGTGAAATCTGAGGAGGGTAAAGGAGCGATCGCAGTTAGTCTACAAACTATCGATCAGGATATGGCGACTATCCGCAACATTTTTTTAGTCTCTATTCCAGGGACATTGTTATTAATTGCAGGAGGTGCCTGGGTACTAGCCGGGAGTGCGCTACAGCCAGTTCGTAAGCTAACAAGCGTGATTCAGCAAGTAACGGCCAAGGGCCTCGATCAGCAGGTGCCGGTAGGGAGCGCCGACGTAGAGTTTGTTGAACTAATTGAGGTCTTTAACCAAATGTTGGGGCGACTAGAGCGCAGCTTTAAGCAGTCTTCTCGGTTTAG
>JBBSOB010000415.1:0-2303 GCA_038260205.1 Phormidesmidales cyanobacterium
AGCGGGCGGTGTTTAAGATTTTCATATTTTTCTCTAAAGTCTTTGTTCAGTTTTCAGATAGGTCTTACAGCCGTTGCCGCTGTCGCACCCATGCAACCGCACCTAGAGTCACATAGAAAGCTGATATCAAAATGAGCAGGTGGGGTAACAACCAAGCCACGAAAGACAGTAGCCACATTGCAATAGCGGCAGTCAGAGGAATGATGAAAGATCTCAAACGATTGACCTGTCCAGCTAGCGGCGCTGTCTAAAAACTTCTCGGTCGTATTTGGCCAGAGCAGCAAACCCGCTAGGGTGAGTGTGATTAGCTAGTGCAATTTGTTCGTCATTGACCTAACGCTCTTCTATGGGGATTGTCAGGGCCGTAACCAATTACGGTTTGCAGCGCTCGAATACGCTCCACACAGTATTCATATAGGTGCCAGCAGTAGTCTTTCTCTTCTTCGGTATCGAAGTCCTGTGAATTCCAGACATCAATCATGTAGGCCGTGTAGCCTCTTACCTCATAAAAAGAAGCTCGGGCAATTAGCACCTCTAGTTGCCCGAAACTGAGTGAGTCTAAATATTCTTCGTTAATGCCTGCGCTTACTAAATCTAGGTTCATGTTTTAAGCCGCTAAGGTGTGTTGATGCGGTCGTCGCGAATGAGACAATTGCCCTGGTAGCGACTTCAGTTGTCGAGTTGCTTTAGTCTGAGTTGATGTACCCGATTAAGCACTTCATCTGAGTAGTCCTTAATGCTCGGATAGTCTTTGTCTGGGTCACCGTTCCAATGCTGCGGCTTAGTATCGTCGGCGAGATCAGCGTTACCTGAATACCAAACAGCGGCAGTCCGGCGCGCCGCCTCATCATCGCTATGACCACTATCAATCTGTCTCTGGTATTCGCCTGCAAGCTGGTGATTGATGATTTTGATTTGGGCATCTGGATCGGCTAGAAACTGCTCGGGCGTGAGGTCTTTTCCTAACGCTTCAAAATCCCAACCTCGGCGATCGCCTGCGAGGTTTTCCGGCATCACCTGCCCTAGCCCCAAAGCTGAGCTATCCCGATTCACAACCGCAGCGTCCCCGGCTGACTCCTGGGTAACGATGGCATTGCGCAGAATATCAATGCGCGTGAAATTAGCATTGGGTTCGCGGCCTGTCAGCGCCCAAAGCAAATACATTTTTTGCGGGTGCTGGTGTTTGCCAGTTGCACGGTCGCGTTGCCGCCAATCAAGGTGTGGCGCACCGATGCCAGTATCGCCAGTCCGCGCAATTGTTTCACCAGCGGTGTAGAAGCCAGTTTTACAGCTACCCGGCTGTAAATGCAGTGCCTGAAACGTTAGATCAGGAAAAGACTGCGGTTCTATTTTGGCAACATGGCCACCGCCGTTTGCATCAGTCGAGCAGTCCACTTTAGTTTTAGAACCGGGCTGACCAATCGCCTTGATTGGCGTCCCAATCTCGGTAGCCAAATCAACGCCCTTATGGTCGGCGCTGGCCCCAGCAGGCAGGTTCGTGATATCACGAAAGCCATAACCAGACGTAACTAGATGGCCTGCAATAGTCTCACCCTTCTGTACTGGTGCGGCAAAATCAGGGCTAATAAACTCGGTAGCGGTATCAACCTTTTCCTTCAGTCCGATGGCCTGAGAGATCGCAGCATCAACGGCACTGTTTAACTGAGGGACAGCGACCGGCGCGAGCAGTGCGGCGGCGAGTAGGTAGCAGCCGCCATTAAATAACCACCCTTTTGCCGCGCGGCTCTGGAGCAACTTATACCGAAGGTCGGGGGAAAGCTCGTCAAAATCAGGCGCGATCGCTTCATCGGGGATCTGAGTTTGGCGATCGCCCTGCAATATCTTCTTAGCGGCGTAGGTTAGCATTCTCAATCGTTCCGTCTGAGTTTACTGAGGCATCTAGCGAGAGTCCTGACTCTAGAAGCCAGCGGACACTACCGTTAGCGAATTGGCAGGCGGGTGAGCCAAGAGCCTGCACTGCGAACGATGAGGTTTTACCCTCTAGTGAGTTTCGGATCGCGGCCTGTGTATCGGTGATAGTGGTGGCGCTGGTTTCTCCCTCACAGCCTTTTAAGCGGGCATCGTCTAGGTTCACTGCATCGGCATTGGCGAATTGATCTGCCACGCCGTTGACTATCGCCTTTGTCCAGAACCCCGGGTTAGGGAAGCTGCCCCATCCCGGTGCGGCCAAGTCAGCAGCCAAGATTAGAGCGGCAATCGCAGGCAGGACGAGCGCCGTTCGTCTACGTTGGGTCAATGGCATCACAGCTCGTTCCCATCAACGCGGACGGCCCGAATGACGG